>CADCJM010000030.1 GCA_902801755.1 Oscillospiraceae bacterium
CTCTGCACCGAACATCTGTCTGAAAGCAAGACGACCGATACGACCGAAACCGTTAATCGCAACTTTTACTGCCATATTGAATTCCTCCTAAATTCCCTTAACCGGGATTATTAAACTTTTATAGTGCTCTATGGTCTGCACCTTAAGAATTCTACTCCACTGAAAAAGGGTTTTCCACAGAATTTTCGTCATCAGAATGTAAATTTTAATAAAAAAGAGGCTTATTGCCCACTTTTTACCTCAAACGATTTTTGCTTCACTGTTCGCGTGATATAATTTCACTATCACCCCCGCGGAGAAGAGATAATGAAAGAACCTCAAATAGTAAAAAACAAGCTTCCGGTCTGGCTCAAGGTCATTCTTCTGCTTTTCCCTTTTGTGATCGCCTGCTGCAGGTTCAGAACTATCGATAACGACTTCTGGTTCCTTTACAAGACCGGTGAACACATCGTAAATAACGGCTTCCCGCACACTGATTTCCTTTCAATGCACTCAAACATGAAGCTCGTCGTACAGCAGTGGCTCAGTACGGTGATCTTCTATTTTGTATATTCACGCCTGGGCAGGATCGGTCTTTTCTGTCTTCTTTACGGCTGTTATGCGTGCATCTGCGCTCTCACATACCGTCTTAATCTTCTTATAACAAAGAATGAGCTGGTATCCGTTGTGCTTGCAGGCTTAACTGACCTCCTGATATTTAACCAGCTCATAGTCACAAGACCCCAGATTTTTACTTATATCCTGCTCCTTTTGGAGATCTTAATACTCGAAAAGCATGTCAGTACCAGGAAGAACATTTACCTTGCCGGGATCCCTTTGATCTCCCTTGCACTGATCAATTTCCATGCTTCCATGTGGCCGATGATCTTTGTATTTATGCTGCCCTATATCGCAGGCGCAGTACCCGTTAAGATCAAAGCCTTTAAGCTGGAAGCTGAGGGCAGTCTGCTCGCACTTATTGCAGCATTTGCCGCAGGCGCCATCGTGGGACTTGCGAACCCTTACGGGACCGACAACATGTTCTATCTGTTCGCATCCTACGGCGAAAACCAGCTGGGCACCACGATCTATGAGATGCTTCCTACAGACATCGGAACACACATCGGCAAGATGCTCTTCGGACTTATCTTTATCATGGTCATTGCGGGATTCTTCTATAACAAAAAGCGTTTTTCCGTAAGGTTCTTCTGCCTGTTCTTCGGCACCCTGCTCCTTGCACTGCTGCACAGGAAGGGAACACCTTATTTCTTTATTTTCGGTGTATCCTCATTCTCATATATGATCAAGGACGTCGAGATCAGGATTCCTTCGAGCATCACATCCAAGCTCACGCGCCGTGTCAGGATAATGCTCGCGGCACTGCTGATAATGTTTACCGTTTGTCTTTGCACGGAATATCTGGTCCAGTCACTCGTGGCAGAACCCGGAAGGACAGCTCATTACGACCGTCTGGACGAAGTCGCAAAGATCCTCGGTAAAAGCGAAGATCCTGTAGTTCTCTATGCAAATTTCAGCGACGGCCAGTATATGGAATACAAGGACTTCCATCCTTATATCGATGGAAGAGCAGAGCTGTTCCTGATACAGAACAACGGTGAATTCGATTATTACAGCGAATACTATGAACTCCGTTCGGCAAATATGTACTACAGGGATTTTACAGACAAATACCAGTTCAACTATCTTCTTCTCAACGGAACAAGTGACAGGTATCTTCTGATGTCACTTCTCTACGATGACGATTTTGAGCTTAAATACGAGAACTCAGAAGTATATCTTTTCGCAAGAAAATAATCCGGATTTACTTATTGCCGCCGACCAGCCTTATCTTAGGCCTGTCAGGTCTCTGTTCGAATGCGAAAGCACATATCAGTGCCATTACCGTGCCTTCAAGATCAAAGTGGGATACAAATCCGCAGCCGCCTCCGAGGTCATTTCCATACTTATCTCCAAGGCGCACCTTCGGATATCCCGATGAAAAAGAAACATCGATAAACGGGATAGACACATGCATAACGGATTTAAAGTTCTTTCTGTCAACGAAGAGCGTACGCTTATCGGTGATCACGACTCCTGTTTTGCCATGGATCAGAATGCCGTCATCGTAATAGAGGACGATACGCTCACCAGGGAGAAGATCCGGAGTGAGCCTTCCAGCAACATCCTTCATCTTCTCTTCACGGATACCGTTTGCAGAGACATCGTCAAAGCCCATGAGGTATTCGCGCATGTAGGATTCAATTGCGGAAGATGTCTCGTAATCGTTCAATGTCCTGATGAAAGCCTGGATCATTGTCTTGCAGGAATCGTTCTCCTGAAGGCTTTTCAGGTCCCAGTCGTAAATGAACCAGTCCATGTTTACGGGCTGGTTGCCTATCTCGTTTCTGGTGGCTTCATCCAAAGGAAATTCGCTTCCGCAGTATGAACAGACAAGTCTTTTTCTGTTATTTGCAAGCACAAGCTTCCCTGAGCAGTTGGGACATTTGTTAAGTTCCATATTTTCCGTTCCAAAAATTACAGATTTGCTACGACTCTCTTGATCGTGATGCCCTGGTCAGCGAACTTCTGTTCGAACTCCGTGCGGATGTTCTCTTCGTTCCATTCACTGTTATGAAGGTCTCTTGTGACATCAGACAATGTGAATCCCATTGCTTCGAATTCGCCCAGCGAAAAGTCGAAAAGATCGTCATTGTCAGTCTTGAATTCGATGGCTCCGCCATCTTTCATCATGACCTTGTACTTGGCAAGGAAATCCCTGTAAGTAAGACGTCTCTTGGGCTTGTTCTGCCTTGTCCAGGGGTCAGAGAAATTAAGGAATATCCTGTTTACCTCATTCTCGGCAAAGTAGTTCTCGATAATGCCCGCATCGCCTCTGATAAAGAAGAGATTGGGGATCTCAAGTTCATGAGCCTTCTCGATAGCAGCCAGAGTGACTGAAGCGTCCCTTTCCATAGCGATATAAAGGACTTCCGGATGTCTTAATGCCATCTCGGAGCAGAACTTTCCCTTGCCGCAGCCGATCTCAAGCCAGACCGGAACATCTTCAGAAAAGCCGCATGCTTCTCTCCACTTTCCGCGGTTTAACATAGGCGCGTCAAACCAGCGCTCATGACATTTTTCCATGCGCGCAGGTATATTGCGCTTGGTTCTCATTCTAGCCATAGGATCAGATAAGCTTCTCCGTAAGAGTTGTTCCGCCGATCACGTGGAAGTGAACATGCATAACGGTCTGGCCAGCGCCTTCGCCGCAGTTGTTGATCGTTCTGTAAGCATCGCTTACGCCTGTGATCTTAGCTACTTCAGCGATGGCCTTGGTGATCTCTGCGGAATAAAGAGCTCCCTCAGGATCTGCAGCCAGTTCGTTCATGTTGCCGAAATGCTTCTTGGGAACAACAAGAACGTGCACGGGTGCTACGGGATTAATATCCTTGAAGCAGTATACATAATCGTTCTCATATACTTTTGCTGACGGGATCTTGCCCGCAACGATATCACAAAATAAGCACATAGCTTTTCTCCTTTAACCGTTAACCTGTGAAGCCAATACTTCCTCAGCCTTTGCAAGAGCGTCATTAAGCTTTGAGACATCCTTGCCGCCGGCCTGAGCCATGTCGGGACGTCCGCCGCCGCCACCGCCTGCGACCTTTGCAGCTTCCTTGATGATGTTTCCGCAGTGAGCGCCCTTCTCGTTAGCAGACTTTGTAGCCATGGCTGTGAAAAGGAGCTTGTCACCGCCGTTTGCAGCAAGGAATACAACGCCGCAGTCGAGCTTGTCACGGATCTTGTCTGCTGTATCTCTCAAAGCTGCCGCATCAGCTGCATCACAAGCTGCAATGACTGCCTTTACGCCGCCGATATCCTTTGCACCGGATACTGCGCTGTCAGCAAATGAACCTGCCTTTGCCTTCTCGATCTCGGCAAGTTCCTTTTCGAGAGATTTAACTTCTGCGTGAAGAGCATCGATTCTCTCAACGATCTTATCCTTGGGAGTCTTAAGAGCAGCTGCTGCCTCATCGATGAGGTTCCTGTCAGCCTTGTTCATCTCATAGCATCTCTCGCCTGTTACAGCTTCGATTCTTCTGATGCCTGCTGCGATGCCGGACTCGGAAACGATCCTGAACTGGCCGATCTGTGCGCTGTTCTTGAGGTGTGTACCACCGCAGAACTCGAGATCGAAAGGAGCTTCAAAGCCGCCTACTGCAACGACTCTTACGACCTCTCCGTACTTCTCGCCGAAGATTGCCGTAGCGCCGAGCTTCTTAGCGTCCTCAATAGCAAGGACCTTTGTCTCAACAGGAAGAGCCTGAAGGACAACATCGTTTACCATCTCTTCGACCTTACAGATTTCCTCGGCTGTCATTGCCTGGGAGTTATTGAAGTCGAATCTTAAACGGTCATTGCCTACATAAGAACCTGCCTGCTCAACATGATCTCCTAATACCTTCTGGAGAGCTGAGAGCAAAATATGTGTAGCTGTATGGTTCCTTGCGATCGCAAGTCTGTTCTTCTTATCAACTTCGATGCTGACTGTCTCACCTGTGGATACAGTACCCTTAACTACCTTAAGAGTATGGAGATATTTGCCCTGGGCATCCTTATCTACTGAGATGACCTCTGCTTCAAAGCTGTCTGTGAAGATCTTACCTTCATCGTGGATCTGGCCGCCCATCGTAGCATAAAGGACTGTCTTGTCAGTAACTACGATGATGTCGTCGCCTTCTGCTGCACTGTCAACTGACTTGATGCCTTCATCGTCAGATCTCAGGATATAAATAACCTTGGCATCACACTTAAGGTCATCGTAACCGTCGTATTCTGTAGCATTGGAATCCTTGGCAACTTCTTCAGGGATCTCATTTACGGAAAGTGCGAGATCACCCTTAGCCTTTGTAGCGGCTCTTGCTGTCTCCTTCTGCTTTTCCATAGCAGCCTTAAAGCCTTCCTCATCGACCGTAAGGCCTTCTTCGGAAGCCATCTCGACTGTGAGCTCTATAGGGAATCCGAATGTATCGTAAAGATAGAATGCGGAATCACCGTCGATAGCAGAAGAACCTGCTGCCTTCTTATCATCTAATATCTTCTTGAATTCCTTGATACCGTTCTCAAGAGTGCTCTCGAATCTTGCGATCTCCTTGTCGAGCTCGTTCAAGATGAACTCACGGTTCTTTGCAAGGAGCGGATAGCTGTCATCGTAAACGCTGTCGATATAGATCTTTGCAAGACCTAAGATCTGCTCTGTGGAAAGGCCGAGTGTTCTTGCGTGTCTTACGGCACGTCTGATGAGACGTCTTAATACGTAGCCTGCGCCTGCATTTGAAGGAACGAGCTTTGCAGCGTCGCCGATCAGCATAACGCTTGTACGGATATGGTCTGCAAGAACTCTCATTGACTTTGTGAGCTTCTCGTCAGAATCGTACTTAACGCCTGATGCGTTCTCGATATAAGCAATTGCCTCTGTGAAAAGGTCTGTCTTGTAAACGTCCTTTGTACCGTTAAGGAAAGCGAGGATTCTCTCAAGACCCCAGCCTGTATCAACGTTCTTCTGCTTTAAGGGTGTGAGGTGACCGTCCTGGTGCTTCTCATACTGCATGAAAACGTCATTACCGATCTCTGTATACTTGCCGCATGAGCATCCGGGGCCGCAGTTGGGACCGCAG
Organism: Oscillospiraceae bacterium; assembly: GCA_902801755.1. GTDB lineage: Bacteria > Bacillota > Clostridia > Saccharofermentanales > Saccharofermentanaceae > Saccharofermentans. The sequence continues at coordinate 5,658 of CADCJM010000030.1, forward strand.
TCAGGGACGTCAGCGATATAGAACATCTCGCTGTCCGGACCACAGGGACCGTACTCCAATCCCCACCAGTTATCGTCTGCACCGAGATAGTAGATATTCTCAGGCTTGAATCCGGAAGCGATTCTGAACTGTGCGCCTTCCTCATCTCTGGGAGCGTTCTCATCGCCTGCGAAAACCGTAGCTGCGAGATGATCCCTGTCGAATCCGAAAACGTCAGTAAGGAGCTCGTAACTCCACTTGCATCTTTCTTCCTTAAAATAATCACCAAGGCTCCAGCTGCCCATCATCTCAAAGAATGTAACGTGGCTTCTGTCACCTACTGAATCGATATCGTTTGTACGTACACAACCCTGAACATTGCAAAGCCTTGTTCCCAAAGGGTGCTTCTCGCCGAGAAGGTAAGGCATCAAAGGCTGCATTCCGGCGACATTGAACAATACGCCAGTTGAACCGTCAGATACCAGTGAAACGGCACCTACATCAACATGACCTCTTTCTATATAAAATTCCTTCCAGGTCTTTCTGAGCTCTTTTGAAGTGAATTGTCTCATCGGTGCTACTCCTTAATAATAATAAAACTTAGAAATTATAAATCGTTTGATAGTTCTTTGCAATCAGAGCGTATCAAGTTTTGCCGCCTTGGCTGCCTTCTTAATATATTCGGCGTATTCACGGCATATTTCCTCACTGTGGATCTCGATCTCCACGTTCTCAAACGTCGATAATTCGAAAAGATCGGTATAAAGCGTCGGCGCCCTGCCGGTAACGACATTTATCTCGAGGATGCCCTTTTCGAGCTTGGTATCGTCAGCGATCCTGATCTTGTCATTTACTTTGGAAGCGAAGGCGCCATAAGCCTTGAGCGCGTCCTTTCTGGTCTTGCCCCTGATCGTAAGGCCGAGCTGGGTCCTTTCACTGCTCGAGAAAGCGGAGAGCGAATTGTCGATAAAGTTCTTTATCTCCTGCTCCCTGAGCCTGTCTGTCTTAAAATCAATATACTTGGCGTTCGAGAAGCAGATATTTGCCATACGGTCGACCCTGTAGCGTCTCAATGCCGCAGAAAGGGCCTGGTCTCTCGGAAGGTCCTTAGCCTCTGCATTATCTATGGCGATCAGGTAATAGCAGTTGTTCTCCCAGTCAAGCGCCATGGGCGATACGATCTTGTCGGAGAGCTCAGTAAGTCCGCTTCCGAGCTTGTAGCCGTAAGGGATCTTGAGCGCCGACTTGTCATTAATCGCTGTTCTTATGTTGTTGAGCCTCGAAATGCACTTTCTGTCGACCTTCTCATAGTGCGGATAGAGCACGCGCTTCTGATAATCGCCCGAAAAGTATGAGGGGAACATATTGATGATCTTCTCGCAAAGATCGGAATCGACGAATGTCGTCGTGCTTATTGCATCAACTATAAGTCTTGCTTCATCTATAAGGATCTCGCCGTTTAAGTCGGAACGCTTGTATCTCTTGCCTTCCGAGAAGATCCAGTCGGTATCGGATGTCTGGCCGGACATCCTGACATATTCATTGATTTTGTCGATATCAGCATAAATAGATTTGCGCTCAAATGTGGTGCCGGTCTTATTCTCCAGATATGAGATCAGCTCACTTACAGAGACCGATTCCTTGCCGCCCGAAGAACTGACTTCATTCTTGAAATAATCGTAGATAAAAAGGATCTTGAGCTTGGATAATTCGCTGTTAGCCATAAGTGTGCCTCCCTCTATAGAACAGTTTCATTAATTGTTTTTAGGACTGTATATGATCCAGTTTTCATAAGAGCCGACAGGGTCGCAGTGTGATTCCACATATTCCAGTATGCCGTCAGGATTCTGCCTGTTTTCCTCATTGTAATCTCTTGTGATGAAGATCACGTTATTACTGTCACCGCATGCTTCTTTTGCATAATCCAGCGGATCTTTTGAGCCAAGATTACCTTTAAGGAACATGTCATAAGGCGGATCGCAGTCTTCATCCAGGATCGCCAGAACGACTGAAGAAGATGAGAAAACAACAACGTTTTTCCCTTCGCTCTCAAGCTTGTTTTTCGCATTTACAAGGGGTTCAAGATAATCGAATTCTCCCGCTGACGGAATCAGCTTTAATTCTTCCCATTTGCCGGAAAGACGGGGATTTAAAATCACATCAAAAGAGAAGAATCCGATGATTCCCAGGATCATGACAGCTATTACCGGAGCAATATTGATATGAATGATCTTCGGCGCAAATTCCCTGATGAGATATGTGACCGGAATGAGGAAAAATAAGCCTCCCATTACGATGTGATAGTACTCGAATATCGGCACAGCATTGCTTACAACGGCAATGCCCGTAAGGAGATGGAACAGGCTTTCCTCATCGCGCTTTTTGACCCAGAAATATATGTCTCCCGCAATTCCCGCGATAACGGTGACGACCATAGGAAGAGTGCCTTCCGGATGGATCGCTGCATTTTCTCCTCCGAAGCTGAAAAGTCCCCGGAAACAGCAGTCCCAGAACTCATAAAAAGACGACGTGCAGACAAGATATATCAGAAATATCACAAGCGGAATAACAACACCTGCAAGATATACTGCAAAGAGTTTTTTATTTCTGTTTCTGATCGCAGAAAAGAAGACCAGACCTGTTACAAGAAGCAGCAGGATGCTGCCTGAAGACTGCTTGGTAAGGGGCGCGAGAGCTGCAAGGATCCCGATAAGGAAAAAGCCTGTTTTCCTGTTCTTAAGCCTCAGGCAGCATAAGATGAGAAGCGCCTCAAACATTATCAGCATGTTATATGTCGCAAGCTCGACGAACCTCGCCGCAAACAAAGCAGCGCAGAGCGCGTAGCCTGCAGAAGTCTTTTTCTCAATGAGAAGGTACATGACAACGAGCATCACAGAGAAGAATATTGCTGTCATTACCCTGTATGCAAAAAGAGTCCTTGAGATCAAAAGCGGGATCGTGAAAAGATAGCCGAAAAGAGGCATGGAAACTATCGGATAATCCTTATAGGGAACGAACCCCATCGTGATCGCCCGGCAAAGGTCGTAAGGCCATAATTCATCGAGCACTCCTGCCCTGAAAGTAAACACCTTAAGGCATACCGCAAGAACGATAAGAAAGCAGAAAAACACTGTTATGATCTTCTTGTTTTTCACCAGGGCATTCAAGCTGGAGATCCTCCTGAGAACAGCCGGTTCCAGGCCGTTTTCGAACAGATATATAGTACCATTAACCGTACAGTAAGTTAAGCGCGGAAACCTCCTGCATCAGGGATTTGCCAATGAATCTGCGAAAACCTGTAAAGAACATTCTTTCGGGCACTTCCGAAAATTAAAAAATGCCTGATTTTATCCCCAAAACAGCCTCTGTCCGTGATAGAATGAAAGGCACTTTTATTGTTTAGAGGGTATATATAAAGTGAGAACTATCAGCGAACTCGGCTTTGCGGTGCCGGACATTCTTATTCCGCAGCAGGGAACAGATTTCAGAAAATGGGCAGTAATTGCCTGCGACCAATATACATCAGAGCCTGAATACTGGGCTTCATGCGAGAAAGAAGTGGGCGGTGCGCCTTCAACACTTAATCTCGTACTTCCCGAAGTTTATCTCGGAACTGACAAAGAGACAGAAAAGCTCGGCTCGATCGCCAAGACAGCAAGAAAATATCTTGATGACGGCGTCCTTACAGGTCTTGGAACAGGCTTCATTCTGGTAGACAGAGCAACAGAGCTCCACCCTTCCAGAAAAGGCCTTATGGCTGCTATCGATCTTGAAGGCTACAGCTTCGAGCCCGGCAATAAGAACATCTGCAGAGCTACAGAAGGCACAGTCCTCTCAAGGATCCCGCCCAGAGTAAGGATCAGGGCTAATTCTCCGCTTGAGCTCCCTCATATCATGATCTTAATCGATGACCCTAAGGGCCTTACGATCGAGAAGGCTTTTGATATGGCAGAAGCTGAAGGTCTGAAGCCTTTGTATGACACAGATCTCATGCTCGGTTCAGGCCACATCAGAGGCACATTCATCCCTGACGGTTCACCAATTGCTGAATCTATCGTTAACGGCCTTAAGACTCTTAAGGCAGATAACGCTGATGGTCTTTTATTCCTCGTAGGCGACGGCAACCACTCACTGGCTTCAGCTAAGGCTCACTGGGAGAATATCAGAGGCAGTCTTTCTGAAGAAGAGAAGCTCAGCCACCCTGCAAGATATGCGCTTGCTGAGATCGTTAATATCCACGACAAGGGCCTTGATTTCGAGCCTATCCACAGAGTTATCTTCAATATCTCAGGCGAGGAATTCATCGCTAAGGCCAAGGAATATTTCAAGGACAACGGCATCGTGACCGACGGCCCGGACGACGGATCTCAGACATTCGTTGTTGTCACTGAAGGTGCAAAGGACGTTAAGGTCTCTCTTGCAAATCCTCCCCACACTCTGGCTGTCGGCTCCGTACAGATGATGATAGACAGCTTAGGTCTTGAGTGCGATTACATTCACGGCGAAGACTCCGTAAGAAAGCTTGCTTCTGCAGGCAATACCGGTGTCCTCGTTCCCGCTATAAGCAAAGATACCTTCTTCGGCACAGTCGAGAAGGAAGGCGTCTTCCCCAGAAAGACATTCTCTATGGGCGAAGCATTCGAAAAGAGATTCTATCTTGAGGCAAAGAAGATCGAATAATGGATTCTGACAACGGTTTTTTGGATGAGAAGAAAACTGTCTGCATAATCGGATCCGGCTTATCGGGTCTGACCTGCGGAATGAAGCTTGCCAAGGCAGGCTTCAATGTAACTGTCGTTGAGGAGCTTGCTTCCCCCGGCGGTCTTCTTGCTTATACCAGAATCGGAAGGGAATACTTAGAGCTCCTCCCCCACCACTTAAGAAAGAGCGACAAAGCTCTGCTCGCACTTTCAAAGGAGATGGGTGTAGATGATAAGATCTCATGGTTTGATTCGGCATGGTCCGGCAAAGCTTCACACCGTAAGGTCGGATACTACGAAGGCGGTTTTTCGTGCCTTATATCAAGCCTCATGCAGGCAATAACGGATAACGGCGGAAAGATCTGCTACTCGACTACGGTTGCAGAGATCGCACGCCTGGGCAACGGCATGTACAGGACGAGCTGCATACTTTCCAACTCCACAAGAGTCGTTATCGACAGTACTTATGTTGTATTTACAGGTTCATGCAGAACCTTCGTCAATGTCAGCCATGGTCTTCCTATTCCGATGGATGACAGGGATATCCTTATGAACATCACATACAGTGCAAAGATCACTGCCATGATGGTAATGAAGCACGAGGTGTCACAGATGTTCTATCAGGTGCCCGCTAAAGATTACGGTCTTCCCTTTAAGGCCATAATCAACCATACGAGCGCTTTCGGCGAGCGCAATTACGGCGGTGCCGTAGTATATCTCGTCGGTTCGTGCTCTATTACTGACGCGCTCTGGATCGATTCGGATGCAGAGATCATGCTCAAGTATTTTGCGGGACTGCGCAAGCTTTATCCGTCGCTCCGTAAGTCTGACGTTAAATCCTGGCGTCTGACCAAAACAAGATATGCGCTCACATCGCAGTATCCTGAGATCGATCTTACAAATCCCTGTGAGAATCTCTTTGTATGCTCAACGGGACTTACCAAGTTCGCTACAAACGACGCGCCGGAAAATCACATGGATTCCGTTGTAAGCCTCGCCGGCAGGATCAGCTCCGAGATCATCAGGTCCTATGAGGAGTCACTTACCAGAGCTTCTGATCACACTCCTGTAACTGATCTCAATTCTCAGGAATCCATCTCCAAAGAAACAATCGAAGGAGTTCTTTCATGAGTAAGCTTTCCGATGAAGCAAAGTTTGGCCCTGCGTCTCCTTTACGTTACTTCCTGTTACTTTTCCCGTTTGCAATAGCAACCATCCTCGGCGTTTTCACCATGAAGAGCAAAGATACCGCCAGCTGTCTCTGGTGGGCTTTTTGTCTTCTTCTGATAGGTCTTGTAACGCTTCCTCTTGCAACAAAGATCTGGGAAAGATTCTCTTCAGGCGGATTCATCCTGTCCCAGGCAATGGGCCTTGTATTTACAAGTCTTGTTCTCTGGACTCTTACTCATCTTAAAATATTCAGATTAAATATCCTTTGCATACTCTTATCTGCACTCATCGTAGCTGCAATCTGTTATATTCCGAAGACTTTCAGGAAATCACTTACCGATAAGATGACAAGCCCGGGCTTTGTAGAAGCCATAGTCGTCGAAGAGACGGTATTTATCATCATCTTTTTCCTGATGTGCTATTTCAAGGGATTCCTGCCGGACATCAACGGACAGGAAAAATATATGGATTACGGCTTCATCATGTCAATGTTAAGAGATGACACTCTTCCTGCACACGACATGTGGCTCTCCGGCTATTCGATCAACTACTATTATTTCGGCCAGTTCATCTGGACTGTAGTCATCAAGGCGACGGGCGTAGCACCCGGTGTGGGATACAATCTCGCAATGTGCTCTGCGACTGCAATTCCTTTTGCGATGAGTTTTTCCATCGGAAAATTCCTTATCGAAGCAGCTGTTGAAAGAGGCTTCATTGACAATAAGATAATTAAATATGTATCGGGCTTTTTAACAGCCTGCGCCGTATCTTTGTGGGGCAACTCACACTCATTCTTCTACGATGAGAACAGCTTCGGCAACAGCTTCCTTCATACTTTCCAGTCCTGGGGCATTGAAGTCGGAAGAACAGACAGTTTCTTCTATCCCGACAGTACCAGATATATCGGCTGGAACCCGGAGATCGAATTAAACGGCGGCGATCATACGATCCACGAATTCCCTTTCTATTCCTACATCGTAGGCGACCTTCACGCACACGTCATCTCCATGATGATCGTTCTTCTCATCACGGCAATCATCCTGGCCGCAATAGCTTCAGTAAAGCTCCCGTCCGGAGACGAACTCAAAGTCAACGGCTCTCTTGAGAACTTAAGCTCAGGCTCTTCAAGACTGGCTGTCGAATTTGATTCATCAGTACCTATGCATCTCATCTTATGCGCTATCCTTCTTGGCTGCGCACAGATGACAAACTACTGGGATTTCCTTATCTACTTCATTTACTGCGCGATGGGATTTCTGATAGTAAATACGGTGAGATCGGTCAGGTTCGCAACTCCTGCTGGCATTTTCGTATTCCTTGCAAACGTCGGCGGGATCCTTCTTATCTACCTGTCAAAGGGAAGCAGCCCGCTTATGCTTTTCATCCTTGAATCAGTACTGATGGTGGCATCTTTCCTGTTCAGCGTTGTAAGTCCTTCAGCCCTTCCGAGAACATCATTCCAGATGAGCTTCCTGTTCTCATTTGCTTCACTTACCGCACTTCCTTTCAATCTTAACTTCGACATGATCTCGAATTCCCTTGGAAAGGTCCAGAACAGGTCGCCTTTCTACCAGCTCTTCATACTTTACGGAACTCACGTGATCATCACAGTCACATTCTTTGTTATCGTTTTTGTTCTAAAGAACTACAGATATGTTTCCAATACAAAAGCGAAAAAGAAGTCTGTCACAGGCACAGTTATCGGTGATACCGAGGAATACACAAATCCTGTCCAGGCATTCTTCTGCAAGCGCAATCTCATCGATATCTTCGTCTGCGGAATGGTCGTCGTAGGACTCATGATGATAATAGCCCCTGAGATCTTCTATGTAAGAGATATCTATACTTACGGATACCTCCGTTCGAACACCATGTTCAAGTTCTGCTTTGCAGCATTCATCATTCTCTCAATCGCAATGATCTATTCTGTCATCAGGCTTTTGTGGTTCGTTAACAAGCATGGAAAATACTCGACCGCATTCTTCGCTGTTGCGATCGCTTTCATCATCATGCTTCTCGTTCCCGCACACTACACAATGGTAACTTTGAAGCAGCGCTGCGGCGAAGACCTGTCACCTGCAAACTACAAGGGAATCGACGGCACCAATTACCTGACTTATTACGCGAGCAGTGCCGTTGAGGAAAACTACTCCGGTAATCTCATGTCATATAAGTTGTGCAGCGAATGGTTCAACAAAGAGATCAAGGGTTCTCATGTTATCTGCGAAGCATATGGAGACAGCTACACAGATAAATGCATTATCTCTGCTTATACAGGCAATCCTACTGTATTCGGCTGGCTCACACACGAGTGGCTCTGGCGTTTCCACGGAATCATTGACGAGGAAAAGGATATACTCGTATCTGATCCTGCAAACGATGTCTGGACACTCTATATCACTCCCAGACACGAAGACGTCGATACTATCTACTGGAGCGATTCGCCTGAAGAGGTCCAGGAACTGATCAACAAGTATCACATTGAATATATCGTCATGGGCGACATCGAGCGCTACCAGTTCGGCGTCGATAATACTGAAGTATTCAAGCAGCTTGGTGAAAGAGTTTTCGCATACGATACCCTGTCAGTCTACAAGGTAACGCCGGCAAATTAAGTCTTCAGACTAAGGGCAGTTCTTCTTTGGGATCAGCCTTAACAGTTACAGGTTTTGTTCCTTCGCCTTCATCGAAAGTAAGTTCAGCACAGACAAGAGCAATGGGGCACTTTATCCTGCTTCCGTATTTGCCGTCTCCTGCAAGCGGATGTTTTCTTGAAGCGAACTGCGTCCTTATCTGGTGAGTGCGTCCTGTGTCCAGTACGACCGAGACGTATGAGAGATCTTTCTCTGCGTTATAAGACAGGACTTTGTAGCTTAATCTGGCTTCCTTAACGCCCTTCCTCATCCTCTTTACAGGGAACGTGCGGTTGCTCCTTGAATCGTGGAAAAGAAGGTCTTCCATAACTCCTTCTTCATTTTCCAGCCTGCCCTGGCAGACAAGACAGTATTTCTTATCAAGTATCCTGATACGTTTGCCGGAATCAGCAACAGCTATTATTCCGGGAACGGGAACATCAAGCCTTGATAAAGCTGACATGCCGGAAGGCGCGATCTTCTCGCTGTCTTCGCCTCTTTCTTTATAAAGGATCTGATATCCGCTGCCTTGTGAAAGTATTCTTGCCATATGTTTTAACAGATAAACATTGAGATGATCTCTTTGCCGCCGTTAAGGTATACCTCAACGGTTCCGACATCTTCTATTACACTTATTTCAGGGCATTCCCTGTATGCCTTGTCAAACAGAGTGCGGCCTTCGAACTGCACTCTTAGTCTTCCCGAGCTGTAGCTTACGAACCTGCTCTCCCTGATCTGTCTTTGACGGAGTTCTCCATAAGGGATAAGGCAGACTTCACCTTTCCTTGAGACAGATATCTCAGCAGGAAGGCTTATTGCAGAGGAATTCATCTTCATGGAAAACATCCACGCCGTAAGGATCTTCCTGCCCTCTTCATCTTCACCGGTCACGGGAGATAAGAAATCTGTTCCGATATCGACGGACTTAAAAGGGTATTCCGGATCGTCGAAAATATACCTCTCCCCGTCATATTCGCCTACAGCAAACAAGACTTTTGTGGGGAGATGCTTTTCGCTCTGGATAATGAACACCCATTTGCCGTCAACTTCAACTAACTGCGGGACTTCGATAACGCTTCCGAATCTGCCGTCAGTTAAGAGCTCGCCCATATATCTCCAGTTCAGAAGGTCTTCTGATTCATACTGAAGGACTCTGGCGATGCCGTTTTTTCCAGCGCCGACAATCATGCGGAAACTGTTGTTGTACTTGAATACAAAGGGTTCCCTGAACTTGCCGTAGTCCTCAAAAGGAGATGTGACCACAGGATTTTCAGAAGGTCTTGCAAAGCAGACACCATCATCTGAATAAGCTGCCTTTACAGTCTCTTCACCGGAACTTGAAGTTGCATTATAGAAGAGCCAGATCCTGCCGTCATGAACGATCGCAGAACCTGAATTGCAGGAGGCTTCATCCTCGGGGCTTATCGCCACTGCGAGATCCTCCCATGTTATAAGATCTTCTGAGACAGCATGTCCCCAATGCATAAGGCCGTACCTCGGAAGATACGGATTAAGCTGGAAGAACAGATGGTATTTGCCTTTGAAATAAACAAGACCGCAGGGATTTCCCAGCCAACCTTCTTTTCTTGAATAATGGTATTTCACCGGTATAACCTCTGCGGTCTGAAATTCTAATTTATTGTTCCGTTATCAGCCGAGCTCTAAGAGCGATACCTTGAGGACGCCCTCAGCCTTTGAAAGCTCGTCGATGATATCCTGGGATACAGGCTGGTCTATAGCAACGAAAGCCTGAGCATGCGGATTGTCAGAACCGTCCTGGTTCTTTCTTCCCCAATGCATGGAAGCGATGTTGATGTTGTGGCTTCCGAGAACTGTAGCGATCCTTCCGATAACGCCCGGAACATCGTTGTTCTTAAGAGCGAGAACTGTGTTGGAGAGAGGGCAGTTCATCTCATAACCGAAGAAGGATACGATAACCTCTGTGTCAGGTCCGAATACTGTACCGTTGATCTTAAGCTCTCTGCCGTCCTCTGTAACGAACTTAACGTTGATCAGGTTGTTGTACTTCTGGATGGACTCTGTCTTTGTCTCAACGACTTCGATGCCGCTCTCGTCCATGCACTCCTGTGCATTTACATAAGATACGTGATCGTTGCCCATACCCTTCAAAAGACCCATCATGAGTGAGAGTGTGATGATGCCTGTGCCGGAGCTCTCAGCAAGCTCACCTCTGTATCTGACTTCAACCTTTGTGATAGGTGTAGCTTCTGCCTGGAAGTACATACGGCCGATCTTCTCAGCGAGTGAGCAGTAAGGCTTGATGTCTTCAATGCTGCCGGAGAACTGGGGCATGTTGATAGCTGCAACGAGCTCGCCCTTCAAAGCGCCGTCGATGAGCTCAACGATTCCCTGACCTACCTTAGCTGTTGCTTCAACTGTGGAAGCTCCGAGGTGAGGTGTGATATAGCAGTGGGGAGCGTGGAGAAGAACGTTATCGTACTCCTGCTCGCCGGGTGCCTTGTTGTAAGAAGGCTCAGCAAGATCCTGCTCATTTACGAGGCCGCCTCTGGCAGCGTTAACGATCCTGACGCCTCTCTTGCACTTATAGAGCTGCTCCTTGGAAAGGATACCGTATGTTTCCTTTGTCTTAGGTGTATGAAGTGTGATGAGGTCGCACTGGGGAAGGAGCTCATCAAGAGTCTTGCATCTTGCAACTCCAAGCTTGTCGAACTTCTCCTGGGGAACATAAGGATCGTAAGCTACTACGTTCATGCCTACACCCTTAAGCTTTCTGGATACGATAGAACCGATACGGCCAAGACCGATAATACCTGCTGTCTTGCCCTCGAGCTCGATTCCTACCCCAGTTGCCGCGTCTGAAGTCACCGTTGTGTACGCCCTCATTTGCTGCGCAAAGGTTACGGAAGATAGAGAAAGCGTGACCTACTGCGAGCTCACCTGCTGCCATGTTGTTAGCTGTAGGTGTGTTAAGCGCGATAACGCCGTGCTCTGTACAAGCCTTAACATCGATGTTGTCGATACCTGTTCCGGCTCTGCCTACTGCCTTAAGGCAATCTGCATTATCCAGGAGTGTCTCGTTGATCTTAGTAGCTGATCTTACGATGATAGCATCAAAGCCCTTGATATACTGCTCGATCTCTTCCTGGGAATGTCCGAGGTATTCTTCGACTTCATAGCCTCTGTCTCTTAAATACTGAACGCTCTCTTCAGCAATGCTCTCTGTGATAAGGATCTTCATTTTCGGTTCCCCCCGTTTATATTTAGCGTAATTTAATTTCAAGCTTTTGCCTTAAGCTCATCGATCGTGGCCTTGAGGTCACAAAGGTAAGTCTTAAGTTCTTCTTCTGTAAGATCACCCATGTGAGCGATTCTGAAGGTCTTGTCCTTCAAAGGACCATAACCGTTGCTCATGAGGTAACCCTTCTCGCCCATAGCCTTGATAAGGTCAGATGTTGCGATTCCTGTTGTGTTCGTTACGCATGTAACAGTAACAGAAAGGTGATCGGGATTGGAATAGAGTGCGCAGTTCTCTCTTGCCCAGTCCTGAGCGATCTTTGCAAGTCTAACGTGCTTCTGATATCTGTTCTCAACACCTTCAGCAAGGATCTTGTCGAGCTGGTAATCAAGAGCAAACATATGTGACTCGGAAGGAGTTGAAGGATACTGGTAAGGCTTTTCCTTAACAAACTTAACGAGTTCGAGATAATCGAAGTAAAGACCTCTGTTCTCTACTGTCTCAGCCTTCTTGATAGCCTTCTCTGATACGGAAGCGATGGCCATTCCCGGAGGAAGTCCTAAACACTTCTGTGTTGATGTGATGCAGACGTCGATGCCGAGCTCGTCTACAGGGATATAGTCTCCTGCCATTGATGAGACTGCGTCAACGCATACGATAACATCAGGATATTTCTTATAGACCTCAGCGAGCTTATCCATGGGATTGTGGATACCTGTTGATGTCTCGTTCTGTGTGATCGTGATAAGGTCATACTTGCCTGTGGAGAGTGCTTCTTCAAGCATCTCAGGTGTTGTGGGCTGTCCGAGCTCAGACTCGAAAAGGTCAGCTGCGATGCCGTTGGATGTGCACATCTTGTGCCATCTCTTACCGAATGCACCGATTGAGAAAACTGCTGCTCTTGTCTTTGTGAAGCTTCTTACAGCACCTTCCATAAGACCACTGCCTGATGACGTTGATAAAACGATAGTGTTATTGGTCATCATTACCTTCTGGAGCTTCTCGGAGATAGACTGCTGAAGAGCGGACATATCCTTTGTTCTGTGTCCGATCATCGGAGTGGACATCTTCTCCAGCACATCCTGCGATACCTCAATAGGTCCAGGTATGAACAGTTTCTTATGCATGTTATAAAACCCTCTTTTCGCGCGATATTATTAGAGCAATAGCATTATATACTTGAATCTTACTTTTTTGTTACAAAATGAGTTGACTAAATAGCCAAAAAACAAGCCGCCTGCCGTGAAATACACAGCAGGCGGTCTGATTGTTTTATGTAATGATTTTCGCTTGTATGCGATCAGGTGAGATGGATTGAGCTGTTGACCTCTGCCTGGGTGGTTGTTGCAGCGCCTGATGTCTCACCGCCAACTGATGATCCGCCTGCGTTCCAGGTAGGGTTGATCTCTCCGGTGATAACTCCCTTAGGAGGCAGGAGGAGCTGGTCGCCGCTGTTAGGCTGGTACGTTGTAGGATCAAGCTTGTTGTACGTGATGATGATAGCGATCTTAGGATCGTTATTCTTCTCGATATCAATACCATATATATAATGGAATACATCCCACCATGTTCTGTAACCGATATGATCTGAGAAACAGAAGTATCCGATAGGAGCAGAAGCATCCGGCAATGTAGCCTGAGTCGTTGTTGTCGTAGGCGGTGTTGTGGATTCTTCTGTAACACTTGAAGGTGTTGTCTCTGTCGGCTTCGAATTCTTGCTGCAGCCTCTTGCGATCAGTGAAATAACGATGATGATGCAGATCAGAAGGATCGCAAGGAACGCGATGAACATATATCCGTTGCGGTTAAGCTTAAACTTCTTTCCGCCGCCGTTGCCGCCCTTGCCTGCAGATGCGCTTGTACGGGGTGCACTGCCCTGAGGTCTGCCGGTGTTATTCGGGCCTGAACCGGAAGGTCTGTAAGATGTCTGTCCGGGATTTGTATACTGTGCCTGCTGAACAGGATCAGGCATTGCGGGCTGAGCTTCAACGGGAGCATTAAATCCGAAGTTCTGGTCGCCGCCGTATACTGCGCCGTTATCATCTACACCGAGAATATTGTTGAACCATTCTTCATCTAAGGATGCAGAAGAAGAAGCGGAAGCCTGAGGCTGGTCGCCGTAACCGCTGTATGCTTCCTGAGGTGCATCCGGCTGCTGATAATACTGGGAACCTGCATTGGGATCCTGATATCCTGCGCCGGAATAATCGCCATAAGCTCCTGCCGGAGCCTGATCGTTACCCGGAACATATCCGTTCCCACCATTTCCGTTATCAGGATATCCGTTGTTATCCATTGGTACACCTCCCTGCATATCATTATTCTGGTAGCCGTATGTGCCGTAGCTGCTCTGATCAGCTGTGGAGAAAGCTTCAGCGCCATAGGGCTGATAAGGCGGAACTTCTGCAGGAGCCTGGTTTGCATAATCTCCATAAACAGAAGCGTTATAGAAAGGCTCAGAGATATTCTGTTCTGAACCGACTGCATTAACAGGATTGTTATAGTTGTCTGAATCGTAGAGAGGCATCTGCGGGATATCTTCCGCCTTAGGTGCCGGTGCTGCTTCAGCTGTTGTGAAAGCAGGATCACCAAAAGGAAGGATGATGTCATCAGAAGGTGCTGCAACTGCTTCAGGAACTACCTCTTCGATAATGGGAGCCACAGGAGCTGCAGGAGCTGCAGGTGCTTCGGGAGCAGCAGGTGCTGCAGAAACAGCGGGTGCTGCGGGAGCTGCTGCTTCAACGGGTTTCTCTACTTCAGGGAAATCGACATTAAGCTTGTCCTCTTCCTTGATCTCAGGCTTCTCTTCCCTGATCTCATATTCAGGAACAGGAATAGAAGAAACTTCTTCGGAAGGTACAGGTTCTGACTTGGGAGCAATATCCTCACCAAATACGAGAGGTGCTGTGTTCTTGAGTTCCTGTGCGCTTGTCTTGCCGTAAGGATCGAAAGTATCTTCAGCGCTTGCGGTAACATCGGACTCACCTGAATCTGCCTTTACCTCGCCTGCTGTGAAAACGATCTCTTCAGGCTTGTTAACTACTGCAGGAGCGGGTGCAACAGGAACGACCGGGGGAACAACAACGGGTGCCTCAGGTACGACAGGAGCTGCAGGTGCAACAGGAATAACCGGGATAACAGGCTCTTCCTTAAGATCTGAAACTGATGTCTCCTTTGCTGTCTCCTTTGCAGAATCGGAAATAGCCTTCGCAAGGATTCCGGAACCGCCTGCACCGAACAGGAGTGAGTTGATGTCAGATACAGGCTTCGTAGGTGAATCGTCAGAATTATCAGGAGTAAACTCAGTTGTGGAAACTGTCTCCATTGCAGGAGCCGGTTCAGGATTGATTACCTTAGGCTCTGCGGATACTGAAGCTGAATCGATATTGAAAACAAACGGAGAATCAGCAATGAAAGCGTCCTCAGCCTTAGCTGCAGCCGCTGAATCGCTCTGTGCTGATTCCTTCATCTCGCCGAAGATCTTCTTCATTGCTTCCTCTGCTGAGAGCTCTTCCATAGGCTCTGTCTTATCAGGGAATTCAGGAGCATCGTCGGGGATCTTCTGTGCGGAAGGCTGGCCTGCCCTGTCGCCGAAAGCAACGCTGCCGTCAGCAGGGACATCACCGTTAATATCAGGGATAACGAGAGGTGCATCAGGAGTGAGGCTTACAAAACCTGCATCAGCAATAGCCTTTGCTGCAGCTCCTACTTCACCGCCCTCTACTGTGGACTCTAAAAGCTCATGTGTCTCGCTCTCGTAGTCGTCCTTCTTCTTCTTTCTGCCAAAAAGGCCTCTCTTCTCTTCCTTGGTAACGCTCTCAACGAATGAGATTGAGATCTGCATAGGTGTGTTGGGCATTCTTGCGGAAGCCTGTGTGAGGATAAGACCTGCTGCATCGCACTGGTCTTCAGCGTCTGTTAAGATCCTCAGTATCTCTCTCTGGCCGAGTGCATCGTAGATTGCCTTGTTGCAAAGGATGATGCAGTCGTCAGGTGTAAGTGTAAAGAAGTTGGACCAAAGAGCATTAGCTGTCTTTGAAGAGCAGTAATACTGGAAGTCACCGACTCTGTTGCCGTATGCATCGATGGGCTCCATGGGGATGCCTGCATCTGTAAGAGGGAACATCGTGTCGTCTCTGTAAAGGAATGCAAGACCGCCGCCGATAGTTACGGCAAACGCTTCTGAATCCCTGACGATAACACCGGTGAAATAAGGATCTCTGGTCTCATTGTCGATAAGCTTGGTCGTTCCGGCTACTTCAACTGCAGTAGACAGGAACTTCTCGATCATGGCGTCGATCTCTTTGTGGCCATTCTTAACTTCGTTGCAGAGGCCGCGGAGCTGGGGTTCAAACGGCGGAATAGTTCCGGGTTCAAAACCTTCGATCGCAGGATGTGTGAAAAGCGAGAAGAAGAAACCTCTCTCATCTTTGTCGATTGTAATATCAGCCTGTCTGGTCTCTCTCTTTCCGCAAAGTCTGCCGTCGAGATAGAAAGCATCAGTAAGCGAGCTGGAAGGGAAATAGCGCGCTGTGAGCGTGCTTGCAAGCCTTGTTAAGGTAGCCATGAGCCGTCCTCCGTATAAATATTCAGGTTAATTATAACACAACGATTATTTTCTCAATCATTTTATATAAAAATTAATTAAATGGTAATCTTCCCGCAAACG
>CADCJM010000031.1 GCA_902801755.1 Oscillospiraceae bacterium
CGTACAGTGTAGCAGACACGCCTTTGTTCACGAACCACTTGTGCAGATCATTGAACGTATCCTTGACGTCTGCTGAAGCTGTGATCTCTTCACCAGCGTTTGCCGAAATGAAAGCTGCATGTCTTGCATTGAATGCAGCAACCTTCTTCTGAGCCTGCAGCTCAAGACGATCAGCGACAGTCGCTTCGAAGTCAGCATTGACCGTATGACGATCGATACCTTCATGAATAACCCAATCCCAGGTATACGGAACTTCTGTATCTGTGTAGATAACCTCGGTGCGGTTTCCAAAACGTGTGGTGTTTCCTGTGCCGTTGCCAAAAGCGATGGCTCCACCGGTATTGTATGCAGCACTGGTTGTGCCGACTGCTCCGGTCGTGACAACGCAGGCCACGTCAGAAGTCTTTACAGAAAATGCCTTCTTGTTTGTGATTCCGTCAAGCGCCTCAAGGCCACCTGCAAAGAAATCACCAAAGTAGGACTTCTGAGCAAATACTGCCTGCAGCAGTTCCTTAAACTCTTTTGAATAAGATCTTGCCGACTGATTATTGTTATCACCAGCAGCAAAAAGCTGAAGATTCATGTATTTCATGTTAAATACCTCCGTTATTTGTACTTATTGATTCGCTTCTGAATCTCTGAGATTTCCTCATGCTGTGTGTTCGTTGACTTGGGCGTTTTGCCGGTTGCCCGTGCTTTCTCACGTTTCTCTACAACCGCATCGACCACCTCAACAAAGGCATCCACGCGCTTGCCGGTATCCTCTTCATCAGTACCGACAAGGAACTCAAGGATATCGTCATTCGCGTCGATGTCCTTGTCTTTCAGAAGTTTGGCCGCTTCTTTCTGAAGCCGTGCCTGTGTCTGCGCTGCCTCCAGCTCTGCCACGCGCTTCTGATACTGTTCAAGTTCATACTTGACTTTTTCCTCAGCGCTCATCTTGGCCGTTCAGCCTTGAGCTGTTTCTCCAGCTGATTACGGAATGATGCCCGGTCTTTTGCCTTCGCCTTTTTGATCATTTCGTCAAGCTCTGCCTGTGTCAGTGAGAGCTTCTCAGGTTCCTTTTCTTCCTGCTCTTCGCTCTCCTGCTCCGGTTCCTCCGGCTCTGGATCATCGTCAGCGAATAACTGCATGTTCCACTTTCTCAGTTCTTCATTCATTTGGTTACCTCCATGTTTTTAGTGCCACGTTCACTGCTCCATGAGTTTTATGACTTCACGTTGGTCACCCGAACATACTCGGGACATGTTGCGGCCACAGCATTGCAGCCAATAAAAAAGGAATCCAGCAAGAGCTGCGCATGCTCTGATAGATTCCCGTATGTAATCACCGTCTCTCCGGTATTTACATCATATTGAATTGTGTCTTCTGTCAGGTCCTCAATGGACCAAATCAGGTTCTGCACCAGCGTCGAGATCGAAGCACAGACGATGTCGTGACCGACGTCAGCGTATCCGGCATGGCCTGTGACCTCGATGCGGTGCGTGGTGTGTTTGATTGTGATCATATTTGTGCATTAAAAAAGCACCAGCCTTTGCCAGTGCTTATTCTATAACATATTTTAGGGCGACTTAAAGCCAGCCTGCCTTCTTTAACCTTTCAATCTCTTCCTTTGTTTTAGGCCTTCTAGCTCTCAATGGTTCTTTGGCAAGCATATCGAGTCTTTCTTTTAATGCTTTTTTTTCTTCTTTTTTAGTCACAGATAACCTCCAAAATTATGTGATTTCCTTGTCTTGATAATACTCTATATGCCACATCTTTGTCAATCAGTAATTCCCTCTGCGTAGGCATTTCACTAATCTCTTCAATATATCCAGCTCCTTTTGTTCCCTTCTTCACCCATACTTCGAGAAAGTATTTTTTACCAAAGGCATGCTTCTTTATTACAGATGTGCTAATAAACTGATCCATTAAAAACGGCTCTCCTATTTCATAGCCGATTGTTGGATCAACATCCACCCCTCTATAAGCTATAACATCTCTTTTTACTACAGCTTCTTTTAAAGCAGACGAAATGTTATCAACATGTTTTTGAAGCGTTTTGTCGAGGTTTCCTTCACGTAATCCTCTGTTTATTCTCTCAAAAAACCGATTGGGAGCTTTATCTCCCTCATTTTTTGTATATTTCCGAACAGAGTTCTTCACCTTCTCGGAGAGAGAATTAATCCATGCTTTAAAGTCGTTTCTCAAACTTGTTACTACAGTAGCGTTATTCTCAGGATGAAAATCACGTTTAACTTCTTTGATCAATCTTTTCTGATCAACATATTTCGCTGTATTAATTCCACCGGTTTTAAAAACCGCTTTTCCAAGAACTTCTAGCTCCCCAGTAGGTTGCACGTTGCTTCCTGCTGTTTCTATGCCTTTATTCCCAAACAACTCCCTCTCGACCGCTTCCCTATCAATATACGCCGCCGTACTGCACCGACAGTTCGGATGGATCGGCGGGGCGTTCTCGCCCGGCATTGCGTCCTTTACAGGGAAGTGCTGTTCGTTCAGTGCCATGCATTCATGACAGGCTGTGTCCATCGACAGGAAAATGTACTCATCGATGTCATTTTCTTTGAACGTCTGCATCTGCGCGTCTGTCTGGACCCGTGCCAGCTCGGTTGCCATCAGCCTTTCAGCATTCCGCCTGGACACTCCGAACATATTCTCCAATGCCGGAGCGAGCACGCGGGGATTACGGCCTTGGATCAGTCCTTGTGTCAGCAGTGATGACAGTTCATTCCGGAGCTGTGTCTGGTTTCCCCAGATCCGTTCTGACCATGTCGCGTTATTGAAGGACGCGTTCACGATCGAGCCCACTGTCTTGGCATTGTTGGAAATCGACTCTCCGAGGATCCCTGCATCCCTCCGGAGGATCTCTTCCTGGCGCTTCAAAATGGACTTGACTTTTGAAACGAGCTTAACAGGTGAGAAGGGCTTTGTGAAATAGTCGTCACTGCCCATATCAAGGCCCTGGATATAATCAGCATCACTGTCTTTAGCAGTGAGCATAATGATCGGTACATTTGAAGTCTTACGGATCTCTTTAAGGATAAAGAATCCGTCGTGGCCAGGCATCATTACATCTAAGATAATGAGGTCTGCAGGTGAATTAGAGAATACTTCAAAAAGCTTGTCGCCTGTGGGAAAGCCTGTTACATGAAAACCTTCCCTCTCAAGGAACGTCTTCAAAAGATTTCTAATGTTGTCATCGTCATCAGCAATGTAAATAAGTTTATTCATACTATCTCCGTTTTGTTTGGGATTTCATATTTATTTTATAAGAAATCATTTATCTATTAAGTTCCAAACTGGTGCAAATATGCGGAAATAGTGGGAATAACTTTAGTTTTGTTTTTATTTATGGTTTAATTTGTTTGCTAAAAAACATGTTAAGGAGATCATTATGCCTACAGTACTTGTAACAGGCGGCAACGGATATATCGGATCCCATACCGTTATTTCTTTGTTTGAGAATAATTACGATGTAGTAATTGCAGATAACCTTTCCAACAGTAAGATGGAAGTTCAGAACCGCCTCGAAAAGATCACGGGCAGGAGATTCAAGTTCTACAAAGTGGATTGCTGTGACATCGATGCGTTAAGAAAGGTTTTCGAAGAGAATAAGATCGATTCCATCATTCATTTCGCAGGCCTTAAGGCAGTCGGTGAATCAGTAAGGATCCCTTTGGATTACTATTCAAATAATATCGGCAGCATGATCAACGTCTGCCGTCTTATGTCTGAATTCGGCGTAAACAATCTGGTATTCAGCTCTTCTGCAACTGTATACGGCTCCAGCGAGGATGTTCCTTTTACAGAGGAGAGTCCTTTGGGAACATGCACCAATCCTTACGGCTGGACTAAGTGGATGCTCGAGCAGATCTTAAGAGATTATGCCAAGTCAGAGCCTTCAAAGAGGATCTGCCTCTTAAGGTATTTCAATCCTGTCGGCGCTCATGAGAGCGGCCTTATAGGAGAGGATCCCAGAGGCATTCCCAACAACCTTTTCCCTTATATTTCAAAGGTTGCAGGCGGAACACTTGATTGTCTTACGGTTTTCGGAACTGATTACAACACACCTGACGGTACATGCATTCGTGACTATATCCATGTTGTTGACCTTGCAAAGGGCCATGTTAAGGCTATTCAGTATCTTGAGAATACAGATGAGCCTGTCTCGGTTTTCAATATCGGAACAGGAAAGGGCACTTCAGTAAAGGAAGCTGTCGCTGCATTCGAGAAGGCCTGCGGTCACGAGATCAAGCATGTTTTCGGTCCCAGAAGACCGGGCGACATAGCTACATGCTATGCATCCACTAAGAAGGCAGAAGAAGTATTGGGCTTTAAGGCTGAATATGGTATCGATGAGATGTGCTCATCCTGCTGGAAGTGGCAGACTATGAATCCTGAAGGTCTTAAGGACTGAAAAGGATAAATTGAGGTTTTAATGGATAACAGAGGAAACAGAAGAATGTCAAAAGGCCGCACAGCAGTCTACGGTTTTTCGGATTCCGAATATATTGATGCTGCGCAGCTTAGAGCAAGACAGAGAAAGCCGGTAAATGCCGGCTACAATGCAGAGGAAGAGGCTTCCAGATACGGCTTTTCAAAGAATGTAACCAAGAGAAACGGTAAGAACGGACGCAAGGCAAAGAAGGTAAATCATTTAAAACTCCGTGTCGTTTTCGGTGTTCTTGCGGCAGTGATAGGCGCGCTTGTAGGCGTAGTATGCTTTGGTTTCTGGTATAAAGATTACCTTTTAAACCAGATCACTTATGAGACAGATGATCCTAATCAGGTTGTAACCATCGTTAACGATGAAGGAGAGACCGTTGAATTAGGCGATGCTATTCAGACTGAGGCTACATCGTTCCAGGTAAAGCAGGAAGCGACGGTCAAGAACTTCCTTCTTATCGGTATCGACAGCAGAAGCAAGAGCTACAGCAAAGACGGAAAGGGCGACAGATCTGACGTTATCGTTGTAATGTCTGTTGATACAAAGCATGAGACGGTCAAGCTCCTTTCTATAGCCAGAGACTCTTATGCTTATTTCCCGGGCTACAGTAAGCCTCATAAGATCAATGCATCGATGTCTTATGGCGGTCCTAAACTCCTGCAGGCAACTGTCGAGAACTGTTTAAGGATCAAGATCGACGGTTATGCATACGTTAACTTCAGCCATATGGCCAAGATCATTGATGCCGTAGGCGGCGTTTACGTCAACATGACTTCGGGCGAGAAGAAGGTAGCCAACCAGTATATCCGTGAGCTCTATCCAAACGCTGCTCTTATCGACAGCACAGGTGACGGCACATGGGTTAATGGTATCCAGGCTGTAGCTTATGCCAGAGTCAGATATGTCGGCAACGGTGACTATGAGCGTATGGAAAGACAGATCGAAGTCTTAAGAAGCCTCATGAAGCGCTATATGAAGCTTTCTGCAACGCAGAAGCTCGCCTGCATGGACGATGTACTTGGAGCAATTGTTACCAATATTCCTAAAGAAGACGTCGAAAAGTACGCTCTCGAGTTCCTGCCGTCTTTGCAGAAAGCCGAGATGCAGTATATCCAGCTTCCTATCGATGGCTGTTATAACCAGGGTACATATGATGGTGAGTGGAGCATGCGTGTTAACTGGAATGCATTCATCCCTTACGTACAGCAGTATTTCTATGGCCAGACGACTGATTTTGACCCTGTAAAACTGCCTTCACATGTACCGGAACTCAGCAAGTGCAAGACGAATATACCATTGGAAAAACTCATTCACTAGCGTTTTTGACTTTTTTTGATTTTCGTATTGACAGTCTTGAATTTAAGAATTATATTTTGTTGTGGTTAGCACTTAAGGGTTAAGAGTGCTAACCACAATTTCATTGTATTGGAGGTCTTTTTTATGACAATTAAGCCCTTAGCAGATAAGGTAGTAGTAAAGAAACTTCAGGCTGAAGAGACAACAAAGAGCGGCATTATCCTGTCCTCCGGTGCTCAGCAGAAGCCTCAGATCGCAGAGATCATCGCTGTAGGTCCCGGTGGAGTTGTCGATGGCAATGAGATCAAGATGGAAGTTCATGTTGGCCAAAAGGTCATCATCCGTGATTATGCAGGAACAAACGTAAAGCTTGAAGGCGAGGAATATATCATCGTTCGTCAGGACGACATCGCTGCTATCGTTGAAGATTGATAATAAATTTGGAGGCGAATATATATGGCAAAAGACATTAAGTACGCTGAGGACGCAAGAAAGTCCTTAGAAGCAGGCGTAAATAAAGTAGCCAACACAGTTAAGGTTACTTTGGGACCTAAGGGAAGAAACGTAGTACTTGACAAGAAGTACGGTGCACCTCTTATTACAAATGACGGTGTTACGATCGCTAAAGAGATCGAACTCGAAGACCGTTATGAGAATGCAGGCGCTCAGCTCGTTAAGGAAGTTGCTTCAAAGACAAACGATGTTGCAGGCGACGGTACAACAACAGCTACACTCTTAGCTCAGGCTATCATCCGTGAAGGAATGAAGAATGTAGCAGCTGGTGCTAACCCTATCATCTTGAGAAAAGGTATCTCCAAGGCTGTTGATACTGCTGTTTCCGAGATCCTCGGCAAGGCTAAGCAGGTTGACGGTTCCAAGGATATCGCACGTGTTGCAGCAATCTCTGCAGGTGATGAGGAAGTCGGCAAGATGATCGCTGAAGCTATGGAAAAGGTTACAGCTGACGGCGTTATCACTGTTGAAGAGAGCAAGTCAATGCTCACAGAGCTCTCCGTTGTTGAAGGTATGCAGTTCGACAGAGGATATATCTCTCCTTACATGGCAACTGATACAGATAAGATGGAGACAGTTTTCGATGAGCCTTACATCCTTATCACAGACAAGAAGATCTCAAACATCCAGGACATCCTTCCTGTAATCGAGCCTCTCGCACAGTCCGGCAAGCAGCTCGTTATCATCGCTGAAGATATCGAGGGTGATGCTCTTGCAACACTTATCGTCAATAAGCTCAGAGGCGTATTCACATGCGTTGGTGTTAAGGCACCTGGCTTCGGCGACAGAAGAAAGGCTATGCTCGAGGATATCGCTATCCTTACAGGCGGTCAGGTAATCACATCTGATCTCGGCCTTGAGCTCAAGGATACAACACTTGACCAGCTCGGCAGAGCTCACCAGGTTAAGGTTAATAAAGACAATACGATCATCGTAGACGGTGAGGGCGAAGAGGGCGCAGTTAAGTCACGTGTTGCCCAGATCAAGGCTCAGATCGAAGAGACTAAGTCTGATTACGACCGTGAGAAGCTCCAGGAGCGTCTTGCTAAGCTTTCCGGCGGTGTTGCAGTAATCAAGGTTGGTGCTGCTACTGAGACAGAGATGAAGGAAAGAAAGCTCAGAATCGAAGATGCTTTGAACGCTACAAAAGCTGCAGTCGAAGAAGGTATCGTTCCCGGCGGCGGAACAGCATATGTTAACGCTCTTCCAGCAATCGCTAAGCTCTTAGACGAGACAGAGGGCGATGTAAAGACAGGTGTTAAGATCGTTCTTCGTGCTCTTGAGGAGCCTGTTCGCCAGATCGCTGCAAATGCAGGTCTTGACGGCAGCGTTATCTGCGAGAAGATCAAGAATTCCACACCCGGCACAGGTTACGATGCTTTGAACGACAAGTATGTTGACATGTTCGAAGCAGGAATCGTAGATCCTGCCAAGGTTACACGTTCTGCTCTCCAGAATGCTGCATCCGTATCTTCAACAGTTCTCACAACAGAAGCTGTAGTAACAGATATTCCTGAGAAGGAAGCACCTGCTATGCCTCAGCAGCCGATGTATTAATCGAACGCTATTGTTGCGCTCGCGCAATCATTTTCATTCTTACACGATTGAAATTTTATGGCCGTCCTTTTGGACGGCCATTTTACTAGGTATATCTGCGGCCTTTTGTGTTAGAATTAGTACTGTTTTGAGGTGAAACATGTTACAGGATAGTTTTATTGAATCTAGTGTAGTTCGCAAGACCGGTTTTACAGAAGTGTTTTTCAATACATTTCTTATTTCCGCTGCGATCGCACTCGTATTTTTCATTAACTTCATTCCGATAACTTTCGGTCTGAATATATGGTTTATCACGGGCATCATTTCTTTCGGCATCGTTGCTGGTGTTGTTGTCATCATCAAGCGCGAAAAGAAGATTTATGAGATTGAGATCTCCAATGACCTTGTCGACTGTGCGGTAATACACGGCGATAATAAGCGTGATGACCTTGCAAGCTTTTCGCTTAAGGAATGCGATTATATCGGACCTGTAACCTCTGACAGGTTTAACAGTGATGTTGAGAATGCCAATTATGTTCTCAAGATGACTGATTTTAAGAATTTTGATATTGCTGACGATTACTGGTACTGGGCTGTTACGACTGAAGGACTTAAGCTCGTTGTGGTTTTCATGTATAAGGATGAGATGTATCAGGTATTCAGAAGATATAATCCCAGGAATACCATTCCTATGAACAAACTGCCGAAGCCCACGCCGAAGGAAGAGAACGATGGAGAAGAAAACTGATTTTACCGAGATGGAAGTCTATTGCAAAGCAACTGAATGCGGCATAGGCGACAAACTCTATTGTTCTACACTGATAGGAGACCTTCAGGAAGCTGCCGAGAGGGGTTCCTACAGTATGGGATTCGGCACCGATTTCCTTAAGGAAAATGAGATCTGCTGGATCATCCTTAAGATGAGGCTTCAGTTTACCGAGCTTCCATCCTGGCATGACACTTTTAAGATCAGGACTTGGGGAAGTTATGTTGATAAGTTCTATTTTGGCCGTGAATTTGAGATCTATAGCTCTGACAACAGGCAGATAGGCAAGGCAACATCTGTATGGATACTTGCCGACTGGAATACCCACAGGCCTGTGATTCCGCAGAAAAGGCCCGAATTGCCGCTCCCGGTCGTTCAGAATCCTGTTCTTGTATTTGATGAGAAAGCTCCCAAGATACATTTCCCTGAACGTAATGAGATTGCAGGTGAGACCGAAAAGCCCGTTATCATCAAGTATGCAGACTATAACGAGCTTGACCGCAACAGGCATGTAAATAACTCGCGTTATACTGCCTGGGCTTATGATGCGCTCTTTAAGAACGGTTATGATGTATCGCTTATAGAAGACCTCGTTATCAATTACAACAGTGAAGTTAAAGCCGGCGAGAAGGTCGAGCTTTTCATCGCTAAAGACGGGGACAAGGTAAGCGTGTTCGGTTATAAAAACATTGATACCAAGGTCTTTGCCGTTGAATTGACTATGAGGAACACCTGATTTCTCAATAATTCTTGCCTTTTCACACTTTTTTGTTTTTCTTACTTTGTTATAATAGAGAGTTGTATCATCAGCTTATCTGGAGGTAGCAATGATCGAGATTAATAATCTGGTGAAGAGTTATGGCGATAAAAAAGCCGTTAAAGGTATCTCATTCACTGTCAATGATGACGAAGTCCTGGGATTCTTAGGTCCCAATGGTGCCGGCAAGACCACGACAATGAATATCATCACAGGATATTTATCATCTACGTCCGGTACTGTTAAGGTCAACGGTCACGATATTCTTGAAGAACCTGAACTCGCAAAGAAAGAGATCGGCTATCTCCCTGAGAATCCGCCTCTTTATACTGATATGACCGTAAATGAGTATCTGAGCTTCATCTGTGATCTTAAGGGTGTGGCCAAGGATAAGCGTAAGGAACAGCTCGTTAACATCAAATCTATGGTTAAGATCGAGGATGTTCAGGACAGACTCATCGGCAACCTTTCCAAGGGCTATAAGCAGCGTGTAGGCATTGCCCAGGCATTGGTCGGCAATCCTTCGATACTTATTCTTGACGAGCCTACAGTAGGTCTTGACCCTAACCAGATCATTGAGATCAGAAGACTTATCAAATCACTTTCCAAGACACATTCGATCATTATAAGCTCACATATCCTTTCTGAGATCCAGGAAATTGCTGACAGAGTAGTTATTATCAATCGCGGCAAGATCGCTGCTGTTGATTCATTGTCTGACCTTTCCAAGAGATTATCAGGCCAGTCAAAGCTCCTTCTTACATTCAGAGGTTCAGCTAAGGATGCTGCAGCCAAGATCCGTACGATCAAGGGCATTTCCGCTGCTGTACCGCGTGTTGTAGACAGCAAACTGTCGCAGCTTGAGATCACTGTTTCCGCCTCAGATACAACTGAGGTCAGAACACAGATCTTTTATCTCATGGCCAATGAAGGCTGGCCGATCCTTGAAATGCGTTCTTTGGATCCTACCTTGGAAGAAGTCTTCTTGAGCATCACTTCAGGAAAGGGGAGGGCTTGATCTATGCTAGCTATTTTCAAGAGAGAGTTTTTATCCTATTTCAGATCACCGGTCGGATATGTTGCTATAGCTTTGTTTTCATTCCTTTCCGGCTTTATTTTCTATTCCCAGTTTGCTTCAGGCGCTGTAAATATTGCTACTGAAGTCATCTCACTTCGTTCTTTCTTCGTTATCATCGTTCCTATCATCACAATGGGACTTCTTTCAGAAGATAAGAAGAGGGGAACAGACGTCCTTTATTACACGACGCCTGTCAGCCTTTTCAATGTAGTAACCGGCAAGGTTCTTGCTGCGTTTGCTCTTTACGCGGTCATGTTTATCAACGTGATCATCCACATTATCGTTACTTTGGCCTGCGGAGGAGATTTCGAAGTCGGTTCCATCGGTACGATCATTGTTTTCTTCTTCATGGCATTCATGTTTATTGCGATCGGTCTTTTTGCTTCTGCAATCACTGACAGCCAGATAATCTCAGCTATCGTAGCATTTATCATTATCCTTGTTACCCAGCTCATAAGCACGATCGGTTCTTATGCAGGAACAGCAGTTACATCCGTTCTTTCAGCTATTAAAGCCGATTCAGCAATTGCAGCAGGCAACGCTATAGCAGCTGCAATTTCATGGTTTGATCCTTTTGTTAAGACACAGGATTTCCGTCTTGGAATATTCTCGGTATCAGCTCTTATATTCGTCTTTTCTGTCGGAATCCTTTTCCTCTATTTAACATTCAGGGTTTTGGAAAAGAAACGCTGGAGCCAGGCGTGATGGAGGTTTATGGATTATATGAATAAGACAGTTTCTAACATTAATAAACCTCAGAATGACGAACGTTCCGGCAAGCTTAAGCTTTATTCGATCGGTTCAGTAATCATTCTTATCGCAATTGTGATTATTGTAAATGTTCTTTTTGACAAGATCCTGGGAAAAGCACTCACATTCGATTTCTCTGATGCGCTGTCCAACACGATCTCTCAGGAATCGATCGACTATATCAATGGTCTTCCTCAGGATACAAAGATCCGTATAGTCGGACTTTTCGACAAGCCCGCTGATGTTTCAGGCACTGAATATCAGTACATCTGTCCTCTTCTTGATGATTATGTCAAGAATTCAAAGGGAAAGATCACTGTTGAATACATAAATCCCAATAATCAGCCTACGATCATCAGCCAGCTCGATCCCAATAATTCATTTAACCTCTCATCACAGTCCGGTAATTTTGTCGTTAAATATAATGACAAGATTAAGATCATCAACCCCTATGACTGCTATTCTTTCGATGAGACCTATCTTTCTCAGGGTTATTTCTACGTAACGGGAAATAATGTTGAATATGCATTCACGAATTCCATGTATATCCTGACAAACGGATATTCATGCAAGGCATATCTCATTACAGGTCTTGAAGAGGACGGAAGCAATTATCTTGCTAAGATCCTCGAATCAATGGCTATTGAGCCTGTCGGACTTCCTGTATCCGAGAATTTTGCTGTTCCTGAAGACTGCGATATCATCATCATGAACGGCCCACAGAACGATATCTCTGAGAAGATGTATGTTGAGCTTTCAGCATTTGTTAAGAGAGGCGGAAAACTCTTTGTTGCTGTTGATTTTAACGTTATCAACGTTACTGAAAAATACGAGAGACTTAACAAGCTTTTGAATGAGATGAATCTTGCATTAGATCCTTATCTCATCGCTGAGAATGATTCAGGATACCAGCTCGGCGGATACCAGCTTGACCACGTTGTAAAGGCTTGTGACGGCTTTTCTGACTATGCTGAGATCACTTTGCTTCACAGCACCAATGCAAGGTCTGTCAGGGCTGCTGATGTTCCCGGCAATACTTTTAAGACGGCTCCTGTCCTGAAGACCAGCGAAAATGCTTCAACTACAGCTCTTGACCAGTACGGAAATGCGATAGAGAGCTCAATGGTGACAGGAAAGCAGTTCTATGTGGCAATGTATTCGGCAGGTGAGGGAGCTGATCCTGCAAAGGCATTCGTTTTCGGTACGATGAATTTCACATCAGACCAGTACATTTCATCTTACGGAATGAATGATACAAATGTCGATTTCTTTAAGTCATGCATTAGGGAACTTACGAGCACAAAACAGTTCAATACTTTGAATGTTCCCACCAGGAACGTTGATAACTTCGCTCTTGATGCTGATAAATCCACTACTGCAGCTTCAACAGTTGTTCTCGTTGTGTTCATGATGCTCATACCTATCCTGCTTGTAGCTCTTGCAGTTGTTGTTTACACAAAGAGGAAGAATCTCTGATATGAAGTCTGTTAAGAATCTTATTGTTCCGTCAATAATACTGCTGTTTCTGGCTGTCTTTGCGATAGTCTATTTTGCGATCGACAGCATCCGCAATAAGAAAGCAGCAGAGTCGGAAATTGATTCTGTTAAGATCGTAAGCTTTGAACCTTCCGAGATTGCTTCTGTTAACGTTCACAACAACGTGACCGGTTATAATTCCAAGGTTGTCCGCACAGTTAATACCGATGGAACCGGCAAGTATGAATTCTTAGGTGATGATGTAGATCCCAGTGAGAGATATTCCGGTTCGAAGCTTGCAGATTATGTCGAGTACATGACTAACATCTACGCAGATGACAAAGTGTCTTCTGACGGCAACTTTGCTGATTTTGGCCTTGATAATCCCAGGTTCACAGTAACTATCAGCACGGCAGCAGGCGAGACTGTCATTTATAATATCGGTAATTCTTCACCTGACGAAAATTATGCTTATGCGAATGTGTCTGGTTCAAATGACATTTATACGATCTATTCTACAAAGGTTCTTATCGCACAGTATACTTCTGTCAGTTTTCTTGATGAGATGTCACTTAATATCGATTACAACGATATCAAGTCGGTCCATTTCGGAAGAAAGTCTGACGGATTATCCCTTGATGCCACAGTATCTGTTTCAGCTTCCGGAATATCTGTTTTCGACATTTATGAACCCTATGTACATCCGGCCAGCGGATATTTCGGCAACCTCATTGATTCTGTTGCGCGTCTTACCATAACTGAATTTGTTGAGACTAATACCAATGATCTTGCGGGATACGGCCTTTCAGATCCTGCATATCACTTTGTTTTTACCAGGATCAGCGGCGGCACTATAGATATATCGTTCAGCAAGATGAATGACGGATACTGCTTCGGATATATTAAGGGCATTAATAAGATCTTTGCCATTTACGATTATCAGCTTGATGGCGCTAATCTCCAGGAACTCGTCCTTATCGATCCTTACATCTGTTATTGCTATGTAAATGACATCAAATACATTAACGGCAAATATGGAGATCAGACATTTAAGTTTGAAATAGATGTGCCCAACGGCCAGAGCATTACTTCCGAGAATTCAACAATAACGCTCGACGGCCGTAATGCCAAGGTGTCCGATTCCTATGGAAGAGCTTATTATTCGATCCTTTTCGAGAGCATTGCCTGCATTAAGATCGGCGGTGTTGAGATGAATCCTAAATTAGGCGCCTCTTCTCCGGAGTTATCCTTATCTTTCCAGGATAAGAACTATAACACGACCGTCTATGATTTCTATAAGAGGGATGAATCATCTTATTATGTTTACAAGAATGGTGAATATATGCATTTCTATGTTTATGCCGAGGAGATCTTTAATGACGGCGGCACAGATACCTATAATTATGGCTTCTGGAAGGCATATGAGTTATTAAGCAAAGCAATTACCGAAAATATGAACGGAATATATGACTTATAAAGTGTAGAATAGGGCGATGGAAAATAAAGAAAAGATAAAAAACAAGCAGGTTAATAAGAAGAAACCTTCCGCAAACAAGAAAAATGGAAGCGTTTCTCAGGCTGCAATAAGAAAAGCTCTTACGATAGCTGTTGCGATATTTACTCTGGTCCTCATTGTCAGCATTGTGCTGATATTTGTGGTATCCAGGAAGATTGATTCTCTTGCAGGCGCAGATGCACAGATCAAGCTCTCTGCCCAGGGCGGTTTTGAATGTGAGTATTCAGAGGCGCAGAAGCTTTATCCTTATGGCGACGGCGTAATCAAAGTCACATCCGAGAGAATCGCATATCTTAATCTTTCAGGATCCGAGATCTTCTCACAGCATGTATCCTACCAGAACCCTCAGTGCGCTATCTTTGGCGATAAGGTTGCGGTATTTGACCGTGACGGCTACAGTTTTACAGTTCTTGACCAGGAAGGCGTATGGTATTCCAAGCCTACGGTAAACCCTGTTAAGTCGGTTCAGATGTCTGATGCCGGTTATATAGCGGTAATTACGGGCGGCACTGATTCATTCGGCGATGTAACCTTGTACGACAGTAAGGGTGAGCAGATTGCTGCATGGACATCTTATAATTCAGGTTTCCCGGTATCATGTGCCTTTAATTCCGACTCTACGCTTCTTGCAGTCTCAACGATCAACACGAGTGGTGCTGTTATTAAGCCATATGTCCGTGTTTTCTCGATCAATAAGAGTGATAAGGGCTATATAGTATCGGATTATGCTGTATATACGACAGATGACAGCGTTATATTTGCAAGTATCTGCTATGTCGGAAGCAAGCTCTGCTGCTTTACTTCGAACTCGCTTTATGAGGTAAAGGACAATAATCTGTCGCAGATGAACTATGATTTCTCTGCTATCAGCTACGTCAAGAATGTTAACGGACACCTGTTCGTTACCTATTCTGACGGTATCAGCCAGCTAAGCAAGCTTGCTATCATCAATTCAAATGACGCCATTATCTACAATTCCAACATCGGTACAAATATCGTTTCGGTTACTCAGACAAAGGGTTATTACGCTATAAGCGTCGACAGAAGAGTCTTTATCTACAACACGAATGGTGTTATTACAAATGACTATTCCGTCGACGAAGATATCATCAGAATGAACTTCATTTCAGGCAATAAGCTTTGCGTTGTATCTACCAGCGGAGTTCACACAATTAATTAAGGTGTTCATATGGAAACTGAAGTTAAATTGTGTTTTGAGAATAAAGAGAGCCTTTTCAGAGTAGCCGAATCAGATCTTTTCCGTATGTTCTGCGTTACATCTGATCCGGATACCGTTATGCTCGAAAACTATTATCTTGATACAAATGATCACAAGATCTTAAAGCGCAACGGCTCTGTCAGAAGAAGGCTTGTGTCCGGCAAGGATTCTTTTATCGAAGAGACTGTCAAATACGGCGGCGGTTCTGCAGCCGGCCTTCACAGACGTTTTGAGTGGAATTTCTGGACTGATGATGACAAGTTCGTTATAGAGAATTTCAAGAAGGGCGTTTCCGAAGGTGGGGACCCGGTGGAATTATTAGATGAGGTTTTCGAAAATGTTACTGACAGAGATCTTGTGATCCTCTGCTTTAACTCATTTGAGAGAACGACTTATAAGCTTATATATAAGAGCAGCCTCATTGAGGCATGCTTTGACAGCGGTGTTATCTATAACTCGGATAAGTCCGGATCTGAAGAGATCTGTGAACTTGAATTAGAGCTCGAGAAGGGCAGTGATGAAGATCTTACGGAACTTTCCAATCTCATAAAGGCTGAGTTCGGATGCTTCCCGTTAGATAAAAGTAAATTTCAAAGAACTCTGGAATTGGCGAAAAGGGGATAATAGCTTATGAAGAGTAGTAATTATGACTGCATCATTGTAGGAGGCGGCGCGGCAGGTCTTTATTGTGCCGCACAGCTTGCAAGGACTGCTTTTTTTTCAGGTAAGAAGATACTAATCATCGAAGGCGGCAGCAGGGTAGGCAACAAACTCGCGCTTACAGGCAGCGGCAGATGCAACCTCTCTAATACCGAGATCGATCTTACCAAATACAACACAGATGACCAGTACAAGCTCGAAGCATGCATCAATAAATATGGCGAGACTGATACAAGCTATTATTTTGAGAACGTTTTGGGCGTTGTTCTTGAGCAGAAGGGAACTCTTGTTTATCCTGCGACGCTTAAGAGTTCGACAGTTGTTGATGCTTTAAGATTTTATCTTGAAGACAACAAGGTCGAGATTGCTCTTAAGGAGAAGGTCACAGCTGTTGCTAAGTCTGAAAACCTCTTTGAGGTTAAGACAGACGCTGACAAAACTTATCTTACTAAGAATCTCGTTATAGCCACAGGCGGCATCACATATCCTTCCACAGGTTCAACAGGTGATGTTTTAAAGCTCGTTGAAGGTCTTACAGATAGTACGTGCTTTGTTCCTTTTAAGCCTGCTCTTACTTCGCTCTCATCAGATATGGTCGGCATCAAGGCTATGGCCGGAATCAGATGCAGAGGTGACGTCAAGATCGTCGGCAGCGACGGAGTCATCAAGGCAAGATCAGAAGGTGAGATCCTCTTTACCAAGGAAGGCGGAATCTCAGGTATCTGTGTTATGGATGTTTCTGACAGTGTAGTCAGACTTTTCGATGAAGGCGATAAAGATGTAAAGGCAGTGCTCAATCTTACCGGTAAATCAGGCGGTGAGATCCTGCAGATGATCTACATCAGAAGACAGATGTTTCCTCACAGGAACTGTTCCGATGCCTTATCCGGCATGCTCTTAAGAAATGTTACTGATTTTGTTATGAAGAAAATGGGCATGAAGGCAGATAAGATGACATTAAGAGAACTTAACGACAGACAGCTTGTAGACCTTACAAATCTCCTGTGTGCTTTCCCGATACCGGTTACAGGCTACGGTGACGTTGATAAGGCCCAGGTATCTTCAGGCGGTTTTAAGCTCTCCAAACTTGATGATAATATGCAGGTGAAGTATTGTCCGGGTCTTTATATTATCGGAGAAGCCGTAAACGTTAATGGTATCTGCGGCGGCTATAATCTGCAGTGGGCATGGACTTCTGCAGCTCTTGCAGCGGAAGGAATATCTCAGAATGTTTGAGATAAAAGTCGTTCCGGAAGTAAATAACGATAAATCTCTTACAAAGACACCTGATTCGGTTCTCATCATAAGACAGATCAAGAAATCAGGTAATAAAGCTATGCGTTCGGGCCTTAGAAAGCTCGAAGAAGGTCTTGTGATCCTTGATATCAATAAGAAATTCATTGATGCAAGGCATGGCAAGGCGGTAATTAATTACAGGTTCGATTTTATATCTCCTGAAGATAAGGCATCAGCTGATGAGGAGCTTAATTCAAGAGCTTTGCCGTATCTTTTGAACTTCGATCTTGCAAATGGCCCTGCAGGACTTTATGCTGCACTTATCCTGGCAAAATACGGACTTAGGCCGATAGTTATAGAGCGTGGTCCTGAAATGAGCCAGAGGATCAGAGATACTGAGGCCTTCAAAGAAGGCAAGGCTAAGATTAAGCCTGATTCAAATATCCAGTTTGGTGAAGGCGGCGCAGGAACATTTTCTGACGGCAAGCTTTATTCCGGAATAAGTTCAGGATTAAAGGACTATGTCTTAAAGTCCATGATCGCTCACGGAGCGCCTTCCGATATCATTTACGATGCTCATCCTCATATCGGCACAGACCGCTTGCGTAAAGTAGTTACCGGAGTCAGGGAAGAGATCATTTCGCTTGGCGGTGAAGTCAGATTCAATACGACCTTCCTTGGATATAAAACGGAGAAGGGCAAGCTTAAAAACATTACTGTATCTGATAAGAACGGCATATATGAGATCTCCTGCGATAATCTTATTCTTGCGATCGGTCATTCCAGCAGGGATACCTTCAGAGCGTTAAACCGTCTTGGGATTGATATGCAGTCCAAGCCTTTTTCTGTCGGTGTCAGGATCGAGCATCTGAAAAAAGACATCGATACAGCCCAGTTTGGCTTTGATTCCGAATATTCACCGGATATTACACCTGCTATCTACAAATTGTCCGTTGATACTAAAACCGGCCGCAAACTCTATACTTTCTGTATGTGTCCGGGCGGTGAAGTAGTTGCCGCACAGTCTGATGACAGGAGCGTCTGCACTAACGGTATGAGCTTAAGGGCAAGAGACAATGTTAATTCCAACAGCGCTATCCTTGTTCCTGTGGACAGTAAAGATTACGGTGACGGAGTTCTTGACGGCATCAAATTCCAGGAAGAACTTGAGCATAAGGCTTATTTAGCCGGAGGCAGCTCCGGAAAAGCTCCCTCAGTAAGATATGGCGACCTTATCGAAAACAGGATTACAAGCAAATTCGGAAAGGTAGAGCCTTCATTCATGCCTGGAGTGACATCTTCAGATCTGTCTGAAGTGTTCCCTGAGTATATTTTGGAGACCATTAAGGATGGCGTAGCTCAAATGGGCAGGAAGATCAGGGGCTTTGATGATCCTGATGCTGTTCTTACTGCTGTTGAAGCAAGAAGCTCGTCTCCCGTAAGGATAGTAAGAGATCCTGAAACATTCCAAAGTACTACGGTTAAGGGCATTTACCCGTGCGGTGAAGGAGCAGGATACGCCGGAGGCATCATGTCATCTGCGATAGACGGAATAAAATGCGCCAATAAACTTGCTTTTTCTTTGCTGGATTCCTGATAATTACTGAATTTTCGGGAGTTTGAGGTATTATATCGATAGACAGAAATACTCTTTATGAAGGAGGAACATATATGAGTAATGAGAAGAATACAGCCGTAGTTACAGTTCTTGGAAGGGACAGAGTCGGTATCATAGCTGACGTTTCACGTCTCCTTGCAGATTACGGTATCAATATCAACGATATTTCCCAGACTATCTTAGACGACATCTTCACAATGGTAATGATGGTAGACCTTAAGGACCTTGTCATTGAAGAGTCCGATATCTCAGACAAGCTTACTGAATTGGGCAATAAGCTCGGTGTCCAGATCACGATCCAGCACACCGGCCTTTTTAATGCTATGCACACCATCTGATCCCATCTTTTTAGAGGTCTTTTTATGATAAACGAACACGAAATAATCGAAACGATGCAGATGTTCAACAGTCAGCATCTTGATATCCGTACGATCACCATGGGTATCTCTCTCATGGACTGCGCTGCTCCGACAGTTGAGGAATCCTGCAACAGGATCTATGACAAGATCTGCAGATATGCAGGTAAGCTTGTCGAGACAGGTGAACTTATCAGCAAGAAGTATGGCATTCCGATCATTCATAAGAGAATATCCGTTACTCCTATCTCAATAGTCGCATCAGCATGCGGTGCAAAGGATTACACGCCTTTTGCACAGGTTTTGGATAAGGCTGCAAGAACATGCGGTGTTAACTTCATCGGCGGTTTCTCGGCTCTTGTTCAGAAGGGCTATACAAATTCTGACAGAGTCCTTATCAATTCCATTCCTGATGCTCTCGCAGCAACTGAATTTGTTTGCTCAAGCGTAAATGTCGCTTCCACAAGAACCGGTATCAATATGGATGCCGTACGCGATATGGGTATCGTTATCAAGAGAGCTGCTGAAGCTACAAAGGATAAGGATGCCATTGGCTGTGCCAAGCTCGTTGTTTTCGCAAACGCGCCTGAAGACAATCCGTTCATGGCAGGCGCCTTCTTAGGACCCGGCGAACCCGAGTGCGTTATCAATGTAGGTATTTCCGGCCCTGGCGTTGTAAAGCATGCCTTAGAAGGCGTTAAGGGTAAGGACCTTGGAGTAGTAGCTGAGACCATTAAGAAATCAGCTTTTAAGATCACCAGAGTTGGTGAGCTTGTTGCAAGAGAAGCATCCGAGCGTCTTAAGGTTCCTTTCGGAATCATTGACCTCTCGCTTGCACCGACACCTGCAGTTGGCGACTCTGTTGCAAGACTTCTTGAAGAATTCGGTCTTGAGACATGCGGCACATGGGGCACGACAGCATGCCTTGCAATGCTCAATGACGCTGTCAAGAAGGGCGGAATCATGGCTTCTTCTTATGTAGGCGGCCTTTCCGGTGCATTTATTCCTGTATCTGAAGATGAAGGCATGATCGCTGCTGCAAGATCAGGTTCTCTGAAGCTCGAAAAGCTTGAGGCCATGACATGCGTATGCTCCGTTGGTCTTGATATGATCGCTATTCCCGGTGATACAACTGCAGAGACGATCTCCGGAATCATCGCTGATGAGATGGCGGTGGGTACATTTAATAACAAGACTACAGCCGTAAGACTCATTCCAGTTCCGGGAAAGACTGTTGGAGACAGCGTTGAGTTCGGCGGTCTTCTTGGCACGGCTCCAATCATGGATGTAAACAGAGCTTCTTGCGCTGACTTCATCCACAGGGGCGGAAGGATCCCGGCACCTATCCATTCAATGCGTAACTGACGTATATGAAAAAGGAGAAAGCATCCATCCCGGAAAAGCAGGAATTACCGGTTGAAGCAACCGGTGAAGTTGCTGCGGAAACAACCAAAAAGTCTAAGGGCAAGCGTTTTTGGGAGTATGTAACTGACTATAAGCGGCAGACGGTAGCTTTGACATTGCCGTCTGCTGTTTTTGATATTGTCTATTCGAGCTTTCTGTTTTCAATGGCAGTGGTCTTTCTGTCGTATTGGCTTTTTGTAATGTCGATCTACACTTTTCTCCTTTTCTGTATCAGGATCAATGTCCTGTACAGGGCAGGAAGGGGAGCTGTATTTAAGGGCAAGCGGTTCAGCGAGATCAGGAATTACAGGAATTTTTCATGGAAGATCATATTCTTTGATGCAGTGATTGCATTAAATATGTTCTTCATAGTTAAGTTCAATGTGCTTCATAACTATGCGGGTTTTCTGATCTATGTCTTTGGAGTATACGTTATTTATAAGGTTACACTTGCAATAATCAATATCTTCAGAGCTCACAGATCAAAGTCCCTTACTGTATTGGCTTTAAGAAAGATCGGCATTATCGATGCAATGATCTCAAGCCTTGCTCTCGAATGGGCATTATCTCACAGAGAACTTGGCGATATTTCTGCTTTCGCAGTTCAGATAGAGAAATACATCGGCATCGTAGCCGTTGCGATCATATTCCTGATGGGACTTTCAGGGCTTATTACCTGCGCCAGATTGAAAGCGAAGGAAAAGAAGGAAGGAAACGAATAAATGTGGTATGAAGAGGCAGTGTTCTATCAGATCTATCCTTTGGGATTCTGCGGAGCACCATTTGAGAATGACGGCAAATTAGAGCACAGGATCCTTAAAGTATTGGACTGGATCCCTCATATGAAAAAACTTGGCATTAATGCCATTTATTTCTCACCCGTATTTGAATCTGATACTCACGGTTACAACACAAGAGATTATGGCCTTATCGATACAAGACTCGGCACAAATGAAGACTTCAAAAAAGTAGTAGATAAGCTTCATAAAGAAGGTATAAAAGTTGTTCTAGACGGAGTCTTTAATCACGTAGGCAGAGGCTTTTGGGCCTTTAAGGATGTTCAGGAAAAGCGTTGGGATTCGCCTTATAAAGACTGGTTTCATTTATCTTTTGACGGTAATTCAAATTATAACGACGGATTCTGGTACGAAGGCTGGGAAGGCAATTATGACCTTGTAAAGCTTAATCTTCGTAATCCTGCAGTTATCGATCACATCCTTGATAAGGTCAATTACTGGATCGATTTCTTTAATATCGATGGACTGAGACTTGATGTGGCTTACTGCCTGGATCATGAATTCTTAAGAAGACTCAGGGAATTTACTGACAGTAAGAAGAATGATTTCTTCCTGCTTGGTGAAGTCCTTCATGGCGAATATGGCAGGATGCTTAATGAAATGCACCTGCATTCACTTACTAATTATCAGTGCTATAAGGGAATCTATTCATCGTTTAACTCTTCTAACATGTTTGAGATAATGCATTCCCTTATGAGGCTTTTCGGGCCTGAAGACTGGACAGTATGCAGGGGAGCACATCTGTTATCTTTTGCTGATAACCATGATGTTACAAGGATAGCTTCGATCTTAAACGATGAAAGATGTCTCCCGCTCGTATATACGCTTGTTTTCACTATGCCGGGCATCCCCTGCGTTTATTATGGATCTGAGTGGGGCGCAAAGGCCAGAAAAGAGGAGGGTGATCCTGCACTCCGTGCCTGTTTTGATAAGCCTGAATGGAATGAACTATCATCTCATATTTCCAGACTTGCCGAAGCAAAGAAGAATTCCAATGCCCTTAATTACGGCGGTTTGAGGATCGTCCTGCTGACAAATAAGCAGTGTATTTTCGAGAGGAATTCAGGTGATCAGAGAGTCATGGTCGCAATAAATATGGATTCCAATCCCTTTACAGCACATTTCGATGCAGGATGCGGACAGGCAAAAGAACTCCTCACTGGAACGATTCATGATTTTGGCGGAGGCTCAACATTACAGCCGTATTCATCTGAGATCTGGCTTATGGAAAGATAAAGAAGTGCAACATTTATTCTTTATTAACTGTATTTAGTATAAGCTAAAGGATAACTATGTCCTTACATGGAGGTCGATTCATGAAAAAGACAGCAGGTTTATTTGCATCTTTGATCTTAATAGCATGTTTTTTCACTGCTTGCAGTTCTGCAAGTGCGCCGGAATATTCGAACACATACGCAGCAAGTGAGAGCCAGCAACAGGAGATAAACGCTGTAATTTCTGACGGTCCCAGTTTAACTCCTATGAAGATCGAGTTTTCTATAGCTGACAGAGGCCGTATTATCCCCAATATCACTGAATATAATGAGGATATGTGGGAGAAGGAAAAGGATACGTCATCATATGGATTTATAACTATTGATGGCGAATATGTTTGCGATTCATTATTCGATCTTGTAAGCTTCAATGAAGATGCCGATTCTTATCTTGTCAGGCGCACCGAGAACGGGGAAGCCAAATATGGAATGATCTCTTCTGACGGTTCAAAGTTTACTGGTCTTATATTTGACGGTGCGGCAACTGCTCAGGGTGTTGTTACCGGAAATGCTGTTTATTACGGTTCGAATTACAGTGACGGTTATCTCTGGGTAACAGGTGTCGACAGTGATCTTAATATTCTTGATTCGAAGGAGATCAAGATAGACGAGAATCAGATCGGATTGAATGCAAAGACTTCACAGCTTACGGTTCTTTATACCAACAAAGAGAGCTCGGTAATTATCAATAAGAGCGAATTCTATTACAAGACGATGCTTATAGATAATAATACCGGAGAACTTCTTTATTCTTTCAACAGTTTTGGCAGTTCCTGCAAGATCTTCGGCAACCTGATCATTGAACAGGATATCTCAGGCAAGGGAATTGCTGTTTATGACATGAGCGGTTTTTGTCTTTTGAAAGATAAGAGTGCGATGAGCGGTATGGTCTCTTCAGACACATATATGGCTGTAATAAACGGCACGGTCAATCTCTATGATAAAGACTGGAATGTCGTTAAAAAGCTGTATGTTCCTGATTCTGTCGATGTAATGACTTCTTTTGGAAGGATTGCTGTTGTTTATAAAGATAAGACTTGTGTTTACGACGAGGATTTTACTCTTATAAACACTTTGGATTACAGTGTCGGCGGCGGTACATATTTCAGGGACTGGTACGATTCCGGTGAAGGGAATATGTATTACGACTCCATCTCCGGCACTAAAGAGATAATCAATCTTACAACCGGTGCCAAACTCAAGAAGCAGGAGGGCTTCCATTATTCAAATAAATATGGCTATATAATTGCAGATAATATCAGCAATGGTAATGATCCTCAAAAGAAGTGGTTTATCTATGACAAGAACCTCAAAGAGATCGCAAAAGGTGAGGGCACCGCTGATGTTATCCGTGATCTGGTTACCGGAGATGTCTATTTCGTAACTAATAAAGATAACGTCATGACCGTGTATTCAATGCCTGAAAACAAGAAATTATTCAGTTTTAAATTTACATGTTTCAACCTTTGCGCTGCAAATGGAAGATTCTACGGCTGGACCAAGGAGCATTTCCTTCTTTGTGACGGCGAAGGTAAAGAGCTTTGCTCTTATAACATCAAATACAACAAGGAATCGGATAATTAAACAACTAATACTGTGAAACGGGGGATAACGTCATGAGAAGATTTAAGAAGTTTGCTTCATGCATATTGATCCTTTCAATGCTTGTATCTCTTTGTTCCTGTGCTGGCAGCAGAAGAAAAGGTGCTGAAATAGAGAAGCGTCCTGAAGCTTCCAAGCCTGAGACGGAAGTAGAGACAGCAGCCTGGACTGATCCTGCAGATCAATATCCGACTGATCACCCGTCTCCAACACCGACGGTCTTTACCAGTTTTACGATGTTTACTGCGCTGAACCATGATGATATCGATCAGGATAATGAGATCCGTAAGATGATAACTGAGATTACGGGTGTGCAAGTAACAGAATCCTGGCTTCCTTCAAAAACAACAGCAAAAAATGCCGTTGATTCAATAATCTCATCCGGTGCTTATCCTGATTTTATCGATGCAGGTTCAGATAATGCGAGATTATATAAAAACGGCATCCTGATCGCATGGGATGATTACCTTGAGAATTATCCTGCTCTCAAATCCCTTTACACTGATGAAGAGTGGGATATGTTCAGACAGGATGACGGCCATATCTACTGGGCCAATGTTTTAGACCGTTATAATGGAAAGAAAACCGAGACAACACATATTGGTCAGGCTTTCTGGATCCAGGTAAGAGTTCTTGAAGCATATGGTTATCCCAAGATAGAGACGCTTGACCAGTATTTCGAGTTGCTCGAAAAGTATTCTAAAGAACATCCTGAGATGCCGGACGGCACGAAGGTTATCCCTTATACATGCCTGTGCGAGAGCTGGAAGAATTTCTGTCTTGTGCTGCCTCCGATGATGCTTGACGGAGCTCCAAATAATCAGTGCGTTATCGTGAATGCAGACGAGGGAATGAACAATCCCAAGGTGATAGACTACAACGTCTCTGATACTACGAAAGCATACTATAAGAAACTAAACGAAGAATTTAATAAAGGCATTATCGATAAGGATTTTGCTTCCCAGACATACGACCAGTATATTGAAAAACTCAATACCGGAGCTGTTCTGGGCATGAGTGATGAGTACTGGAATTTCGGATATAATCTCTTTTCTTTCAGCACACCGTTGAAAAGCAAAGACGGAAATACCTATACGCTTTCGGAGATCGGCTGCGATTATGTTCCGCTGGGCCTTACCATTAAGCAAGGCATGAAGCAGCAGTGGCATACATATGAAGATAGCATTAATACAGAATCCGGTATTGCTGTTACTGTTCAATGCAAAGACCCTGACAAGGCGTTCAAGTTCTTAAATGATCTCCTATCACAGGAGATTCACGATCTTCGTTTCTGGGGCGTAAGGGATGTTGATTATCTTGTCGATGATCAAGGTAATTACTATAGAACACCTGAAATGAGAAGCAACTGGAAAAATCCCAAATATCTGGCTAAGCATGTGTGTGAGTACAGTTGCATGCCGCAATGGAAGGGTATGAGTAAAGACGGAATCAACAATATGAGACCTTCAGAACAGCCTTCTGAATTCATGGCCTCGCTGCCGGAACCTGTACAAAATTGTTTTAAAGCTTATGGTGTAAGCAATTATGTTGAGTTCATCGGTTCTGAATATAAGACTGATTACGGTAAATGGTTCCCGCTCTGGTCCTGGTCAAACGAACTTAATGCAAAAACGGATTACGGAAAAGCATTTGGTGATATAAAGACATATAAAGAATCCGCATGTCCGGAGCTTGTTAAAGCCAAGAAATTTGATGACGCCTGGAAGGCCTATGTTTCGGGTTATAACAAATGCAATCCCGATTTGTTCTTAAAGGAAGCACAGGCTGAAGTTGACCGCAGGATGAGATAAAAAACCTTAAAATAGTTGAGGCTGCCTCTTATATGAGACAGCCTCATTAATTTGAATTGTTATTTAGATCACTGTTCGTCCAGATACTTCTTTACGGTAGCAGGGGCGGGTCCGCCAATAAGGCTCCTGCCTTCAACGCATGTCTTAAGAGAAATTGCATCGTAAACGTCCTTTTCGAAAGCAGGGGAGAATTCCTTGAGCTTATCGAGGGATACATCGAGCAAAGAAATGCCGTTCTCGATGCAGTAATGAACGAGTTTGCCGGAGATCGCATGAGTCTCACGGAAAGGAAGTCCCTTCTTAACGAGATAGTCAGCGAGGTCAGTAGCATTGGTAAATCCGCCGAGAGCTGCAGCTTCCATATTGTCCTTGCGGATTGTCATAGTCTTGATCATGCCGGTGAAAGGAGGGAGGACTGCCTTGATCGTCTCAATGCAGTCAAACATTGCTTCCTGAACTTCCTGCATATCCTTGTTATATGTAAGAGGCAGCCCCTTCATGATTACGAGAAGTGAGATAAGATCACCGTAAACGCGGCCGGTCTTACCTCTTGTAAGTTCGGCTACGTCAGGATTCTTTTTCTGAGGCATCATTGAAGATCCTGTGGAATAAGCATCATCGAGCTCATAGAACTTGAACTCCTGTGAAGCATAAAGGATTATCTCTTCGCTCATTCTGGATAAGTGCATCATGAGTATGGAGCATGCTGATGCAAACTCTATTGCAAAGTCTCTGTCAGCAACGCCGTCAAGTGAGCAGAGCGTAACTCCGTTCATTCCAAGCTGCTCTGCAACAAACTCTCTGTCCAAAGGATATGTTGTGCCGGCAAGAGCACCGGATCCTAAGGGCGAGATGTTCGCTCTGTCTTTTGCAGCGTTGATCCTGTCAATATCACGCTTGAACATCTCGATATATGCTGAAAGATAGTGTGCATATGTTATAGGCTGGGCTCTCTGAAGGTGAGTATAACCCGGCATGTATGTCTCCGTATTAGCTTTTGCGATATCAACGAGAGTATCAAGAAGATTATCTAAAAGCTCGATGATCTCGCCGGCCTCGTCGACCATATAAAGACGCTGGTCCAATGCAACCTGGTCATTTCTCGATCTGCCGGTATGAAGGCGCTTGCCTGCATCTCCGATACGGTTGGTGAGCTCTTCTTCAATGAACATGTGGATGTCTTCGGCATCGGAATCGAAAGTAAGCTTGCCTGATTCAATATCTTCCTTGATCGAGAGAAGGCCGTTCTTAATATCTTCAGCATCCTTTTCTGAGATGACACCCTGCTTGGCGAGCATCTGGGAATGAGCGATCGAACCTTCGATATCCTGGCTGTACATCTTACAGTCGAAGGGAAGAGAAGAGTTGTAATCATTTACTTCTTTGTCGGTGGCCTTTTCGAAACGTCCGGCCCACATTTTCTTTGCCATATATTTACTCCTTTACATAATCAGGATCTATTCTGATCAACTCAGTAAGAGCCTTGTTTCTGTAATTAAGATCTTCACGGAGCGTAAAGCCCTGCGCTTCCCAGAAAGCGTTGCCGCCCTCGTTTTTCTTGAAAGCAACGAGAAGGACTTTGGTAATTCCTTCATCCTTAAGGGCTTCAAGCGCAAGAGCTACAAGCTTTTTGCCTATGCCGTACCTTCTGTAATCCGGCGATACGCATGCATGCTGTATTATACCGCGCCTTCCGTCATGACCACATAATATCACACCAACAATCTTTTCACCGTCAACAGCAACAAAAGAAGTGGAAGGGTTGCGCTTTAAGTACTTTGCGATGCCTTCTCTTGAATCGTCCTTATTATTCAGACCGTTGCCGCAAAGCACCCAAAGATCGTATGCCTGGGCGTAATCTTCAATATTCATTAACCTGTACGTGATATTCATAAAGTGATCCTTCTTAGGCTTTTGCACCTATCCATTGACACATTCCGCATCCGTAATTCTCGGAAGGACGCTTGATAAAGCCGAACTTCTCATAGAATTCCTCTTTTCCTGTTGCAGAACTAAGACTTACCATCATCTTGTA
Source organism: Oscillospiraceae bacterium (assembly GCA_902801755.1). GTDB lineage: Bacteria > Bacillota > Clostridia > Saccharofermentanales > Saccharofermentanaceae > Saccharofermentans. The sequence goes on from CADCJM010000031.1 coordinate 28,148, forward strand.
ACCGGGCTTAAGCCAGCTGTTTATCATGGACATTATCTTTTCCATGATAATCCTGCCGTAGCCCTGACCCTGATAATCAGGAAGAACGATTACATCAGCAATATAAGCCACATAGCCGTGATCCCAAACGATCCTGCCAAGCGCTATCGGACTGCCATCTTTCCGCAGGCAGCAGATATGTGAGTTGTTAAGGCCGGCTTCAGCCTCTTCCAAAGGAAACTCGGCCCAGCCGACAGCTTTCCTGAATTCCATGTATTCTTCAGCTGTAATGTAGTCAGTAAATATTTCATTCATATGCGTCACCATAAACAAAAGGGGCTGCCTCCACATAAGAGACAGCCCCCGGATATTCAATCAATAAATCAGAGCAAACCGTTCTTCTGCTTCATCTTAGCATTAACTTTCATAGGGAGACCGAAGCAGTTGATGAATCCGCCTGCATCAGCCTGGTTGTAAACGTCATCAGCCTCGAAAGTAGCGATCTCAGGATCGTAAAGTGAGAAGGGTGATGTTGTGCCTGCAGGAGTGCAGTTGCCCTTGTAGAGCTTCATCTTAACTTCACCTGTAACAACTTCCTGTGTCTTATCTACGAAAGCTGAGAGAGCCTCTCTGAGAGGGTGGAACCACTGACCGTAGTATACGAGTTCGGAGAACTTCTGAGCTACGAGATCCTTATAGTGGATCGTGTCACGCTCAACTGTGAGGAGCTCAAGCTCTCTGTGAGCTGCGAAAAGGAGTGTTCCGCCGGGAGTCTCATAAACGCCGCGGCTCTTCATACCAACGAGACGGTTCTCAACGATATCAGCGATACCTACGCCGTTAGCTGCAGCAACCTTGTTGCAGTATCTCAAAAGATCAGCAGGAGAGAGCTTCTGTCCGTCAACTTCTACAGGGATACCCTTCTCGAACTTGATCGTTACATATGTAGGAGTATCAGGTGCCTTCTCGGGAGAGACCATGAGCTCAAGGATCTTGTCGAGGTTAGGCTCATTAGCAGGATCTTCAAGATCCATACCCTCGTGAGAGAGGTGCCAGAGGTTCTCGTCCTTGGAATAGTTATTCTCTTTTGTAACAGGAACGTCGATTCCACGAGCCTGAGCGTAGTCGATCTCTTCGTCACGTGACTTGATGTCCCAGATTCTCCAGGGAGCAAGGATCTTCATGTCAGGGTCAAGAGCCTTGATGGAAAGCTCAAATCTTACCTGGTCGTTGCCCTTACCTGTGCAGCCGTGAACGATCGTTGTGCATCCGTTAGCGTGAGCAGCCTCAACGAAGTGCTTAGCGATAACAGGACGAGCCATGGATGTACCGAGGAGATATTTGCCCTCGTAAACTGCATTAGCCTTAAGAGTAGGGAAGACGAAGTCAGAAACGAACTCCTCAGAAATGTCTTCGATAATGCACTTGATAGCGCCGCACTTAAGTGCCTTCTTCTCGAGATAGTCGTGATCGACACCAACGCCAACCTCTCCGCAGTAAGCTACGACTTCGCAGTCATAGTGCTCAAGGAGCCACGGAATGATGATAGAAGTATCAAGTCCGCCTGAATAAGCCAGTAAGAATTTTTCTTTTGCCATAAGGCACCTCCGATTTATGAATATTTATGCATAACTTTGTATAAACTTCGCATATCATACACTTGCTCTCTTAACAAGTCAACACACAAATTTTAATCTTGGGCTTTTATAAAAGCAAATAAGAATAAAGATTTATTTTTTGTGCATGTTTTCATTATATCCATTTTGTAAAAAAGCCTGATTATGTATACAATCTTATGTGGCATAATATGCAATTATATATTTCTCAAGGGGATCTGTGACTCTAATGGCTTATCCGTTGATGGAACATCTTATCGGCAAGGGCTTTCTTTATTGTGGCAAGTATTACAGAGTCTGTTCGGAATTGACCGAATCTCTCCAAAAACCCGTTGATATCAGGATTTACTATGAGACCGTCAGGGTAAAGGACGGTGTTCTTTTATTCGTTGAAGACCATCTGCAAAGACTCGTAAATTCTGTTAAGGGACTGGAGAACTTCCCGGTCAATACTTCCTCCATCTTATCTGAAGCATACAGCTTCATCGATATGGACGGCATCAAGGACGGATCTGTAAGAATAGTACTTACTAAAGAAGTTCTACTCATACATCAGGCTGATATAGCAATTCCGACTGAAGAACAATTCGAAAATGGTATCAATACAAGCATTCTTAACTGGGAACGTAAGACTCCCAATCTTAAGATATTCAGGGGCGACTACAAGACGACTGTTAATGAGAAGTTCAAACAGGAGAACGAACACGGTCTTCCTTTCGAGCTCGTATTAACAGATAACGAAGGCAGGCTCTATGAGGGCTCAATGTCCAATCTCTTTGTTATTAGGGACGGCAAGGTCTATTCGGCTCCTGATAATAAGATTCTTATAGGTATAACCAGAAAGAGGGTAATGGAAGCCCTTAAGCGTTCAGGACTGGAGCTTCAGACGGGCACATTCAGGCCTGAGGAATTGGATCCTTCTTCTGATGCTGTATTTGTAAGCAGCACACCTTTCGACATCCTGCCTGTAAGGTATATGGACGGATATGAATTCAGATCATCTGACAATGAGATATTGAAGATGATCTCTAAGATGTATAAGGAATATACATCTGAATATATCGGCGCTGCAAAGCGCGCTTTGACCGGACAATAATTTGGAGGTGGTATAAATGGAGGCTAAATCAGGAAAGATATCGGTTACGACCGAGAATATTTTCCCGGTTATCAGACAATGGCTCTATGAAGATAAGGATATCTTTGTAAGAGAATTAGTATCTAACTGTGCGGATGCGATTGCCAAGCACAGAAGGCTCGTGGAACTCGGCAAGGCTGAGAAGGAGCCGGATACGGCAGATTATAAGATCACTGTTACTTACGATGACGATAACAAGACTATCTCATTTGAAGATAACGGTATCGGCATGACAGAGAATGAGGTCGAGAAGTACATCAACCAGATCGCATTCTCCGGCGCACTTGATTTCGTTACAAAGTATCAGCAGGAATCAACTGACAAGACCGGCATTATCGGTCACTTCGGCTTAGGATTCTATTCAGCATTCATGGTTGCTGATGAGGTTACGATCGATACAAAGAGCTTCATGGAAGATTCTGAGCCTGTTATATGGAAGTCTAATGACGGCATGGATTATGAGATCCTTCCTTCTGAGAAGAAGAGCAGGGGAACCGTCATCACCTTAAAGCTCTCAGAAGATGCCATCAAGATCTTCGATTCTGCAACGATCAGAATGACAATAAGAAAGTACTGCTATTTCGCACCTGCAGATATTTTCTTCGTAGATACCAAGTCTGACAGACTTCACGAGGAGGCTGAGGAGAAGAGAAAGAAGGAAGCAGAAGAGAAGGGCGAGACATTTACACCTTCACCGGTCTCTTATGTTCCCGTTAACAACAAGTCACCTCTCTGGACAAAGAAGCCTTCAGAGTGCACAGATTCTGAATACAAGCAGTTCTATCACTCTGTATTTAACGACGGCAGGGATCCTCTGTTCTGGATACACCTTAATATGGATTATCCTTTTACACTGCAGGGTATCCTTTATTTCCCTAAGACAGACAATATCTATCAGTCCCTTGAAGGACGCATCAAGATCTATAACCACCAGATCTTCGTTGCAGATAATATCGAGGAGATCATTCCTGATTTCCTGTTCCTTCTTCAGGGATGCCTTGACTGCTCGGACCTTCCTTTGAACGTATCACGTTCTGCTCTCCAGCAGGATGAATATGTAAAGAAGCTTTCAGGACATATCATCAAGAAGGTCTCGGATAAGCTTAATGATCTTTTCAAGAAGCAGAGAGAAGACTTTGAGAAGTACTGGTCTGACATCTCCGTATTCGTTAAGTACGGTATGATGAAGGAAGAGAAGTTCTTCGAGAAAGTCGAAAAGATCTGCCTCTTTAATACCGTTGACGGCAAGTTCAAGACTTTGGAAGAACTCACATCCGAAGATAAGAAGACTGTCCGTTATACAACTGATCCCAAGGCTCAGGCAGCTTATGTCGAGATGAGCAAAAACGACGGCTATGAAGTAATCGTTATGGATCAGGAGATCGACAATAACTTCATGTCCTATATGGAAATGAAGAAGCCTGATATCAAGTTCAAGCGTGTTGACTCAGAGCTTTCCGGCAAGGAATCCGATGAAGAGACAAAGAAATCACTTCGTGAGTTCTTCCGTAAGGCAGTAGGTGACAGCAAGCTTGATGTTGAAGCTAAGGCGATGGGTAAAGATTCCATGCCGGCTCTTATCCGTGAGTCTGAAGAGAACAGACGTATGCAGGAGATGAGAAAACAATATGAGCAGTTTGCGAGGATGACGGCAAAAGACGGAGAAGATCCTTACGCCAAACTTGATGAGATGTTCCCGCTCATACAGGAGCTTGTTATCAATACTGACAGCCCCGTTATCTCAAAGCTTACTGCCATGAAATCGATGGGAACAAAGGAAGAAGAGGCTGACAGACTTGCTCAGCATATATATGATCAGGCTAAGCTTGCTCACGGTTCTTTGGATAGCGAAGGCCTTCAGAGATTCCTTCAGTATAATTCAGAGCTTCTGGGCAATATGCTTGATAAGTAAGTAATATTCGTAATGACAAATAAAATACCTTCCATCATACGGTGGAAGGTATTTTTGTTTCAGACAGGAATCGTGCCCTGTACCGAGCGGAACGCAGACTCTTTCTTTAACCTCTTTCATTTCTTGCTGAAATTTTTCGAAAATTTTTTGATATTCTTTTTCTTTTTCTTCCAACCTTTTCTCGAATTCTTTTTTATTTTCTTCTAATTTAATTGCGAATTCTTTTTT
>CADCJM010000032.1 GCA_902801755.1 Oscillospiraceae bacterium
AGCGGATTGACCGTATAGGCGATGACCGCACCGATGATTACAGTAGATGTGATAGCAAGGAAAGAATTGAAGAATCCCCTGAGACTTCCGATATGGGAAAGGATCATATAGAAAACGACCACGATACAAAGAGATATCGTAAGTCCTGACCATCTGTTCTTCTCTGTCTTGTTGAAACGCTCTTTATAATTGACCATGCGTTTATTATATCAGCCTGTTTATTAGAAATCACTTTAAAAGTAATTAAGAAAACTTTAATTATTGTGTTTAAAAAGAAAAACTCCCGCAGCTTGGTGCGGGAGTGGGTTAACTGTTACAAAAAATATTCAACTGTAATTCCAAGTTCCGATTGATCTCTTGATTCAACTTTTGAGAATAACTCAATATTAAGTAAAGACTTACTTGGAGGAAACTACTGAATCAAGCAAGACCAACCGTCTGCTTGTTTGTGTTTCACTTCCCATTGGTCTCACCTCCTTAGAACTAATTCGTTCCATTTCCTTGATGGCTTCACTATAGCACAGTCATGGTCAAAATATGTTACAAAAAAGTTAACGTTTTCTGACATTTGGACACAGTCCTGAAAGTATGTCTGAAACTGTTTTTTCGCGTTGGGAACGGCTCGAAAAAGGCCCTCATCAGACTGTTCTTGACCCATTCTTCAGGCGGAATTCCCGGCGGTGCCTGGAGTCTAGCCTGGAGTTTGGGGTATTTCAGGGTATTTTCCAGGCGGAATTCTCGGCGGCGCCTGAAGGTTAGCCTGATGTTTGGGGTATGAACGGCGCTGCCGCATGTTTTGCCGCATGTTTGGTCCTAAAACGGCATTTTGAACGGCAGAATGAACGGCGCTGCCGCATGTTTTGCCGCATATTTGGCACAAAAATGGGCTTTTGAACGGCAGAATGAACGGCGCCGCCGCATGTTTTGCCGCACATACGGACCAAAACAGCCATAGCAGTCAGTATCTATTCAGAACAATATTTAATTCGGAGCGGGAATACCAAAATCCTTGTCGCCGTCACGGGACAGGAATGTCATAGGTGGCAGCTCGACAACACTGCCGTCCTCAGAAGATACAGCCTTCATATAGAAGGTCATCTCAGGGTGAGGGCAGGAATCGACAGGATTCATCTTCGCATCGTAAAGCTCGGCTACAACGATAGGGGCCACATAACCCTCAGGCATGAGGACATTAAGCGTGTCGCCCTTATAGAGCTTGTTCTTCTGGGTAACCTTGATAAGCCCGGATTCAGCATCCAAAGACTCAGTAACACCTACGACGAAGGCAGGCTTGTTATAAGACTTGTCGGGATCGATCTTTGCATCGTCTGCGGGGCTGTCGAAAAAGAAACCCGTGTCATAATCCCTGTGGACGACCTTGTCGAGGATCACCTTCCAGCGGGGGTCGACCTTATAGTTATCAGGATCCTTGCAGCAGAGATCCACAGCTTCCCTGTAAACCTTGGTAACAGCTGCGGCGTAGTATGCGCCCTTGATCCTTCCTTCGATCTTGAATGAGTTGATGCCGGCATCCAGAAGTTCAGGGATGTGGTCGATCATGCAGATATCGCGGCTGCCGAAAATATAAGTGCCGCGCCTGTCTTCTTCGACCGGGAGCGGGATGTCGGGGCGCTTTTCCTCAACGACATAATAGCCCCATCTGCAGGGCTGTGCGCATGCGCCGCCGTTGGATCTTCTGCCTGTGAAGTAATTAGACAGAAGACATCTGCCGGAATAGGAGACGCACATGGCGCCGTGGACAAAGCACTCGATTTCGACGTCGGACGGGATTGCTTTGCGGATCTTCTTTATCTGATCCAGAGAGACTTCGCGTGCGAGGACTATTCTTTTCGCGCCCTGGGAAGCCCAGAAATTGCATGCAGCGCTGTTTGTGACACTAGCCTGGGTTGAGATATGGATCTCAAGATCAGGGCACAGTGTGCGCGCCATGGTAAATACACCCGGATCGGAGATGAGGACAGCATCAGCACCGCTTTCCAGACCGACAAACCTGATGGCGTGCTCAAGGCCGCCCAGGTCCTCTTCTGTGGGCATTACATTCAAAGTCACATAGCACTTGACGCCGTGATCGTGGGCGTAGGCGATACCTGCCTTCATCTCGTCTTCGCTGAAGTTATCAGAGAATGCACGAAGGCCGTAGCTCTGGCCTGAAAGATAGACCGCATCAGCACCGTAAGCCACTGCGGCACGGAGCTTGTCCGGATTGCCGGCAGGACTTAAGATCTCAAAACGCGAACGGTCGTAACCCATAGTATTTCCTCTGAATATGACTGCTGATCAGTTATCAACGATTACAAGGCCGGAGCTCTGTGTAGGCTCTGTAGTCTCAGTCGTTTCCTCAGGCTCGTCAACCTTTGTCCAGTTATCCTTGTACTTGTCGACGTTCTTCTGATGTGCCTTGTATGTCGTTGCAAATGCAGTACCGCCATCGATACCTGTAGCACAGAAGTACAGATAGTTGCAGTTCGGCTCAGGATAAAGAGCAGCAGCGATGGCATCGCTTCCCGGCATGCAGATCGGTCCCGGAGGAAGTCCGGGATTGGTATACGTGTTATAAGGGCTGTCGATGCCGAGCTCGTCGTCATTATGAAGGATCGAAGCCTTTCCGCCGCGCATCTCAACAAGATAGTTGATCGTGGCAGAAGAACCTAAGAATCTCATGGATTCGTCCTTATGCTTAAGTCTGTTGTGGAAAACAGCAGATACAAGCATCATGTCGTGGACCTTACCTGTCTCCATCTGGATTACTGAAGCCAGAGTAATAACCTCGTCCATGGACATGCCGAGCTTCTTGGCTCTTGTGTAATATTCATCGTGGAGCCTGTTCTGCATGTTGTTAAGGAATCTTCTGATGATGGATTCCGGACTTGCGTTGATGTCGAAATAATAAGTATCAGGATAAAGATAGCCGGAAAGGATGAAGTCTCTTCCTTCCTTGATCTCGATCTGCGATACAAATTCATAGTCTACGAAAAGATTCGGAGAATTCATGCATTTGTCGAATTCGGCGTCATCGAAATTAAGGCCCGCTTCATGCAGGAGCTTCTTTATCTCGTAATATGTCGAGCCTTCAGGAATGGTTACCTTAACGGCATCCGGTGCGAGTGTAAGGAAATACATAAGCTCGTCATAGGTAAAGCCCTTGAGGAGATAGTGCGTACCTGCTACGTAAGCACCATCAAAACCATTGAGCTTGCTTATGATGGAGAACAATGTCTTATTTGTGATAAGGCCTTTCTCATAAAGCTTGTCTGCGATATCGGATGTGGAATCACCACTCTTGATAACGATAGTAACGGCGCCCTCGGTATCGGCTTTTATGTCATATTTTCCCTCTTTGATATCTTCCTTTAAACCATTGAATCTCTTATCCTGAGAGATGACATAGTTATAGCCGACGTAAACGCCGGCTACTGCAAATCCGAATAAAAGTACTAAAACGATCAATACTCTGAGAGCGACTCTGACTTTGTTAGATAACATAAGTTAAAGACTACCCCCGTTTTAATTCTAAGTTTTATGCGTCCTTCTTCTGCTTAGCGAGAGTCTTGGCACGCAAGTCATTATTCAGTATCTTCTTGCGAAGTCTGATGCTCTGGGGAGTTACCTCGCAAAGCTCATCATCTTCGACAAATTCCAGGCACTGCTCAAGGGAGAAAGTCAAAGGCGGCGTAAGACGCATTGCGTCGTCGGCACCTGCAGAACGCATGTTGGTTACATGCTTCTTTTTGCAGACATTAACGGTAATATCATCAGGCTTAGGATTAATACCTACGATCATGCCTTCATATACCGGTGTGCCTGCTCCGATGAAGAGTGCACCTCTATCCTGGGCATTGTACAATCCGTAGGTTACAGCGGTGCCTGTCTCGAATGCTACTAGCACTCCCTGGCCTCTGGTCTCGATGTCACCTGCGAAGGGTTCAAAGCCCGAGATAACGGAGTTCATTATACCATTGCCCTTAGTGTCGGTCAAAAACTCGGTACGGTAACCGAGGAGTCCTCTTGAAGGAATCTTGAACTCAAGACGGGTATAACCCTTTGTCGGAGGGAGCATATTAAGGAGCTCGCCCTTACGCTTTCCGATCTTCTCCATGACAGGACCTACGAAGTCCTCAGGAACGTCGATAACGAGTTCTTCAACAGGTTCTGAAAGGACACCGTCGATCTCCTTCATGATGACCTTCGGCTTACTTACCTGGAACTCATATCCTTCACGGCGCATTGTCTCGATGAGGACTGAGAGATGGAGCTCTCCTCTTCCCTTTACGATGAATGCCTCTGTTGTATCTGTCTCTTCGACTCTCATGGAAACGTTTGTCTCGATTTCCTTGAAAAGTCTGTCTCTTAAGTGACGTGATGTAACGAACTTACCTTCCTGTCCTGCAAAAGGGCTGTCGTTAACGGAGAATGTCATAGCGATAGTAGGCTCGTCGATCTTAACGAACGGGAGCGGCTCAGGTACGTCTGCATCGCAGAGTGTGTCACCGATGTTGATGTCAGCGATACCTGCAACGCATACGATCTCACCGATCGATGCGGAAGATACTTCCTCACGGCCGAGATTGTGGAATCTCATGAGCTTAACGACTCTTGCATTACGCTTGCCGTCTTCGCCGTATGTTACGAGTGCAACGTTCTCACCCTGCTTGATAGTGCCTCTCTCGACTCTTCCTACGCCGATCCTGCCGATATAAGGGTCTGAATCGATATTAGATACGAGAAGCTGCATAGGGCCCTCAGGATCGCCTACAGGGCAGGGTGTGTACTTAACTACTGTATCGAGGAGAGGTGTGAAGTCCAATTCCTTGCCTTCCTCATATTCCTTGAGGTCAAGAGTAGCGATGCATGTCTTGCCTGATGTATATACGACGGGGAATTCAAGCTGGTCGTCATCTGCGCCGAGCTCGATGAAGAGATCAAGTACCATGTCTACAACTTCGAGAGGTCTTGCATCAGGACGGTCGATCTTGTTGATGCAGACGATAGGCTTAAGACCTAACTCAAGTGCCTTGTGAAGAACGAATCTTGTCTGGGGCATCGGTCCGTCAAAAGCATCTACAACGAGGAGAACGGAGTCAACCATCTTAAGTACACGCTCTACCTCACCGCCGAAGTCAGCGTGGCCGGGAGTGTCTACGACATTGATCCTGATACCCTTGTAATCGATAGCCGTATTCTTTGCGAGGATCGTGATGCCTCTCTCACGCTCCAGGTCGTTAGAGTCCATTACCTGCTCTACTACTGCCTCATTCTCACGGTAAACGCCGGCCTGCTTGAGCATGGAATCGACGATAGTTGTCTTACCGTGGTCAACGTGAGCGATGATTGCGATGTTCCTTAAGTTCTCGATAGTTGTGACTGCCATAAATGATTTCTCCGTAAAATAGATGGGGCAATTACCCCAAGCCGATACTTCTAATAATTATTAATTTAAACCGAGTAATATTTTGCTACTGAAACGGCAGGTTTTGTCACTGTGATATTTCACAAAATATCAGTCTTCTTCGCCATTCTTATTACGCAAAAGGAGACGGATGGGAACGCCTTCGAAGCCGAAGTTCCTTCTGAGCTGGTTTTCGAGATAACGCTCATAGGAAAAATGCGACAATTCCTTATCGTTTACGAAAAGTGCGAACGTGGGCGGCTGGACGGAAACCTGGGTTCCGTAATAGATGCGAAGATGCCTGCCCTTGTCCTGAGGTGTCGGAACCTGAGTGACAGCTTCCGAGATCATCTTGTTAAGAACGCTTGTGGTAAGGCGCTTCTTGGAATTCTCATATACAGTCTTTATAAGCCCGAAAAGCTTGTCTACACGCTGTCCGGTCTTGGCAGAGATAAACAGGACAGGCGCATAATCCATGAAAGGAAGACGGTCTTTTACGATCTTCTCCATGGTCTCCAATGTACCTGTCTGCTTCTCGATGAGATCCCACTTGTTGATGACGATAACAGATGCCTTGCCGTTATCGTGAGCAAGACCTGCGATCCTCGCATCCTGCTCTGTTACGCCTGCCTCAGCGTCAACAAGGATAACGCAGACATCAGCCCTGTCTACTGCCGCAAGGGCTCTTACCATCGAATAACGCTCGATAACGTCCTCGATCTTGCCCTTCTTGCGCATACCGGCTGTGTCTACGATAGTGAACGAACCATATTCGTTCTCAATGTGAGAGTCGATCGTATCGCGGGTGGTGCCTGCGATATTGGAAACGATGCTTCTCTCGGCTCCTGCAAGCCTGTTGGACAAAGAAGACTTGCCGGCATTAGGTCTGCCGATTATAGCAACTCTGACCGTCTCATCCTGCTCCTCGCTCTCGTCAGCCGGCGGGAACTTGGAGATAATGAGGTCCAGCATCTCGCCAAGGCCCAGCTTATGTGCAGCTGAGATGGCGCAGACGTCCTCAAGTCCCAGATTGTAGAATTCATAGAATTCCGGGGGCTGTTCGCCTACATAGTCTGATTTGTTGACGCAGACAACAACGGGACGGCCTGCTTTCCTGAGCATTACGGCAATCTCTTCATCTGCTGCCGTAAGTCCGCTCTTGAGGTCGCACATAAAAAGGATGACATCCGCAGTCTCGATCGCGATCTCAGCCTGGACGCGCATCTGCTGCAAAATAACGTCATCTCCCGTATCGGGCTCAATACCGCCCGTATCTATCATAATGAAATCTCTTCCGCTCCAGGAAGTCTCGGCATAGATACGGTCACGCGTGACACCCGGGGTGTCATGAACGATGGAGATGCGCTCTCCATAAATGGTGTTGAACAGTGAGGATTTGCCGACATTAGGTCTTCCCACTATTGCCACGACCGGTTTACTCATGCCATTTCGCTCCTTCCTTTTGCAAAAATAAGAGGCAGTGCCTTAATTCCATAACACTGCCTCGTTAAAAATACTTCGTTAAATAGATCAAATGTCTTCGTCGACTTTGATAACCTGTTTTCCATCCAGGTAACCGCAGTTCTTGCAGACCGTGCGGCGAAGCATCTTAGCATGACACTGGGGACATTCAACGAGACCCGGCATGTTAAGTTTCCATGCGCTTCTGTGACGAGCTGTCCTTGCCTTCGACCATTTACGCTTCGGATGTGCCATTCATCTTCACCTCTTTCTTTTCACAAATGCTTGAAGATAATACCTTATATTTCTTCGTTTTGCAAGAGCCTTTTTATGGAAAAGATATTCCTTATCGGTTCTCCGCTGTCCGGATCGAGCGTATAACTGATCTCAGCCCCGTCAATTAAGCCTCCCGGGAAGTTGATATAATCAGTGTCTATAACGACTTCTATAGGTCCGAAAGCCGTATTCATAGTGCTTGTTGTCTTATTTCCCGCCTCAAAGACCATTCTTGAAGTTACGTCCCCATTTCTTACAACAATGGCTTTTGATTCTTCTTTAATAAGAGTCATAACAAAATGAGTTTCTTTTTCCTGCTCATTATGTTTTTCTGTCCAGTTATAGACCGTCCTGGTCCCTTCAACAGTTTTTGTGCCAAGGGTCTTAAGGGGCTCACCGTACATTCCGGACCTGATCACGAACAGGCACTGCTCTTCATTTTTGTTTTCCATCAGACAGTTACCTCATATCTGTCAGTCGTAAAACGTTTCGTGCTTGACGGATGGCCTTCACCTAAAAAAGGAGCAGCAATTTGCTCAAAAAGTTCCGGCTCGTCACTCGTATAGAATTCCCTAACAGGATTGTTGTTGCCCACAGAAGCGGTTCCCTCTTTGTCCAGGAGCTCTTTTACGACCTTCGCCGTAGCTTCGCCTGTATTGACGAGGACGACGTTGTCACCCATTACCTCCTGGATCACTTTAGAAAGCAAGGGATAGTGCGTGCAGGCCATTACAAGGGTATCCACGCCGGCATCCTTTAAAGGTTTTAAGTATTCCTCAGCAGTAAGCTTTGTAACTTCCTTGTCCCACCAGCCTTCTTCGGCGAGGGATACGAAGAGAGGGCATGCCTGCTGGTATATCTCGATATTTTTCATTCCGAGCTTTTCTGCCCTGTCCTCCACGGTCTTCTTGTAAACGCCGGTGGATATGGTTCCTTTTGTGGCGATAATTCCGATCTTACCGTTCTTTGTGGCTCTGCATGCTACATCAGCACCAGGCGTTACAACTTCTACTACAGGGACACTTGCCCTTGCCTTAAGTTCTTGATATGCATATGAGCTTGCTGTATTGCAAGCAATGACGATCATCTTGACGCCTTTGCTCTCCAGGAACTTCATATTCTGAAGAGAATAGCGGATGATGGTGCTTCTTGATTTTGTACCGTAAGGCGATCTGGAGGTGTCACCAAAATAGATGGTGCTCTCTTCGGGCACCTCATTCCAGATCTCACGAAGGACAGTAAGTCCTCCGATACCTGAATCGAAAACTCCGACCGGTCTGTTATCAGTCATTTATATCCTTCTTCCCCTTATCAAGGCGAACATTATAATCTGGTCCTATTTTAAAGGTTTTACCCGACACGTCAACGTGCATGTTGTTCTTCGGGATCCTGCCGAAGAGTATCTGGCACGAGAAGAGCTGCTGGTATCTGACCTTCTTTCCGTCAGAAGTCTCGAAATGCATATTGACCTTGTTCCTGCCGTAATTGCCGTCACCGATAACAGGGTGCCCCAGGTGCGCGAACTGCGCCCTGATCTGGTGGGTCCTTCCCGTTACGAGCTCGAGCTCCAAGTCTGATACGCTCTCGCCATCAGGTCCAACGTCCTTGAAAACCTTTAATATCCTGTATTTTGTGGCAATATCAAGGTCGCCCGGCTGCTTCTCGTCATGAATATAGACTTTGCCGCCCTTAGTCTTTTCGAGGAAGCCCTTAACTTCTTTATATAGATTTCCGTCCTCGCCTACGGCAGGCTCGCCCACATTGGGCTCACCAAGCACAAGCGCCCTGTATCTCTTGGTAACAAGGTCATTCTTGAACAGCTCAACGCAGTCGGCCAGAGCCGCCTTGTTCTTTGCAATGAGCACCAGGCCGCCGGTATTCATATCGATCCTGTGGCAGAGCTCTGCATCCTTGAACCTGGTATTGTTCCTGATCTGGTCTATCAGGGTATCATCGATGTCGCTCTTTCCGGAATGCACCGCAATGCCTTGGAATTTATTAACGATAAGAAGTCCCTTGGTCTCAGCTACGATCTCATACATCTTCTCAGGAGCCTTTGCAGGGGCTTTTTTCGAGGCATCGAAAAGCTCGTCCGGAAGCCATATCTCAACCACATTTCCGGTCTTTACGGCAATGTCTTTGTTGATCTTCTTGCCGTCGATCCTTATGTCGCGCCTCTTGAGCGCGTGGAAAAGATCGCTTGATCTAAGCTGGGGATAGGCCTCCTGGGATGCCTTGACGACATGAAGGCCGTCCTGGGATTTGGTTACTGTAAAATCACGCATCGGCTGTAACTGCTTCTTTCTTCTTTTTATATTCCTTAGCGAAGATAAAGAGGCCGAAGATCACGAAGTCGAGCAGCAGTATCTCGATAAGGTATAACCACGGCACATGCTGGTTCGTAAGAACATCAGCAGAGAAAGTGCCCGTGATGATAGGTATCAGGTTGTTATTGAGGAAATGCATGCATACGCAGATCCAGATATTGTTCGTCTTAAGATATACGAATCCGAAGAATATTCCAAGGAATACGCATGTGATGATCTGTCCAATGAGCATCTGGGGAGCTGAATCCTCTGTGTAGAAGAACAGATCGACAGGTGTATGCCAGAGACCCCAGACGAAGCCAAGAAGGATTATTCCGATCTTCATTCCGAACTTCTTCTGCATTATAGGCTGCAGATAGAATCTCCAGCCGTATTCCTCGCCCAGGAAGGCGATTATGGTCATGAGGTAGTTGAACGGCAAACTGACTATGGACAGCCAGAACAATCGGTTATGAACAAGATCTCCGTAAGATGAAAGCAGCTGGGGCATTGTCTTCGTAATAGCCGCTTCAACAAAGCCCGGAGCCAGTGTCCTTACCAGATAAAGGCCTACAAAAAGCAGCACCATAAGTATCCCGGTGCCTTCATTATTGCGTGAAAGACCCGCAAACTTACGTCTCTCCTTACCGGCAACAAAATAAGCTATCCATAAGAGGATCGAGCAGTCAATAAGTATAAACTGTCCTATCATGTTATATATCTGACCGACAGGGAGCTTTGTGGAGACTCCGGTAATATCAGAGCTTGTACCGGATGAGCCTAAGAGTTCAGCAAGATCGATAACTTCAGCACTTCCGAACGGCATGAAGAAAATGCTTGCGATTCCCAATACCAGCTGGATCACATAATTTATCACGAGAACGGTCATGAAGAACTTCGGAACACGCTTCTCGCCTTTCACGAACAGGAGATAACCTATAGCCACACCTGCCGCAGGAGAGCACATCTGTGCATTAACGATCTGGGAAAGATCCAATCCTTTGGTCTTTCCAATATACATCGGTATCATCATGAGGAATGAGATGCCGTATGCTATGGCAATAAAAGCAAATAACCGCTTGCCTTCTGCCGTTCTGGTCTCATTTGAATCCATATGTTTCCTCCCCTTTTCCTGCCAATGACATTTTAACACCGGCCTGAGATTAAGATATTTTACCATATTATAAGGAAGCCCTCTGCCCGGCAGGTTATGACATAAGGGTATGAACAAGCTCATGGAATCGTGATATTATTGCTGCTATGAAAAGAATTAACCTGACTAGAAAACATTATCCTGACCTTTCCTCTATCGCTGCAAAAGCAGTCAGCGCTGCTCTTGCAGTATCCATGTGCGCATCTGTGGCTTCATGCGATATAAATCCTACGGAAACAAGTCCTTCAACGGAGACAGAGACCACAGCAACGACCACTGAGACCAGTGAGACTACGACAGTCACGACAACGACTGCGGCGACGACCACTGAGACCGAGCCTGAAGTAACCGGCCCGGATTTTTCTGTTGAGCACACGTACAGGATTTTTAACGACAGCAGTAATTCTATGCTCATCTCAATGAATATCGACATCGATGAATATATTAAAACAGAAGGTGATAAGCAGTATTTCGAGCTTTACCGCCTGTTGTCGGATCTCGGATGGCGTGAGAAAGGCCAGTATACTTACGAGGATTACATAGCCGCTAAAGAAGCCGATCCCAAACAGACCAAGATCGGCCACTCCAACTGGTTCGAATATAAATACGGTGACCACAGGGCAGTGTTCACGATCAGCGAATACGTTGAAGACATTAAGAGCTTCAAGTCCCGCCAGGTCTCATGGATAGTTTTTGAGTATCAGAAAAACGATTTTGCCATGCCGTATTTTAACGACACCAAGACCAATAATGCCCACAAGAAAGTGGATCTCTGCTTCAAAAAGCATTATAAGAAGCTCGAATACTATATCGACGACCGCTGTGTATGCTCGAAGGATGACGCGCTCATAATAGCTTACGGCATCTGGATATTTACGAGCAACCCTGACGACAATTCCAAGCTGAGGGAACCTTTCGAGAAGTTCAGGACAAATAAAGGCGTCCAGCTCCCTTAATCTGCCTGCTTTTTAGGTAACGGCAAAAGACTTCTGGTAGCAGCTTTATACCCTTCATATCCGGGCTTTTGTGACTGCCTTTTATCTGCAAGAGGAATGCTTACGGTAAAGAACATGACAGTGTTTGCGAGTGCTCCTGCCAGAAGATACCAGCGCTCCGGCATTACAGATACTGCCTGGATACCTACGCCCCACCACATAAGGATCTCACCTAAATAATTCGGGTGTCTTGCGTATTTCCAAAGTCCCGTGCGGATAAGTCCGTGCTCACCGCTCTTTCTGTATCTTTGCATCTGCATATCAGAGAAAAGCTGGAGCGTCGCAGCGCCTATGCAGACAGCAGTTCCGGCCACACTTCCGATATTGGCACTTAGTTCCTGCCTTATAACAAAGACCGCCGGGAGCGTGCAAAGATAAACTATCAGCGTAGGCATCATGTGAATGCCGGTAAAATTGATGAACGGATATAGCATGCCGGTCTCATTTTCGAACTTGGTATAGCGCCAGTCCTGATGCTTAAGGCCTCCGAAGGTGTAAGCCCAGTTTCCGGTAAGCCTGATGCCCCAGTATAGGATCGAGATAAGAAGCAGGAGTGATGGCAGCGTCAGCTTATGTACGCAAGCGAAAAATAAGACGATCACTATGGGCTGAACGCTCCAGTATGGATCATATACCGAAGAATTTTTGAATATCAGGCTGAATATGAATACGAATACCGTGCAAAGGACATCGGCAATAAGGAGCTTCGCCCAGAACGGAAACGGCATCAGCATATAAACACCAAGGCCTATTGCCGCGGCCATAATGTAAATGCTCGTAATTATGAGAATTCCGGCGGTTTTGCTCTCTTTGATCAGGTTCATCTTTATCAGCTGTAGTTCTTAACTTTGCCTACAGATACGTAATTATCTATTATCGCCTTTAAGTCTGTGCCTTCGGTACCGTCCCAGTTCCTGTCGAAATTGACCATGTAAGAGATCTTATCACCGTCTTTAGCAACAATGTCATAACCGCCGGCATAGAAGTCATCCTGGGATACGACAGTGTCATACCTGATCCCTTTGCATTCTTCCAGAGAGCAGCCGGGGAAATTGACATTCCATATCTCATTTCTTCCAAGAGGCTTATCAATAAGTTCTTCCGCAAGCTGCTCAATATATTTGTCAGTAACCTCGTGGGTGCCCTCATGCGATTCGGAGAAAGCTATCGTATGTATGTGATGGTTGGAAGCTTCCAGTGCCGCTCCGACAGTGGCAGAATACTGGATATCTGATGCGATATTAAAGCCGCAGTTAATGCCACAGAAGACCACATCAGGGCCTCCAGGCACGATTGCCGTAAGTCCTATGCTGACGCAGTCAGAAGGCGTTCCTGACGTAACATATGCATGTACTCCTTCAACCGGATAATCAAAAGGCCATACATCAACAGGTTCCCAGAATGTAGCTGAATGCGACTTTGCGCTGAACTGCTTTACAGGTGCAACGACCCAGACCTCGCCGTGCTTTTTGGCAACCTCAACGAGCCTTTTAAGACCCGGAGAATCTATGCCGTCATCATTGGAGACTAATATCTTTCTCATCAAAAGCCTTCCTAAAACATAGTATCAGACTATGTTTATATTAAAGTAAAACTGATAAATTACAATCCTTTGCAGGTATCGATGAATGCGGCGATCTGCTTTTCATTCTCATCAGAAGGTTTCTCTTTAGGATCTACAAGGCTTAATACTGCAGCAAGAGAATCAGCCCCGGCAGCTGCCTTTACCGCTTCTACGCATTTAGCGGAATCACCGCCTGCACTCGTGGCGATAACAGCGATCTTCTTTCCTGTAAGATCGTTATTTTCGAAGAATGTACGGAGCGGAGGCGTGAAATTGCTTGCCCATACAGGTGTTCCTATTATAACAAGATCATAATCTGACGCATTGAAAGTATAGGGTTCGAGCTCGGGCTTCTTCTTAAATGTTACTGCCGAACCTCCCCAGATAAACTGCATTGCGCCCTTATCAGGATATGCCTTTACAGGAATGAGCTCTATAAGATCTGCTCCAAGCTCTTTTGCCACCTTCTCTGATACATAACGCACATTGCCGTGCATTGAATAAAAAACAACCGCTGTCTTCATATCTTATCCTTCCTTATTGCCATTAAGTTTATATACTGCATTGAGATTGAGTCTTCTGAAGTTGCCGTCATCAGGCGTCAGTTCGCGTTCAAATGCGATCCCCTTATGCTCCAGACAGATATCCATGAACAGCATAAAGATACCAATGTCGATGCTTCCGAAATAAGCGAGCCTGAAAGGCGGAATAATACCGTGTTTGCCGGGTCTCCTGTAACGGTATACTTCAAGAGTTCCGTCGCCCTTGTTTACGACTTTCCAGGGCTGGATATTGCATGCCGTGGGAGTAAGTCTTACTGCTTCGGTAACGCCTTCTATCTCAGGGCCTTCCCAGAACTCTTCTGCCGGCACTCTGACAAACGACGCAAGGTCGCCGGGCTTTCTGAATTTTGAATCGTCATCGATCTTCCTTATTGCCATCATGATGACGTATTCAAGACCTTCATATTTGCGCTCTTTGGTCCTTCCAACACCGAACCAGAGAGGTCCTATGCCCCTGCCCGTAAGCCAGAGATCTAACTGCTCGCCGATATAACCGATATTCTGCAGATACCCTGGCTTCTTCTCACTATAGATCAGGATGCAGTATTCTTCGCCTCTGTTGCAGCTCGTCTGCTCACCCGGAACGATCTTGATCTTAGTCTCGATGCCTTCGAAAAGAGGGATGAACTTATACCACATCTCACGGATCTCATTCAATTCCTCAGGGGTTATCTTCTTGCCGTCCGGTTCCCCGTACCTGTGAAAAGACTTGCGCTTATATATCAGATTGAAATACGATGCATCCATTAGTCTTTGACCCCCTTAAGATACTGATTACAGAACATATTTTAACATAAAACAAAGGCCCTCCCGGTTAAGTCCGGAAGGGCCGTTACAGTTCTTAACTTTCAGCTTATCAGCCGTTAGCCGTTACGTATGCAAAGAGGAATACCAGAGGTGAATTCCAGTAGATCGTAACCTCGTTCAGAGAGAAAGCCTGATCGCTGTCTGCATAGCAGAGCGCGGGTGCAGTGCCTGTTAATACATTCTGAGCATAAGGATCTTCAAGATTCTGGTTAGGGCCTCCTGCGAGCATTCCCGGAACTGCAGCCTTCTTAGCCTGTGAAGGTCTGTGGTGAGGGTTCTTCGGAGAGAGCGTGCCGAATCCTGTGAGGAAGCAGTAGCCTGTTCCGTTTGTTCCGAGGAGGTAGTTGAGCTGTTCTCTTGCTACCGCATCACCCTTGTTCGAATTTTCGACCTTATCGAAAAGAAGGAGCAGCATACCGTTGTTTGCAACAGTCATGTTGGATCCCCAGGGATATTCCTTAAGTGAGCAGTTGTAGCTGTCTGTGGAAGCCGTAGCTTCGATATCTGCAATGCCTGCCATGAAGCTTGCATGGACAACATCATAGAACTTGCCCTTATTCTTATCAGCTGAGAGATATGCATATCCTGCATAAGCTCCGACGCCCTGCCAGCCGAGGTCAGTATTGCATGTGGCAGAACCGCCTGACATAAGCGCAGAGAACTCGTCATCGTATACTGTATCGCCTGTAGCCTTGAAGAGCTCTGCATAAGCCCAGAGTCTTTCGTCAGCGTCATTCTGGTCAGGATATTCGCCTGTTACGATTCCGTCAGGGTTCTTCGCGCCCTCGATTCCCTGGTGCTTATCAAGATAGTCTGAAGCTCTTGTAGCTGCATCAAGGCATCTCTGGGAGTAAGGCATATCAAATGGTGCAAATACAGTTGAAGCCATTGCCATAACTGCCGCAAAGTCAGCCGTAGCTGTTGTGGATACGGGTGTTACGATAAGTTCTTCTGTCTCTTCTTCAGGCATTACGAAGCTTGGGAAGTTAGCGCATGTAACCTTATGGTATACGCCGCCTTCAGAATTCTGCATCTTGAAGAGCCAGTCGAGCTCATACTTAACTTCGTCAAGGACATCGGGTATTTCGTTGCCTGATTCAGGAATACCGAGATCATCATCAAATGCATCAGGATAGAGGCTGTAAGCAAGCATGAGGTCAGCAGCAGCCTTAGCGCCGGATACTACATATCTTCCGTAGTCTCCTGCATCGTGCCAGCCGCCGGATACATCGATCTTATCCTTTGTTCCGAAGATCGTAGCCTTTTCTGTGTGGCATGCAGGGTGTGCAAAATCACCTGCGAGATCTGCCGTCAGCTCAGTGCCGCATCTTTGCAGATAGAACATACGGAGCGATGCCTTGAATGCATCAGCGTAAACCTTGTCACCGATCTTGAATTCGAAGGATTCAACGCTGCCTGATACGATCTTATATGTGCCGGGAGCAGTAACTGATGAGAAGTCGAATCTTGCTTCTTCTCTGCCTGTAGCAGCATTCTTAACAGCTGTTGAAACGCTGCCCTTGAATACTTCGTTACCTGTAGCGCAGTCGATTACAGAAGCCTCAGCTGCGATAGCATCGCCATTCAATACAGCAACCTTAGCTGCATTGGGAAGATAACCGATCTGGTTAAGGTTGATGGGGCTGCTTACCACGCCTGTGGAATCTCCGCCTTCAACATATCCCTTGTCATCGATGCATCTTAAATCGATATTATCGAAGCATACTGTATGCTCCTTGAATCCGGAATTGTTTGCAAACTTACCTAAGTTGAAGCAAAGACGCGGT
>CADCJM010000033.1 GCA_902801755.1 Oscillospiraceae bacterium
TAATTATGTAATTTATTCAAAAGATATTTCTTATATTCAAAATTTAATGAATAATTTAGTAATATCTGGCATTAAATCAATTAAAATAGATTCTTTTCCACCTCATGTCCAAATAATACTTATTGAATCAAATGAAACAAATAATATTAATATAAATATTAATAATAATGAAATTAATATTAATAATGATTTTAATAAAACTATTAATTTTAGCAATAAATTATCATCCTTAATTTATTTAGCTTTTTTTTCTCAGAAAAAATTACTAGCACAAAATACCAATAATATCAGAGTTATCAATCAGAACTTCGATAAGAGGGAAGTCTTAAAGAAGAACAGGAGCAAGTGGTATAACCTCAAGGATTTTAAGTCATTTATGAGAACTATGGCGCTTAGAAAGCCGTGGCCTAAGTTTACAGGTTTTAGAGACTATCACACGCCTATCGCTTATACCAAAAAGGAATTCGACGATATGTGGGCGAGGATCCCTGATCTGATGAATGCTACGGTTCACAGCAGATTCAGAACAAAGGATAATATCAGCCACTGGCTTATAAGATACTGGAGACTTGCCTCCGGTGAATTTGCTTCAAGTTCCCAGAAGAAATACACCTTTATTCCTGTAGTTAACGGTGACAATTCTTCGCTTATTGATGTTATAAAGAATCAGAAAAAGAAGATCTTATGCATCAATGATAATTTTGACGGGGATGACATAAGCGCGGCTCAGCAGAGCTTAAAAGACGCTTTTGAATCGATCCTGCCGGATAAATCTTCTTTCGAGATCTGATATAAGGTGAATAATGACTAAGAAAGTAAGTGTGATCACAGTATGTTTTAACGCGGAAGCTTCAATCGGAAATACGTTGAAGTCCGTGTTGGACCAGACATATACGGATTATGAATATGTGATCGTCGACGGCGCGTCGAAGGATAACACGCTTAAGATCATTGAAGACTATAAAGCCGGGTTCGAAGCTAAGGGGATCAAGATCACCATTATCTCCGAGAAAGATAACGGCATCTACGATGCAATGAATAAGGCCGTAAAGCACTGTTCCGGCGAATGGCTGATATATCTTAACGCTGACGATTCCTTAGCTGATCCGGACGTCCTGAAGGATATGTTCGAGACTAAGGCTTATGAAGGGTTTGATGTCGTTTACGGTGACAGCTACAGGGTGAAGGGTGAACTGAAAAAACTCGATCTTGCAGATAAGAGCATCGATCATCTCCGTGATTTTAAGTTCTTCTGCCATCAGGCAACGTTTACGAGAAGAGAAGTTTTCGACAAGATCTCATTTGATCCGCAGTTCAGGATCTGCGCAGATTACGATTTTTTCCTTCAGGCTTATCTTATGGACATGAAGTTCCACTATGAGAACAGGGTTGTTTGCATTTACTCTGTCGAGGGAACATCGAACAGGGATTATTACCGTACGATCCTGGACAACTATAATGTTAAGATCAAGAACGGTCTTGAGAAGAAGAGCCGGACCATTAAGGTCAAAGCTTTTATCTGGAATATAAAGCATACGGTCTTAAGAGAGTGGTAAGAGATGAGAAAAAAGCATTTCATTGAGATAATCTGCTTACTGCTTTTCAGCGTAATCTTCTTTACGCCCAGGTCATTTGAATTCATGCCTGTTGTATCTATGTTTTATAACAAGATCTTCATGATGCAGTGCGTCGTGCTTCTTGGAGCGGTCATTGTATCTGCCACATGCGGATTTAAGAATCTCAAGAACCTCATTACGCTCGGTGCGGTTATCTATCTGATCTTTGGCCTTGTGATAGCTATAATTCACGGCGGAGACTATAAGATATATATCCGTGCAAGTGTTCATCTGATAACGGTACTGCTTGTGGTCTCTTATGAGCTCAGGCGTAAGGACAGCTGCTTTATCGAATTCATAGCATGGTATTTTAATATCCTTCTGGCAATTAATCTTGTGCTGCTTATCCTTAAGCCTGACGGTCTGGGAACACTTCTCGTATATTCCGAAGATATGGCGCACAGGCAGCTCGACAGGGTGAATTTCCTTGAGGTCGATAACAGGCTCTCGCTTCCTGTCTTGATCTCGATCGCGGCATCTTATATGCTGCCTGATAAGAAGATCAATAAGTGCCTCAGGATCTCGTCTCTGATCGTTGGAGGAGCCACTAACATCCTCACGATGTCCGGTACGGGACTTGGAAGCTACTTCGTAATGCTCATATATGTTGTCTTCATTCATAAATCGAAGCTGCGCGAAAAGATCGTAACAATGAAGAATCTCCTGATTGCTTATTTTGTATGCATGTTCTTTATTGTTTACGCGAGCACGATACCGATCTTGAGGACACTGATCATTGAAGTGCTCCATAAGGATTTTACTTTCTCAGGAAGAAAGTTTATCTGGGCATCCTGTTATTCTCTGGTTTATTACCATCCGCTGATCGGTTACGGCAATTTCGATTCAGGCTGGATCATCAAGTGGAACGGCATAATGAGAAACGCTCATAACCTGTTCTATGATGTATTGATCCAGGGAGGTTTCATTCTTCTGATAGGATATCTTTTGTTCCTTGCTACCGTATTTAAAACGGCATGCGATAAGAACAATAAGAAGTCGCAGCTGATCCTCGTACTGCTTTTCTGCCTGTTCGTGGTAATGCTCTGTGAATCCTTCCTTGATAACAATTACATCTATCTTGCTTTTTTCCTGACGCTGGCAGTAAAGTACAAGAATCTGGACAAGCAGGATATTGTGAAGCTTATCAAGCGGAAGCTGAGGTTTAAAGCAGGATAAAGGGGAGACCCGCAATATGGAAAAGTATTTTACCAACAGCAAGTCAAAGGTCGTAGATTCTGACCGTGTCCTTTATACTGCATCGACTTTTGCAAGGTCATCTCTTTTCCATCTTCAGGAGATCGGAAGTCTCAAAGCACTTAAGCCGCATGTATCTTCCAGATCCAATCTGCAGTCTTATCTTTTCTTCATTGTAGAGCAGGGCAGCGGCACACTTGAATATAACGGCAGGGAATATGAGCTTACAGAAGGCACATGTGTCTTTATAGACTGCAGGAGGAAATATTCCCACCATCCCGATCCTGATAACTTATGGACATTGTCCTGGTGCCATTTTTATGGTCCTACAGTATCTTCAATCTATAGCAAGTACTGCGAGAGAGGCGGAAGGCCAACTTTCGCGCCTTCTGATACGAAGCCTTTTACTGATGTACTGGGCGAACTTATAAGCCTCTCTAAAAGCTCAGAGCATATGAGAGACATGCTTATAAATGAAAAGCTTTCAACACTCTTAAGGCTCATAATGGCTGAGTCCTGGCATCCTGAAGACAAGGCGCTTCCGGTAAAGAAAGCAAGCGTTCTGGAAGTTAAAACATATCTTGATGAGAATTATGTATCGAAAATTTCCTTAGACTCCCTTTGCTCTAAGTTCTTCATTTCGAAGCATTACCTGACACATTCATTCAAAGAGCAGTTCGGCATGACAATCACGGCCTATCTCTTATCGGTCAGGATCACGCATGCAAAACAGCTTTTAAGATTCACCAATAAGAGCGTCGAAGAGATAGGCTATGAAGTCGGAATAGGCGCACCTCATTACTTTTCACGGGTTTTCAAAGAAGTAGAGGGAGTATCTCCTACAGTTTACCGGGAACAGTGGTAACAAAAAAGCTATATAATGTAAGCGAACTGCAAAAAGATGAATTCTTAGCGTGGTTCGCTTATTTTATTATGGTCAAGTAATTGAACCATTTTGTGCTAACGTTTATTAATTTGGAGGAGAAATATAATGAAAAAGGCATTGATAACAGGTATCACAGGTCAGGACGGTTCCTATTTGGCTGAGTTCCTGCTTGAGAAGGGCTATGAAGTTCACGGCATCACACGCCGCGCAAGTATCGCAAATACAGGACGTATCGAGCATATCATGGACAAGATCAAGCTCCATGACGGTGATCTTACTGATTCAACTTCACTCATAAGGATCATTAAGGAAGTTATGCCTGATGAGATCTATAACCTTGCTGCTCAGAGCCACGTTCAGGTAAGCTTCGACGTTCCTGAGTATTCCGGTGATGTAGACGCCATAGGTGTATTAAGACTTCTTGAAGCTATGAGAATGCTTGGTTTGGAGAAGACATGCAAGATCTATCAGGCAAGCACATCAGAGCTCTTCGGCAAGGTAGAGGAAGTTCCCCAGAGGGAGACAACACCTTTCCATCCGTATAGCCCCTATGCAGTTGCAAAGCAGTACGGCTTCTGGATGATCAAGGAATACCGTGAAGCATACGGAATGTTTGCTGTTAACGGCATCCTTTTTAACCATGAATCTGAAAGACGCGGTGAGAACTTCGTTACAAGAAAGATCACTCTTGCTGCAGGCAGGATCGCTGAAGGGCTTCAGGATCATTTGGAGCTCGGTAATATGGACAGCCTCCGTGACTGGGGTTATGCAAAGGATTATGTTGAGTGCATGTGGCTCATCATGCAGCAGGAGACACCTGACGATTTCGTTATCGCAACAGGCGAGCAGCACACAGTACGTGACTTCACAGAGAAGGCTTTCAAGGCTAACGGAATTGAGATCCGTTGGGAGGGCGAAGGCGTTGACGAGAAGGGTTATGACGTTAAGACCGGCAAGATGCTCGTTTGCGTAAATCCTGCCTGGTTCAGACCTACAGACGTTGATAATCTCTGGGGCGATCCTACAAAGGCCAAGACAGTTCTCGGCTGGAATCCCCAGAAGACAACATATGAGGAACTTATTGAGATCATGGCAAAGCACGACAGAATGCTCGCAAAGCAGCAGAAAGCAATGAAAGAGGCGCTCTGATATGATGGACAAAAATGCAAAGATCTACGTTGCCGGTCACAAAGGCATGGTCGGCTCAGCTATCGTAAGAGAACTTGAGCGTCAGGGATATCACAATCTTGTTTTAAGAACACATAAAGAGCTTGATCTCACTAGACAGGATCAGGTCGAGAAGTTTTTCGAAGAGGAAAAGCCTGAGTATGTATTCCTTGCTGCTGCAAAGGTCGGCGGCATCATGGGAAATGCAAAGGCTAAGGCTGACTTTATGTATGACAACATGATCCTCGAGATGAACGTTATTCACAGCGCCTGGAAGAACGGATGCAAGAAGCTCGAGTTCCTTGGAAGCTCCTGCATCTATCCGAGAATGGCTCCCCAGCCTATGCCTGAGTCATGTCTTCTTACTTCAAGCCTTGAGCAGACTAATGAAGCTTATGCTCTTGCAAAGATCTCAGGACTCAAGTACTGTGAATATCTTAACGGCCAGTACGGCACCGACTATATTTCCGTAATGCCCACAAATCTTTACGGACCCAACGATAATTACCATCCGGAGCACAGTCATGTTCTTCCTGCACTTATCCGCCGCTTCCACGAAGCTAAGGTGGAGGGCAAGGAATCCGTAACATGCTGGGGTGACGGTTCACCTTTGCGTGAATTCTTGTATGTTGACGATCTTGCCAACCTCTGCGTATTCCTCATGAATAACTACAGCGGTGACGAGACTGTTAATGCCGGTACAGGCAAGGAGCTTACGATCAAGGAGCTTACTGAGCTTGTTGCAAAGGTCGTAGGCTATGAGGGAAAGATCGAGTGGGATACGACAAAGCCCAACGGAACTCCGAGAAAGCTTCTTGACGTATCCAAGGCAACAAAGCTCGGATGGACATACAAGACTGAGCTTGAAGACGGCATCAGGCTTGCTTATAAGGACTTCCTCGAGAACCCGATGAGGGCAGAAAGGTAATCTATGAATATAATCCTACTTTCCGGCGGTTCGGGTAAGCGCCTTTGGCCTTTATCCAACGATATCCGTTCAAAGCAGTTCATCAAGATCTTCAAAAAGGCCAACGGTGAATACGAATCTATGGTCCAGCGTATCTACGGCCAGATCAAGGCTGTGGATCCTGATGCTGTTGTCACGATCGCCACATCCAAGTCCCAGGTATCGGCTATCCATAACCAGCTGGGCCTTGATGTCGGTATATCCGTTGAGCCCTGCAGAAGAGATACTTTCGCAGCTATCGCGCTCGCGACGGCATATCTTAACTGCGTAATGAATGTCCCGAGAGATGAAGCGGTAGTCGTATGCCCGGTAGATCCTTATGTTGAGGATTCTTATTTCGAGTGCGTAAACAGACTTTATGAAGCTGCTTCCAAGGGCGCGAAAAATCTGACCCTTATGGGTATTGAGCCTACATATCCGTCTGAGAAATATGGTTATATCAAGCCCATCAAGAACGAAGACGGTTCTGACGGCTGGGGTTTTACAGAGAAGCCCACGGCTGAGAAAGCGCAGGAATATATTGATGGCGGCGCCCTCTGGAACGGCGGCGTATTCGCATATAAGCTCTCCTATGTGCTCGATAAGAGCAAGGAACTCCTGGGAACAGATAATTACGATGAGCTTTTCGCAAACTATTCAGAATTAAAGAAGATCTCATTTGACTATGCTGTTGTGGAGGCTGAGACATCAATAGATGTTCTCCGCTATAACGGTGAATGGAAGGATCTCGGCACATGGAACACCCTTACTGAAGCCATGGTCGAACCTGTGATCGGTGACGGCGCTCTTAACGACAAGTGCTCCAATGTCCATATCGTAAATGAACTTGGAATTCCGATCATAGGTATGGGCCTTAAGGATGTTGTAATCTCCGCGAGCCCTGAAGGAATCCTTGTATCCGATAAGGAACAGAGTTCCTACATCAAGCCTTTCGTTGACGAGATCGTCCAGCGCGTAATGTTTGCTGAGAAGAGCTGGGGTTCATACAGAGTCCTTGATATTGAAGAGAATTCCATGACCGTCAAGGTAACGCTTAATCCCGGCAATAAGATGAACTATCACAGCCACGATAAGCGTGATGAAGTCTGGACTGTTATCTCCGGATCCGGCCGTACGGTCGTTGACGGCATGGAGCAGTTTGTAAGGCCGGGCGATGTCGTAACAATGGCTGCCGGCTGCAAGCACACTGTATTTGCAGGTGATGAAGGAATTCAGCTTATCGAAGTCCAGCTGGGCGAAGATATCAATGTCGCTGACAAGCATAAGTACGAACTGTAACAGGAGAGACCGATGAACAACAAGCCATTCTTGTTAAAGCCTGCTGCCAAGGACTACCTCTGGGGTGGTTCCAGGCTTAATGATGACTTCAAGTTCGGTATGGATGCCGATCCTTTTGCAGAGGCATGGGTATGTTCCACACACCGTGACGGATGTTCTGTACTTACAACGGGCGAGACATTAAGAGAAGTCTTAAAAGCTCACCCTGAATATATCGGAACACATGCCTCAACGGTTGCCGGAGGGCATTTCCCGATCCTTATTAAGCTCATTGATGCCAATAAGGATCTGTCTGTCCAGGTACATCCTGACGATGAATACAGCCTTGCTAATGAGGGCCAGCTCGGAAAGACTGAGCTCTGGTATGTCCTTGATGCCAAGAAGGATGCATCTCTTGTCTATGGCTTTAACCGTGATGTTGATGCTGATGAGGTAAAGAAAGCTATAGCTGACGGTTCCGTAGGGAATCTCCTGAACCGTGTTCCGGTAAAGAAGAACGATCTGTTCTTCATCGAATCAGGAACGGTACATGCAATAGGTTCAGGATGTCTCGTTGCCGAGATCCAGGAAAATTCCAATGTCACATACCGTCTTTACGACTATGACCGTGTTGACAAGAACGGTGAACAGCGTGAACTGAACATAGAAAAGGGTCTTGAAGTTGCTGATCTTAAGGCTTCTGCAGCGCCCCGCCAGCCTATGAGAGTCCTGAGATACAGGAACGGATGCGCGAGCGAGCTTTTGTGCCGCTGCAAGTATTTCCAGGTCGAAAGACTCCTTCTCAACACTGAAGTTAACAGGGAACTCGCTTCTTATAAGACTGAAGAAAACTCCTTCCATGCATTGCTCTGCGTCGACGGTTGCGGAATAATAGCAGCAGACGGCTTTATGCTCAATTTCTTTAAAGGAGACTGCATCTTTGTTCCTGCAAGCAGCATCGAAATGAAGCTCCACGGCCAGGCACAGATCTTGGATGTAAGTTGTTGATTATGAAATTTGCTTATTATATTACCGATCACGGGTTCGGCCATCTTATGAGAGAGCTTCCCGTTATGAAAGAGCTCATAAGAAGAGGTCACAAAGTAACTGTAGTCACAGGACCGCAGCAGGCGGAAGTGACCGATGACTATTTGGACCACAAGGCTGAGATAATCGTTGAGAATACCGATGCCGGCCTTGTCGTTATTCCGGGCTCTTTGATCATCGACAGCGATGCTACTGTCGCTAAGATCCGTGAACATATCAATAAGTGGGAGAGTCTAATTGAGAAGAGCGTTGACGCTGATGCCTATGTGATCGATATCTGCCCGTGGGCTGTTATCGCTGCGAAAAGGAAGGGTATAAGAAGCTTTCTCATGACGAACTTTACATGGATCGAGCAGTACGAACCATTTGTTCCTGAAGAACTCGTAAATACGTATAAAGATGCCTACAGCCAGGCAGATAAGATCATTTATTTCGATCTTGCAAATGAGGCTTCTAGAAAATTCTTCGGTGACGGTATCGAAGTGGGCTTTTCTGCAAGACCTTTTGATCCTCTTAAGGTAAAGGCGATAAGAGATGCTCACGATAAACCGATCGTGGTAATTACTTGCGGTGCGAGCAATTCCGGGTTCGACTTTGATATCGATGTAAGCCGCCTCCCTTATTCATTCATTGTAACCAGAGCACTTAAGCTCATCGGAGACAATGTCGAGTACTTGGACCCTAAGACCAACAACACACAGGACTATGTCGCAGCAGCTGATTACTGCATTGCAAAGGCAGGATGGTCAACAGTATCTGAATTTGTTACTGCGGGCGTAAGAACGGCTCTTCTTGAGCGTGAAGATACTGCAGAGGATACCATGACCATTAACCAGCTTAAGGAAAGAAACCTTGCGATATCAATAAAGGTCGATGAACTTAAGGATATCGGCAAAGTAATCGCGAAAATGGATGATTTCCAATGGTCGGATAAGATCTACGAGAATGAGTATTCCAAGATCGCTGGATTAATCGAAAACAATACAAAGCAGGAGATATAAAGATGGATTACAAAGCAGAATATGAACGCTGGTTAAAGCTTGCTTCTGACAGCGAGATCAATAAAGAGCTTCAGGGCATGGATGACGTTGCTATAGAGGACGCATTCTACAGGAATCTCGCATTTGGTACAGGCGGTCTCAGAGGCACGATCGGCGCAGGTACCAACCGCATGAATATCTATGTCGTCGCTAAAGCGAGCCAGGGACTTTCCGATTATCTGCTTAAGACTGTTGACGGTCAGCCTTCAGTAGTAGTCGGATATGACAGCCGTATCAAGTCCGACCTCTTTGCAAAGGTTGCAGCATCAGTGTTTGCTGCAAATGGCCTTAAGGTATGGATCTGGCCTACATTAAATCCAGTTCCTACAGTAAGCTTTGCGATTAGAGACCTCAAGGCTTCACAGGGCATCATGATAACGGCATCCCATAACCCTGCCAAGTATAACGGTTATAAGGTTTATGGCGCTGACGGCTGCCAGATCACTACCGAAGCAGCTGCTGCTATCTTAGCTGAGATCGAAAAACTCGATATTTTTAAAGACGTTAAGTCGATGGATTTTGATAAGGCAGTAGAAGAAGGCAAGATCGAATATATTCCTGATTCTGTAATGGATGGCTTCATTGAAGCGGTTAAGAGCCAGTCAGTCCTTTTTGGGGATGAGATAGATAAGAACGTAACTATCGTATACTCTCCTTTGAACGGTACCGGATTAAAGCCTGTTACAAGAGCTTTGGAAGAGTCCGGATTTACTAACATCATCGTGGTTGAAGAGCAAAGGAATCCTGACGGGAACTTCCCGACATGTCCTTATCCGAATCCTGAGATAAGGGAAGCTATGGAACTAGGCTTAAAGTATTGCGAGAAGACAGGTGCGGATCTTCTTTTCGCAACCGATCCTGATGCAGACAGATGCGGAATCGCAGTAAAGACTGAGAGCGGCGAGTATCAGCTGCTGTCTGGCAACGAAGTAGGAATTCTGCTTCTTGATTATATCTGCAGCCAGAGAGTAAAGCATAACAGGATGCCTGAGCACCCGGTATTTATAAAGACGATCGTTACAATGGACCTTGCAGAGAAGATCGCAAGCCACTATGGGGTTGAGACTGTAAATGTACTTACTGGCTTTAAGTTCATCGGCGAAGTTATAGGCAGGATGGAAGCCAAGGGCAGGGAAGCTGATTATATCTGCGGCTTTGAAGAGTCTTACGGATATCTCACCGGCTCTTATGTCAGAGATAAGGATGCCGTAAATGCCGCATTCATCATCGCTGAGATGTTCGCTTTCTATAAGACAAGGGGCATCAGCCTTATCGATAAGCTTAATGAGCTCTATAACGAATATGGCTATTGCTTAAATACCCTTCATTCATTTGAATTCCCCGGATCAGCCGGAATGGAGAAGATGGGGGAGATCATGAGTGCGTTCCATAAGGGTCTTGAGACGATCGCAGGCCAGGAAGTTATAAAGACAGAAGATTACAGCAAGGGATTAAACGGGCTGCCGAAGTCTGATGTGCTGAAGTTCTACACTAAGGATATCTCAGTTGTCGTAAGGCCTTCAGGTACTGAGCCAAAGCTCAAGACTTATGTAAGCGTTGTTGCTGAGAACCGCGAAAAGGCTATGGCTGTTGAATCTGAGATCATGGCTGAACTGGAAGGCTTAATTGTATAATCCGTGCGGTTAAATGAAGTTTTTTTAAGATTTTCCCTTTCTAAGTGTATAATGTATTCACTTTTTGTTGATAGATTTTGGAGGGAAATAGTGTGAAAGCTTTGATCTTGAATTCCGGACTGGGACACAGGATGGGAGTTCTTACATCCGAGCATCCCAAGTGCATGACTGAAGTATCTGCGACAGATACTATCCTTTCAAGACAATTAAAGCTCCTTGAAAGCAACGGAGTTACCGAAGTCGTAATGACAACGGGCTATTTCGATACGATCCTGGTGGATTACTGCCATTCATTAGGGCTTCCTATGAATTTCACCTTTGTAAATAACCCGCTTTATGCTGAAACTAATTATATTTACAGCATTTATTGTGCGAGAGAATACCTGGATGACGATATCGTGCTGATGCATGGAGACCTTGTTTTCGAATCTTCCGTGCTTGAAGACATACTTAATTGTCCGACAAGCTGTATGAAGGTATCTTCCACGATCCCGCTTCCTGAGAAGGACTTCAAGGCTGTTGTTAAGAACGGATTCGTTCAGAAGGTTGGCATTAACTTTTTTGACGATGCTATGGAAGCTCAGGCCCTTTATAAGCTTAAGCGCGAAGACTGGAAGCTCTGGCTCGATAAGATCATTGAGTTCTGTGAGAACGATAACCGCAAGTGCTATGCCGAGAATGCTCTTAATGAACTGAACGGCGCATGCAATATTGCTGCTTTTGATGTTCAGGACAGGCTCTGCTCAGAAATCGATAATCCGGAAGACCTCGCAGCCGTATCTGCAAGGCTTAAGGAAGTAGAGAACAGATCGGTCTATATGTCTTTTTCCACAAACGTTATCCACGGCGGACATATAGCGATCATCAAGAAAGCGGCCAGACTTGGAAAACTTACAGTAGGTGTTCTTTCAGATGAGGTAGTCGCAAGCTACAAGCGTGCACCGATCGTTCCCAGATCTGAGCGTAAAGCCCTCGTGGCAAGCATCGCAGGCGTTTACAGGGTAGTGGACCAGGACACATTGTCTTATGCGGACAACATAAGGAAATATAAGCCGGATATCGTTGTCCACGGTGATAACTGGAAGACAGGTTACCAGAAGCCAATAAGGGAAGAGGTAATAAGCCTTCTTTCCGAATACGGCGGCAAACTTGTTGAATTCCCTTATGCGGCCGATGCGAAATATGCCTCAATTGAGAATACTTTCAGCGGTGAGATCACAGATCCTGATAACAGCGAGATAGAACTGAATGTCTGGAAATCCGTTGAGGGAATAATCACTGCTGAGAATAACTACGCTAAGGTCGATGACTGGATCAGATCTTCAGGCGCAAAAGCTATCCTTCTCGTCTGCGGACCCTCAATAAATGTTATGCCCATCAAGAGATATCTCGACAGTGTTGAGTCAAGACTGGGCGTTAAGATCGTTCCTTTCAGCGATTTCTCACCTAATCCTTTATATGAATCAGTGGTTGAAGGCGTTAACGTATTTAAGAAGGAGAACTGTCAGGCGATAATCGCGATCGGCGGCGGGTCGGCCATGGATGTGGCTAAGTGCATTAAGCTCTTCTCCAATATGGATCCTGATAAGAATTTCCTTAAGCAGGAGATCGTTGCAAATGATATTCCGTTCCTTGCAGTTCCGACTACAGCAGGAACAGGTTCTGAAGCTACCAGATTTGCGGTTATCTACTATAACGGTGCAAAGCAGTCGGTAAACCACGAGAGCATAATCCCGAAGACAGTTCTTATGGACAGCAGCCTTCTTAAGACGCTGCCTCTTTATCAGAGAAAATGCACGATGTACGATGCGCTCTGCCATTCGATTGAATCCATCTGGTCAGTAAACAGCACCGATGAGAGCAAGGCTTATGCGAGCGAGGCTATCCACCTCATTTTGGACAATCTCGACGGTTATCTTGCTAATGACAAGGTCTCTAACCTTGAGATGCTCAATGCCGCTTATAAGGCCGGAAAGGCTATTAATATCACACAGACAACTGCAGGACATGCTATGTGCTATAAGATCACATCACTCTATGGTCTTGCACACGGCCATGCCGCAATGCTCTGCGTTAAGTCTTTGTTCCCGTGGATGCTTGATAACATGGATAAATGCATTGATCCGAGAGGAAAGGAATATCTTGCCTCTGTAATGGATTATATTGCTGAGACATTCGGATTTAATGATCCGAAGCTTGTCTGCGCTTATCTCGATGAGTTATATAAGAGACTCAATATGTCCACACCTTCCGCAAACGAAGCAGAGCTGATGCTTTTAGCATCCTCAGTAAATGTGGACAGGCTTAAGAACCATCCGATAGCACTTGATAAGGAATCTATCGAATATTTGTACCATAAGATCTTGGGCAATTCAGAATTGGAGGCATAAATGGCAGAACTTACCAGAAAGCAATTCGATATCCTGGAAGCATTGGCTACTGAGGATAAGTCTTTTTCGCAGCGTGATCTCGAAAAGCACACAGGCTATTCACTCGGCACAGTTAATAAGGCCGTAAAGGAACTTACGGATCTTGGCTACATCGAGAAGTGCAAGATCACTAAAGAAGGCATTGAAGCTCTTGAGCCTTACAGGGCAAAGAGGGCAGTCTTCATCGCTGCAGGCTTTGGTTCAAGAATGGTTCCGATCACATTAAATACTCCTAAGCCTCTGGTCAGAGTTCACGGCAGGAGGATCATTGATTCTCTTATCGACGCGTGCCTTGCTGCAGGCATCGAAGAGATCTATATCGTAAGAGGTTATCTGTCTGAGCAGTTTGACCAGCTTCTTTATAAATATCCGATGATCAAGTTCCTGGAGAACCCCGCTTATAACGATGCAAATAATATTTCGAGCGCTCTGGTCGCTAGATATCTGCTCTCGAATGCTTATGTTCTGGAAGCTGACCTTGTCTGCAGCAATCCGGCAATCATTAAGAAATATCACTATACTTCAGACTTCCTCGCTATCAAGACGGAGCGTACGGATGACTGGTGCTTTACAGTCAAGGACGGCGTCATAGTGGAAGAAAAGGTTGGAGGCCTTGACTGCTGGCAGATGGTGGGAATCTCATACTGGAACGAGGCCGACGGCCATAAGCTCTCCAGAGATATCGAAGATGTATTCCAGACACCCGGCGGACGCGAGAGATACTGGGAGCAGGTACCTCTTGTTTACCGTAAGGAAAACTACAAAGTAGCTGTAAAAGAGTGCTTTGCCGAAGACATCGTTGAGATCGATTCTTTCAACGAGCTTAAGGCTCTTGATAAGAGTTACGACGTCTAATCTGGCACTTAAGTTCATTTTCTTGGGCAATATTGGTGAAAAATGAACGCGAATTTATAAAATATATTGTTTTTGCCTTCTGTTGTGCTAATATTGAGTTCGTTATACTTGAAAATTGAACGCAGGAGGCATTTTTAATGGATCCGATTGTTAAACGGAATGTTCTCTTAAATCCCGGTCCGTCCACAACGACTGATACGGTAAAGATGGCACAGGTCGTACCTGATATCTGCCCCAGAGAAAAAGAATTCGCTTCGCTTATGAAGGGACTTCGTGAAGATCTCGTAAAGATCGTTCACGGTGATCTTGAGAAGTATACATCAGTGCTCTTCTGCGGTTCCGGCACGATCAATATCGATGTCTGCATCAATTCCTTGCTTCCTGAAGGCGGCAAAGTCCTCGTTGTTAATAACGGCGCTTACAGCACAAGAGCTGTAGAGATCTGTGAATATTACGGACTTCCGCATATCAATCTCAAGTTTCCTGTAGATCAGAGACCTGACCTTGCCGTTGTTGAAGAGACATTGAAGAACAATCCTGATATCAAGCTTGTTCACACGACTCACAATGAGACAGGTACAGGCATCTTAAATCCGATCAGGGAGATTGGCGCACTTGCTCACAAGTATGGAGCTATCTTCACTGTTGATACAACGAGTACTTATGCTATGCGTCCTATCAACATTGAAGAAGACAATATCGATTTCTGCATGGCATCTGCCCAGAAGGGCCTTATGGCCATGACAGGACTCTCATTTGTAGTAGGCAACAGAGCCATCATCGAGAAGTCAAAGGACTATCCCAAGAGAAGCTACTACTGCAATCTTTTCCTTCAGTATGACTGCTTTGAGAAGACCGGAGAGATGCACTTTACTCCTCCTGTTCAGACGATCTATGCAGCTCTCCAGGGCATTAAGGAATACTGGGCTGAAGGCGAAGATGGCAAGTGGGCAAGACATACCAGAGTCTTTAACGCAATCAATGAAGGTCTTGATAAGCTCGGCTTTAAGCAGGTTATAAAGCCCGAATGGCGCACAGGCCTTGTAAGCACAGCGATCTATCCTGATGATCCCAACTGGAGCTTTGAGAAGGTACATGATTATTGCTACGAGAGAGGATTTACCATCTATCCCGGCAAGATCTCTTCCACAAACACATTCAGACTTTGTGCTCTTGGAGCAATTGACGTAAAGGATATTGAGGACTTTTTCGCAGTTTTCGAAGAAGCACTTAAAACATACAACATTCAGATACCCGTAATTTATAAGGAGAATTGAACCATGAAGACTGTTTATACCTGTTTCTGTACTGATGTTATCCATGACGGACATCTGAACATCATTGAGAAGGCAAAAGAACACGGACGCGTCGTAGTTGGCGCTCTTACTGATGAAGCGCTCATCAAATACAACAGATTCCCGACGATCTCTCTCGAAGAGAGGATCAAGCTTTATAAAGAGCTTGACGGCGTTGATGAAGTAGTTGTACAGAAGGATTTCATGTATAACGATGTGATTGCAGAGATCAAGCCTGACTATGTCATCCACGGTGATAACTGGAAGAACGGCCCTGAGAGTGCCATCCGTGAGCATGTTGAAGCACTCCTTAAGGAATACGGCGGAGAACTCATCGACGTTCCTTATACATATAACGAGAAGGTAAAGAAGATCGACATGCAGCTTAGAGAAAAGCTCGCTATGCCTGAATACCGCCGTAAGCGTTTAAGACAGCTTATTAAAATGACACCTATCGTTAAGACGATGGAGGCTCACAGCGGTCTTACCGGTCTTATCGTTGAGAAGACCGTAGTTGAGCATGAAGGCAAGCTCGAGCAGTTCGACGCTATGTGGATCTCATCTCTTTGCGATTCGACAGCAAAGGGCAAGCCTGATATCGAGCTCGTTGATATGACATCCAGATTCAGGACTATCGACGATATCATGGAAGTTACGACAAAGCCTATCATCTTCGACGGTGATACAGGCGGACTTACAGAGCACTTTGTTTATACAGTACGTTCCCTTGAGAGAATGGGCGTTTCTGCCGTAATCATCGAAGATAAGAAGGGCTTAAAGAAGAACTCTCTGTTCGGTACTGAAGTCAAGCAGACACAGGCAACTATCGAAGAGATGAGTGCCAAGATCGCTGCAGGCAAGAGAGCCCAGCTCACAGATGATTTCATGATCATCGCACGTATCGAGAGCCTTATCCTTGAGCAGGGCATGGAAGATGCTCTTGCAAGAGCAAAGGCATTCGTTGAGGCTGGCGCTGACGGTATCATGATCCACAGCCGCAAGAAGGATCCTGCTGAGATCCTTGAGTTCTGCGATAAGTTCAGAGCTTTCGACAAGACAACACCTATCGTAGTTGTACCTTCTTCATTCAATACGATCACTGAAGAAGAGCTCGCAGCTCACGGCGTTAATATCGTAATCTATGCTAACCAGCTCACAAGATCTGCTTTCCCTGCAATGCAGAAGACCGCTGAGGATATCCTTAAGTATCACAGAGCAAAAGAAGTCGATGACAGACTTATGTCCATCAAGGAGATCATCACTCTTATTGACGAGATATAACGCTTTTTTGCCCCATTTATTGGGGCATCTTGCGTGCTTGAGTTCTTGAGGTTTAGTGTATAATAGCGTTGTTATTTGTGTTTATTGTTATATGGAGAACTGATGAGTAAGGAAAATAACAACGTTACTGTTAACAGGGCAAAGACTAACAGTCAGGGCTCTAGATATATATTCCGCGGCTTCTGTTCGCTCATTATTACAGCGTTTGCTGCAGGAAGTTTTCTCTGGGTTTGGCTCGATTATATTTATAATGTCGAGAACCGTACCAAATACCTGAAAGGTATTGGTAACATCGGGATGTCAGTTATCATCTACATCATGATGATTATCATCTTCGGCAGATTCTTCCACGCGTTCAGCATCGGTGTCGAGCGAATTGCTAAGCAGGTCGTCAGTGCTGCTATGGCTTTCTTTGTAACGGATCTTGCAGAAGTACTGGTATCTGCAACGATCCAGAACAACTTCAGATATATGCTGGATTTTGCATGGCGTTATATGCTTCTGGCTCTTGCCCAGTCAGTTGTCTTAGGTGTTTTCGTGATCATCATGAACTTCCTTTACAGGAAGATCATCCCGCCTTTGCAGATCACACTTATCTATGGATATCACCCCAATAATATCGAGGACAAGCTCGCATGCCTGCCGCACAAATACCAGGTCGTAAAGAGAGTTAAGTTCGACGATCCCGGTGTCGATCTCGAATCAGTTATAAATGAGAGCTCCAGCGTTCTTATCAACGACGTTCCTTCACAGATCGAGAATAAGATCATCAAGCTGTGCTTCGACAATGATGTCAGGACTTATGTTGTTCCGAAGATCGCTGATATTATCTTGAAGTGCTCAGACAGTATCAACGTTATCGATACGCCTTTGTATTTGAGCCGCAACTTCGGCATGAGCTTCGGTCAGAGATTTGCGAAGAGAGCAATGGACATTATCCTTTCAGGCCTTGCACTTATCGTATTCAGTCCAATTTTCCTTATAACGGCACTTGCCATCAAGATCGAAGATCACGGTCCTGTATTCTTCAAGCAGGAGCGAGTAACTAAGGACGGCAAGCACTTCATGATCCTTAAATTCCGTTCCATGATCGTTGATGCCGAGAAGGACGGACGTCCGCATCCGGCCGGAGAGAAGGACGACAGAATAACCAAGGTCGGCAACATCATCCGTGCATGCAGAGTAGACGAGTTGCCTCAGCTCTTTAATATTTTCGCTGGTGACATGAGCATCGTAGGCCCCAGACCGGAGCGCTATGAGCACGTAATCAAGTACACCCAGGACATCCCTGAATTCAAGTTCAGAGAGAAGGTCAAGGGCGGCCTTACAGGTTATGCCCAGGTATACGGCAAGTACAATACTTCAGCTCTTGATAAGCTGAAGCTCGACCTTACATATATTGCAAACTACAGCGTTTTACTTGATTTCCAGATCATTTTCGAGACCATTAAGATCTTGTTCCAGAAAGAAAGCACAGAGGGCTTTGACAGCGAGCGTGCGAAAGAAATGCACGACGCAGACTGCAAATAATTGATATAATTGAATTGACGTAACGGCTTTTCTGATTATTGGTGCAAAGGCTTATGGACAATTCATTTGACGTGATCATCATCGGAGCAGGCGTAACAGGATGTGCGGTGGCAAGAGAGCTCTCGCGCTATGATTGTTCTGTGCTCGTTATCGAGAAGGACGAGGATGTCTGCTGCGGCACTTCCAAAGCAAACAGCGGCATAGTTCATGCGGGCTACGATGCAAAGCCCGGAACTCTCAAGGCAAAGATGAATATTAGAGGCAATGAGATGATGACATCTCTTTGCGAAGAACTGGATATTCCGTTTAAGCGGATAGGGTCGCTTGTCGTATGTACGGATGAATCTCTCCGTTCAGGTATCGAAGAACTTTATGCAAGGGGAATTACCAATGGGGTTCCTGATCTGAAGATCCTTGAGTCTGATGAAGTCCGCGAATTAGAACCCAATATCTCAGATGACGTTGTCTGCGCGCTCTATGCACCCACTGCAGGCGTTATCTGTCCTTTCAGACTTAATATCGCGCTGGCTGAATGCGCTGCTCAGAATGGTGTTGAATTCAAGTTCGATACACAGGTGACAAATATCAGATCTGATGGTGATCACTGGATCATTGAGACGTCAGATAAGACATATAATGCCCGTACTGTGATCAATGCGGCAGGGTGCCACGCTGATGATATACATAATCTCGTTTCTGAAAACAAACTTCATATAACGCCCAGAAGAGGCGACTATATGCTGCTTGACCGTTCCCTGGAAGGCTTTGTTAAGCATGTTATCTTCCCTCAGCCTACGAAAATGGGTAAGGGAATCCTTGTAACTCCTACAGTTCACGGGAACACTCTGGTCGGTCCTACTGCTGTTGATATCGAGAGCAAGGATGAAGCGCCGGTTACAGCTGAAGGCCTTGTTAAGGTGCAGGAAGGCGCTGTGAAGAACGTTAAGGGATTACCTCTGAAGCAGGTGATTACAGGCTTTTCGGGACTCCGCGCTCATGAAGACGGCGGTGAATTTATCCTTGAAGAAGCAGAAGGGTGTCCCGGATTCTTTGACTGCGCAGGCATAGAATCACCCGGACTTACGGCATGTCCTGCTATCGGTGAATACATGGCTTCGCTTGTATCTTCCAGGTTGTCATTAAAGCAGAAAGATAACTGGAACGGCATCTGCAAAGATGTAATAAGACCGTTTGAATTGCCGCCTGAAGAGCGCGAAAACCTGATCTCCAACAATCCTGAATACGGAAGGATAATCTGCCGCTGTGAGACCATTACCGAAGGTGAGATCATTGATGCAATAAGACGGCCTTTGGGCGCAAAGTCACTTGACGGCGTTAAGAGAAGGACCAGAGCCGGAATGGGCAGATGCCAGGGAGGCTTCTGTTCACCGAGAGTTATGGATATCTTAAGCAGGGAACTGGGACTTCCTCTTGAAGCCATAACCAAGAGCGGCGGAAATTCAAAGATAGTTACAGGGAGGACCAAAGATGAAGGCTGATATCGTAATCGTCGGCGGCGGTCCTGCCGGTCTTGCAGCTGCTATAGCCGCAGCAAAGGAAGACAGTAATCTCAATATCCTGATCCTCGAGCGCGATCATGAACTCGGCGGTATCTTAAACCAGTGCATTCATAACGGTTTTGGCCTTCATACTTTTAATGAGGAACTGACAGGACCTGAGTATGCGGCAAGGTTCGAAGAACAGTTATACGGTCTTGGAATCCGTTATATGCTTGATACTATGGTTCTTGATGTCGCATCTTCAGCCGTTACGGCAGTTAACAGCAAAGAAGGCGTGTTTACGGTTGAGTGCGGAGCAATCGTGCTCTGCATGGGCTGCCGCGAGCGTCCGAGAGGAGCTCTTAATATTCCGGGGCTCAGGCCTGCAGGCGTTTTCACAGCAGGAACTGCCCAGCGTCTTGTAAATATCGAAGGCTTTATGCCGGGCAGAGAAGTCGTTATCCTTGGCTCCGGTGACATCGGTCTGATAATGGCAAGGCGCATGACATTGGAAGGCGCAAAGGTAAAGGCTGTATGCGAGCTTATGCCTTATTCCGGCGGCCTCAAACGTAATATTGTCCAGTGTCTTGATGATTTTGATATCCCATTGCTCCTGTCTCATACGGTAATCGATATCAAGGGCAAGGAGCGTGTAACATCAGTCGTTATTGCTGAAGTTGACGATCATTTAAAGCCGGTTCCGGGTACAGAGCAGGAGATCTCCTGCGATACGCTGCTGCTGTCCTGCGGTCTTATTCCTGAGAATGAACTCTCAAGATCTGCAGGCGTTAAGATAAATCCCGCAACTAACGGTCCTGTAGTTAATGAATCCTTTGAGACTTCGATCCCCGGCGTCTTTGCATGCGGCAATGTGCTTCATGTACATGACCTCGTCGACTATGTATCGGAAGAATCCGGCAGGGCGGGAAGAAGTGCCGCCAGATTCGTGAAAGCTAATAAAGCCGGAGAAGGCCCTGTCATTAACATAAAGAATGGAAACGGCATAAGATATACTGTTCCGTCCTTTGTCCGCGTCAATGAATTAGATGGTGATCTTGTCATCAGGTTCAGGTCCGGAAACGTCTATAGAGACAGCTATATTAATGTCCTTTTCGATGGAGAGACAAAACTTCACAGAAGAAAGCCGATAATCACACCGGGCGAGATGGAGCAGGTGATCTTAAAGAAAGAAGACCTGACGGGCGCTATTTCTGAGATCCTCATTGAGATTACGGAGAACTGATATGGAAAAGCGTGAACTTACATGTATCAACTGTCCTATGGGATGCCGTATAACTGTCACGATGGAAGGTGACGATATTATCGCTGTCGAAGGAAATACCTGCAAAAGAGGCTTTGTATATGCCTGTAATGAGGTCAAATCGCCGGTAAGGACTGTCACGACTACGATCAAGGTCATAGGCGGCAATGTTGACCGCGTGTCATGTAAGACTAAAGAGCCGGTCCCGAAGGATAAGATTTTCGAGGTCATGGAAGCAATAAACAAGGCCTCCTGTAAGGCTCCGGTAGCTATCGGTGACGTGCTTATCGAAGACTGCGCAGGCACAGGAATCCCTGTTATTGCGACAAAGTCGGTGTCTCCTGCCTGAATTGCCTTTTTTATTATTTTGTCTTTATTAGAATTTTTGATATTATCTAGTGAGATTTAAGTAAAAGAGGAAGCCGTCAGATGGATAATTATTCTGTTCTCATGAGTGTTTATCACAAAGAAAAAGCAGAATTCTTACGTGAAGCATTGGACAGCATCTGGAATCAGACTGTTCAGACTGATGACTTTATTCTCGTTTGTGACGGTCCCCTTAACGAAGAATTAGACAGTGTTATTGCCGAGCATGAGAAGGCTCATCCCGGTGTTCTTCATGTAATCAGGCTGGAGAAGAACGGTGGGCTCGGAAACGCGCTCAATATCGGTATCAAGAAGTGCAAGAACGAGCTTATTGCCCGTATGGATTCTGATGATATAAGCTATCCCGACAGATGCGAGAGACAGCTTAAGATATTTGAGACAAGAGATGATGTCGATCTTGTCTCAGGCACAATCGAAGAATTCATCGACACAAAGGATGTCATCGAGTCCAGAAGAGAACTCCCCGTTGAGCCTGAAGAGGTCTACGAATACTGCAAGACCAGATGTCCTTTTAATCATCCCTGCATAATGTACAAGAAGACCGCGATCGAAGAATCGGGCGGTTATATTCCGTTTAAGCTTGAGGATTACTATCTCTGGGTACGTGTTCTGCAGCATGGCTTCAGAGGATATAACATTAAAGAGTCACTTCTTTGGATGCGCGCCGGCGCGAATATGTATAAGAGAAGAGGCGGAAAGGCTTACGCTGAGGCTGTAAAAGAACTCTTCAAGTATATGAGAGATACCGGCTTTATTACGAAGGGACAGTATTTCAAATGCACGACAGTCAGATGTGCCGGTGCTTTGGCGCCCAACTGGCTCCGCAAATTTTTATATAAGACGCTTTTGCGTAAGACATAAGGGCTGTATCTATGGCAATGAAGAAGCAGAAGGATATTTATTCTAAAGTATTTAACGAATTCGTATTCTCGGATGAGCAGATCGAGCTCCTCCACAATACGCTTTTCGACATGCTCATGGATATTAAGAGAGTATGCGAAAAGCATGACATCACATTCCTTTTGTCAGGCGGTTCCATGCTTGGAGCTGTCCGCCACAAGGGCTTTATCCCGTGGGATGACGATCTTGATATCATGATGCTCCGTTCTGAATATGTTAAGTTCAGAGAGGCTGTGCTTTCCGAAATGACGGACAAGTACGATCTCGTTGAACCTCTGGACGGCAAGTATACAAACAAGAAGCCGAAGCTCTTTTTGAAGAATTCTGTATTTACGGAAGTCGTATATGCAGGGCTTCCGGCAGAATACAGACGCGTATTCATCGATGTCTTCATTATCGAAGATATCCCTGCTTCGGCATCTAAGAGGAAGTTTATAGGCAAGATATACGATTTTGCTTTCCACGCTTCGAGCTTTATCGGCGACTATAAGTATCCGTCACCGATCATATTGGAGAAGGGCAAGACTGACGAGGAAGTCAGGAAATACTATGCTTCCAGACGCAGGATGGGCGGGCTTTTGAATGTGTTCTTCGGAATGAGATTTTATCTTAAGATCTGTTCCAAGTTGGATCACGCCAAGAAAGAGACCGGCATTGTCGGCGTTCCTTCAGCTATCAGCTATAACCGTGAGGTTTTCGAGAAGAAGCTCTTTACGGACTTAATTGAGGTAGAATTTAACGGTGAGATGTTTAAGATCCCTTCGGATTACGATTCGTATCTTAAGAATCTCTATAAAGACTATATGAAGCTCCCGCCCGAGAAGGACAGGGTAATTCACAGTTGTGCGGAATTCAGGGTAAATACGGAGGTCTGACATGAGTAATGTAGCGTTATTGATCGCAGGCGGTTCTGGCAACAGAATGAATCAGGATATCCCCAAGCAGTTCATCACTGTAAATGAGAGACCTGTTATCGTTTATACACTTGAGGCATTCGAGAATCATCCCGAGATCGACTGCATCGCAGTAGTCTGCATCGAAGGCTGGGACCAGGTGCTTTGGGCTTATGCCAAGCAGTTCAATATCTCAAAGCTCAAATATGTTGTTCCCGGCGGCAAGAACGGCCAGGATTCAATAAGAAATGGCGTTATGGAGCTCGAAAAGCATTTCGAACCTGATGACCTGGTCCTCATCCACGATGCAATCCGCCCTATGGTAAGTGCTGAGATCATTTCCGATAACATCAGAGTCGCAAAGCAGTACGGCAACGCAATTACTGTTATCCCTTGCGCTGAGGCCATGATGCAGACCGAAGACGGCCTTGTTTCTGTCGGAAGCTACCCCAGAGACAGACTTAAGAGAACACAGACACCGCAGGCTTTCAGGATCGGCGATATCTGCGATCTCCACAGAAGAGCCCTTGAGGCCGGAATCACCAATTCCGTAGCATCCTGCACCCTGAAGATCGAGATGGGCGAACAGGTCTATTTCTCAGCAGGCTCCGAGAAGAATATCAAGC
Source organism: Oscillospiraceae bacterium (assembly GCA_902801755.1). Classification (GTDB taxonomy): domain Bacteria; phylum Bacillota; class Clostridia; order Saccharofermentanales; family Saccharofermentanaceae; genus Saccharofermentans. Next base: position 23,765 of record CADCJM010000033.1, read on the forward strand.
TTACAACAGTTGAAGATATCGATATCTTCAAGGCCCTGCTCGCTGCAAAACGTTCTGACTGGCTTAAGTGAGGAAGCATATGTTATACGGTAACTCCACATGGATATCTGACATTGATAAGGTCATTGAAGTCGTTCCGGAATTAGACAGACTTGCCGGAAAGTCCCTCATGATCACAGGCGCTGCAGGACTTGTATGTTCTGCGATAGTCGATATCATCTTCCGCTACAATGACACGCACGATCAGAAGATCCAGGTCCTTGCTGCAGGAAGATGGCCTGAAGAGATGTCCGGAAGATTCGGTGATCTCGTAAACAGAGATGATTTTACCTTCGTTGTTTACGATGCTTCGAAAACAGATAACGTTATAGACGTTCATGCTGACTTCATCATTCACGGCGCGAGCAATGCATCACCCAACATGATCGTAAAAGAACCTGTTGAGACCATGATGAGTAATTTCCTCGGAATGAAATATCTTTTGGATTACGCAAAAGAGCAGGGAACAGAGAGGATCCTCTATATCAGTTCAAGTGAGGTTTATGGCGAGAAGGAAGGCTCCGAGCCTTATAAAGAAGGCCAGTACGGATATATCGACCTTCTGAATTCCAGAAATTCTTATTCTGTAGGAAAAAGGGCGGCAGAAACGCTCTGTGCTTCCTATGCAGATGAATACGGAATGGAATCAGTAATTGTACGTCCGGGTCACATCTACGGACCTACGGCTTCACCTTTCGATAAAAGAGTTGCATCCGCATGGTCTTATGCTGTTGCAAAGGGTGAAGACATCGTAATGAAGAGTGACGGATCACAGATCAGAAGTTACTGCTATTGCCTTGACTGCGCATCCGCAATGCTCAAGGTCCTTCTCTGCGGTGAGAACTGCCACGCATATAACATCTCTAATCCTGATTCTATCATCAGCATTAAGGATATGGCCGAGATCCTTTCAAAGAGCGCCGGAGTTGAGCTCCGCATGGAACTTCCGACAGAAGAAGAGCGCAAGGGCTTTAACCCAATGAGCAATTCCTCTTTGGAATCTGCAAGCCTTACAGGCCTTGGCTGGCACGGATGTTTTGATGCTGAGACAGGCTTTGGCCATACGGTTAAGATCTTAAAGGAAACCTACGGTCTATGAACCTTGAAGAAGAGATAAGAGACGGTTATAAAGTCACTGCTGAAATGAAGAAACTATGGTCTGTCCAGATGGATATCCTGGAACAGATCGATAAGATCTGCAAAAAGCACAACATTACCTACTATGCAGACGGCGGCACGCTTTTGGGCGCTGTAAGACATAAGGGCTTTATTCCGTGGGATGACGATCTCGACGTCCAGATGTACAGGGACGATCTTGAGAAGTTCTGCAAGGTTGCAAAGGAAGAACTCAAGTATCCTTATTTCCTTCAGACATGGGAGACTGAGGAAGGCTTCTATCCCTGGCTTTTCAAGGTAAGAAAGAGCGATACTGCATGCTTTACCGAATGGGAGATCGAGAACAATCCCGGTGGCAACCGCGGTATATTTGTCGATATCTTCCCGGCTTATAACGTTCCTGACAGCAAGCTTGCATTTGCTTTGCAGACTAATAAACTTAAGCGGCTGAAGTTCCTTTTCGAGTGCTATCAGACAGACAGGGCGCTCTCATTATACGGTGCGCGCAAGACATCCAAGCGTAAGATAGCGCAGGCAATCTGGAAGATATGCAAGATCTTCACGTCTTCAGATAAGATCTGCAGAAAGTTCATTAAGACGGCTGCCAAGGTCGGGCCTGAAACAAAGAAGCTCGGTTATGTAACTGTTTTCCCAGGGAACAAGAGATATATCTGGGACAGGGAATGGTTCGATGGTACCATTGATCTTCCGTTTGAGGACCGCACGGTTCCTGCGCAGACCGGTTATGAGAAGAGGCTTGAGCAGGATTTCGGTGACTGGCGCACTCCGATGCAGGTCAAATCAATGCATTCAACTCTTCATTACTCCTGTGAAATACCGTATGAAGAGTTTCTTAAGACATTGAAAAAATAAGCAATAAAAAAGGGGTTCACTTGGATGTGAACCCCTTATAGTTATTTATCAGTGATTAACGAAGGCGTGAGAAAATTGCAAGTCCGTAAATAAGAACGTAGAAGAGCGTGATTCCTGTAAGAACACAGCCACCGATAAGTCCGCCCAAAGAGAGGTACTTACCGACCTTAGCCTTACCATAGAGCTGACCAGCTTCTTCAATAAACTTCTTAGCCTTTGAAAGACCGATTGCACCGAAGATAATTCCGGCAAATGCGAAATAATATGTGACGCAGCAGGCAACAGCAATGATACCCATTACGAGAACATTCTTTGCTGTGTCTTCATTTCCTGCGGGATTTACGATAGGTGTAGCAGCTGCATAAACGGGCTGAACGGGAGCAGCTACAGGCTGAACGGGAGCACCAACGGGCTGAACGGGGATTGCTGCAGGAGCAGGTGCCGGAGCAGGAGCCGGTGCAGGTGCAGGTTCAACGGGCGCAGCTGCAACAGGAATTGCTGCAACGGGAGCTGCCTCTACAGGTGTTGCCTCAACGGGTGCAGCCTCAACGGGAGCTGCTGCAGGTGCAGGTGCTGCAACGGGCTGAGCTACTGTTTCTACCTTTGTGCCGCAGTTAGGGCAGAAAGAATTACCATCTTCAAATTGAGATCCACAATTAGTACAGAACATTAAATTATCCTCCATGTATGAGATAAAAGAATATTAACATTATTGAATTTGGGGTGCAATAAAACGTACCTTAAGATTACCTTATTATTTATTTAAGAATACTTATAACAAATTTCGAAAAATCATAGGAATTTGAGCAATCTTATATTAAGATTAATTTCGTAGTCCTCGTTATGAGGTTGGGTCTTTTTATTCAAATCGTGGGGTCTCATATGAAAAAGAAGAACAGTCTGACTACCATTTTGTCTTTTGCTGCAGCTTTAGTTGCAGTAATGCTTCTCGGCGGCATAACCGTTTTTGCAGACGAAGTCACCTATCCTGTAAGCGGCGAATGCGGAACAAATGTTACATGGTCGCTTGATGCTGAAGGCAATCTTACCGTTAGCGGTGCAGGCGCGATGGAGTATCAAAATCGTCCCTGGGATGGCTATAAAGACAATATCAAAACAGTTACCATTGAGCAGGGTGTAACAAACATTGCACAAGGTGCTTTTTCGAGCCTGTCTAATCTTAAGAAGGCAGCTTTAGCTGACAGTGTTACAAGTATCGGCTATGCAGGATTTGCCGGATGTTCAAATCTTACGGAGATCAATCTTCCGGATTCGATTACTGAAATTGGTGAATACGCGTTTACAGCTACTGCACTAAGGAACGTAACGCTTCCATCAAGTCTTCGAACAGTTAAAGCCCAATTGTTCTCCGGCTGCCGTTCACTCGAATATGTATATATTCCTGACAGTGTTAATGTTATTGAAAAATCAGTATTTGCAGGAAGTTCGGTAAAGAATGTCAGACTTTCCAAAAATATAACTTATATTCCGGAAGGCATGTTCTCGAACTCAGATCTCGAGTCGATAGAATTGCCGTCATCAATAAGGGAGATTAGAGAAGGTGCTTTTTCCTCATGTCATTTAACCAAGATTACTTTGCCGGAAGGCGTTGAGGTACTTGGTAACGATGCTTTTTCGCAATGTGACCGCCTGAAGTCTGTCATTCTGCCGAACTCTTTAAGATACATTTGTGAGAATTCCTTTGGGTATACGGTCAATCTCGAGAATATTAACATTCCGGGAAATGTTGGTGAGATCCGGACGAATGCATTTGCTTATTCCGGCATAAAAGCCCTGAGCTTTAATGAGAGCAGTGAGGGTAGAACGCTTAATATTTATAATTATGCGTTTAATAGTTGTACAAGACTTAAGACTATTGAGCTTGCTTCAAATATCAGGAATATTGAATCCAACTCTTTTTCCGGATGTAATGCTGTAGATTCTATTATCTTGAATATCGGTCCTGAATCAATCAGATATGATTTTGCTGAGTTTATAGCCCAAATACATAATAGTGGTCCGATTGTTTGTTATGTCCCGACAGCTTATCTGAACGAATATAAGACACGTTACGCTAAGCTGAATATTACGTTTAAAGGCGATACCGAAGATGTGGGAATCGGCGAGGTGCTTTCCGGTTATTCCTTAAGTCTCGAAGGTGATATCGGTGTCAATTTCTATCTACGCTTTAATGATGTAGATTCATTAAGCAACGACGCTAAAATGCTGTTTACGATCTCCAGCATAGACGGGCAGAATTCGAGAACAAGCGAAGTATATGTTAAGTCTCAAAGTGATTCCAGCCGTTCTGTTGCGACTCAGAAGGACGGATATTATGTTTTCAAATGTCTGGTCAATGCCAAGGAAATGACATCAATAATTACAGCTCAGGTTGTTGATGGCGAAGCTAAGGGAACAGCATATACATATACCGTTCAGGATTACGCAAAATATATGCTCCTGCGTCCTGATAAGTATGCAAAAGAGCAGGATCTCATTAAGACAATGCTGAATTACGGTTGTGCTTGTCAGGTTTACTTCAATTACAATCTTAATAATCCGGCTAATAGTATTATGAGCACTTCTGATCAGGATTACGGTTTCCTTAATTCAAGTGATATTCATGCAAATCCACGGCCTGATGATATGATCATTGAAGGAACAGATATTAAGATCGCCAAGGCAAGCCTCGTTCTTAATACGACGAGTGTAATAAAGCTCTTCATTACCGGCGCTGACGAGAATACCGTCTTCAAATATGGAGATGAGATCCTTACTCCTGTCAAGAACGGAGAATACTATATTGTCAGAATTGAAGGCGTTTCGGCTCAGGATATCGTAATGTTATTTACTCTCAGAGTATACGATGGCAATAATCTTCTCGGCACATTGAGTTATAGTCCTTTGTACTATTTCAAGGCTGTATTAGACAGCGAAATCGATTCAAACGGCCCGATTACTTATAACCTGAAGGTTCTTGTCAGCATGATGTACAAATACGGCGATGCTGCTATTAAGTACCATCCGTATACCGGTAATTGATCTTGGGAGGATAATTATGGAAAACATCGAAAAATACAAAGAACTCTCGCTTGAAGTCATTGTTTTCGAGCATGACGATGTAATTGTAACAAGCGTCACAGAAGAAAATGAAACACCGGAAATAGTTACCGGAGCTTGAGTTGACTTGAATTTCTTATCCGGCGGTCCCTTCAGCGGGGCCGCTTTTTTATTATGCTTGCTTTGACAGTCAGATAATTGTTTTAATTCGATTTTTTGTTATACTTCTCGGGTGTTTTATTAAAACTTGAGAGGTTTTGTTATGTGGTATGTGATTTTCGGTGGAATCCTTATATTTGCAGGCATTTATCTTATCGTTAAGTGCATAGTAAGCCGTAAGAAAGGCATACATTTGGATGCTCAGCTGATCGGTTTTAATCAGGAAAGGGACACCCAGTATCCTCTTTTCAAATTCACTTATGAGGGCGAAGAATTGACTCTTACAGGCGGCGTTCCTGCAAAGCCTGACAAGTTCAAGTATGAGGTCGGAGATACTGTTAAGATCATCTTCAACCCGTCCAACAGAAAGTTCGTTGACATTGAAGGCTCCGCAACTGAGTATCTTTATGGTGCCGGCGCTATCGTACTCGGCGCAATTCTCGTTATCGCTTCACTCAAGAAGATGGGTGTGTTCTGATAACGGACTGATCGTCAGTCTTGCCGTTCTTTTCCCGGTGCCGGTAAGCGTGCGGTAATAGTCATTTATATTCAGTCCAGTCTCAACTTTTGCCGAAAAGTCTCATTTTCGAGGCCTTTTTTTCAATTTGCTCCAATTCGTGCGCACAAATCCTGATCAGGCACCCATAATGTGGGAAAACCCTGAAGGAGGATTTGACTATGAACCGTATTGTATTCCCGATGAAAGTACTGGCGGTAAAGCTCGAATACAGAAGGCAGAAGCTGGAGAAGATGAGGCATGGATTTTTCAAGAGTGTAAATGGAAAAGAATACATATTTATTACACGTGATCCCTCTGTGCCTAACGCTTCTTCCAGACATCCTAGAAGGATTTCCGTGAGTTCCAATCTTGGAAAACAGATGTGTGAAGAAATAAACAGTTATCAAAAGATCAAGGCTGAATACAATGAACTTTATAATGTTTGGAGGTCCATATATCGTATCTCGCCGCCTAAAGTGAAGTTCCCGATCGTGCAGTATTCGGATCCTCACGGTATGAACAATGAATACTATAAAGCGTGTAAGGAGAATTTAGGCAAATATACGCCTGATAATCCTACAGTCTGCGAACATGGGGAACTGAAGTCAAAGAACGAACAGTTTGGTCTGGATCTGCTCAAAGCTCTTGGGATTCCATTCAAATATGAACCTGAGATCTACCTCAAAGAAATTGATGAAACTATAAATCCTGACTGTATAGTGAATTTTTTCGAAATCGACAGATGTTCGTACCTTGAAATTTTTGGCATGAACGACAAGATTGAATATACAGTTAAAACCTGCAATAAGATATACGGTTTCTCGAAAGAGAAATACAGACCGGGCAGGGAAGTCATATATGTTTTTATGTATGACAAATACAATTTTGATAAAGAATACTTTGTCAGCCAGGTATTAGCGGCGTTTGATACCATGATCCCAGACGATGCATTGATATGGGAACCCGCTGAAAACACTTAATGAACGGCGAAATGAACGGCGCCGCCGTATGTTTTGCCGCATGTTTGGGCCTAGAACGCCATTTTGAACGGCGGAATGAACGGCGCCGCCGCATGTTTTGCCGCATATTTTGGCCCAAAACGGCATTTTGAACGGCGGAATGAACGGCGCCTGAACGGCGGAATGAACGGCGCCGCTTGATGTTTGGGGTAAAAACGCGAAATGAAAGCCGCCCACTATCCTCATCCCCCACAAAAATACCCACTGTACCAATTTAATGTAATGTTAAGGTTCGCCAGTCACCGACACCTATTATTAATATATTAAATATAGTAAAATAACTTGTTTGAAAATTCTTAAACTCGAAAATATGTGCTTACTGTTTAAGGGAAAGGTGTTGGGAAGAAGCCGGTCATGAAGACAGCCGTTCTTTTGCCTGTTTATAATCCGGATGAGAAGTTCCTTCGTCTTGTCGAAGAGCTTTATAAGCGTGGTTTTAAGGTGGTTGCTGTTAATGACGGCAGCCTTGAGCGGTGTGACGAGTTCTTTAAGAGAGCACAGCCTTTTGCAGATGTTATCGGTTATAAGGAGAATAAGGGCAAGGGTTATGCCTTAAAGCGCGGATTCGAGTATATCGGCAACAACTTGAGTGAAGAAGTCGACTATATCGTTACGGCTGATTCTGACGGGCAGCATGCTATCGAAGATATCGAGAGAGTTGCAAAGCTCACCAGGAAGACTGACGGTATCGTTCTTGGAATGAGAGACCTTTCGGAGAAGATCCCTATTAAGTCCAGGATCGGCAATGACATGTCAAAGGTCGTTTATACGATCGTTACCGGAGTTTATCTCAGGGACAACCAGTCGGGCTTGAGAGGGTTTCCGGTAAGGCTTTGCATGTGGCTGCAGGATATTCCCGGCAACAAGTATGAGTTTGAGCTTAATGTCCTTGCGACAGCGCACAAAGAGGGCATGAAGGTCACCGGTATCGACATTAAGACGATATATGAGAATAACAATAAGAATACTCATTTCAGACCGATCAAGGATACTGTAAGGATCCAGAAGTCGCTTTGGGCTTACGGTCTTATTTCCGCATTGCTCTATACGCTTTATCTTCTGACCATATCTGTAATTGTATGGTTCGGAATACCGTATTTCTATTTCTGGCTTATCGGTATCTTTACGTGGGTTACTGCGATGCATGCGGTTCTTAATGTTTTCTCTGCCGGCATCAGACATAAGCAGAAGATCAGCGTTATCTATTACATTACTTGTTCGATCAAGTATTTTATCTCGACGCTTATTATGCTCCTGTTCTATTTCATGGGCTGGAACATGTTCCTTGGCGGATTGCTTTGTCTTGGAGTCATCATGTTGTTGAGTTATGTTTTCGGACGATCAGGAATCTTAGGAAAGGTATAAAGGAATTTGGGAAAGGTTTACATGGACAGTTGTGATTTTGAACTGGTAAAGAAGATAATGGCTTCTGAGGAAGTCATCGAAAACGGTGACGGTAAGATCATCGTAAAGGCAGTGCCTGATAATGACGTAACGGGGCTGATGGATAAGAGGGAGTTCTTCATCAGAAGTGCAATTTATGCTTTCCAGAAGTCAGTGCCGATGAAGTTCTCTGTTGAGGGAATGCGTCAGACTACAAAGACTTACTGCAAGGATATGTGCACAAAGGATATTGAAGAGGCTTCTTTTGATATCGACGTGCAGGGCAGAAGCGTTAAGGTGTTCTCTTATGTCTTAGCTGATAAGAAAGCAGATACACTTCCTGCAATGATCTATATCCACGGCGGTTCTTTTATGGCTTCAAAGGCTGAGTTCTATAAGGAACCCTGCCGTTATGTTGCCGAGAATCTCGGGATCAGGGTCTTTAATGTTGATTACAGCCTCGCACCGGAAAATGTGTATCCGGCGGCAATTGAGGATGTTCTTGCAGTAATTGCTAAGATCTATACAGACAGCGAGGCTTTGGGCGTCGATAAGGAGCACATCGGCTTGTTCGGTGACAGCGCCGGCGCTAATCTTGCTCTTGCTGCTATCCTTGATAACAATACGGATGCAAAGATCACTTATGCGGGCCTCTTTTATCCCTGCGTTGATATGTATTCACAGGATAAGCTCTACGACTGGGATCTCTCTATGTATGATATCGGCGAAGAGCAGGCTGAACTTATCACTTCCAGACTGCAGCTCGGAAGAGCAGACGGTAAGGGCAATAACGATCTTATGGCTAATATCCTTTTCGCTTATTCGGGCGGAAGGTATGAGGAAGTTAAGTGCAATCCTGACGTAAGCCCTATCTATGCTGACTTGAGCGGCATGCCTTACACGGGTATCTTTACTGCCGAGTACGACGGCCTGCGCATCCAGTCGGAGTATTATTCAAGGCTTTTGGATAAAGCCGGAATTCCTAATAAGCACGTTAGATACAGAGGCGTATCACACGCTTTCCTTGATTATTTCGGAATACTGCCGCAGGCACAGGCGGCTGTCCTTGAAATGTGCGATCAGTTAAGAAAGGTATGGGGAATCTAAGGGGAAATGGTATCAAGGATCGTTACGGAGAATATCGAAGCGCTTAAGAATGCGCCGCAGACGTTCGAATCGATTTATTCGATCATTAAGAACAGATTCACAAGTGAGCTTTTCGGTGAATGGCTCGAAAACGGTGAGATCTGCAAAATGTCCTATTATGAGCTTTACGAGAGGGCAGATCTCTTTTCGAAGGCTGCCGTTACTTATGCAAACAAGATGGATTCCGACAGTAAGTTCGTTGGGATCTTTCTTGAGAACTCATGCGACTGGGTAGCTTTATTCTGGGGCCTTCTGCAGGCAGGATTTAAGCCGATACTGCTCAATACAAGACACAACATCAACATAAATAACGACATTATCAAGGAAATGGATCCTGTTTTTGTCGTATCTGAAGATGCACGTGTTGATAAGGCTGTAACGGTCAAGGATCTTCTTGACGCAGGTAAGGGCGTTAAGTTCGACAAGTCCATGATAAACTGGGCTGACGAGATCATACTCATCACATCAGTAAAAGCGAACCAGTCTATCCAGTACAATGCAAAGCTCGATATCCATAATCTTGCATTCCTGCCGTTCTATCACATCTTCGGCCTTATAGCGACACTCATGTGGTTCATGTTCTTTGGAAGAGGATTCGTATTCCTTCCGAAGTACGATGCACAGAGCATCCAGTTCGTATGCAAGCGCGTCGGAGTTACGCATTTCTTCGCTATTCCTCTGGTCTGGAACAAGACTGTTGCAGCGCTTGAGAGGGAAGTTGCAAAGCAGGGACAGACAGAAAAGTTCAATAAGGCTATCAGGTTCTCTAATAAGCTTCAGAATATTTTCCCGCTCTTAGGACCTGTCATTGTAAGAAAATTCATTTTCAAGAAGATCAGACGCCAGCTCTTGGGCGAGAAGCTTGCTTTCCTCATATCCGGCGGCGGATTCATTGCGCCCAGGACACTCGAAGTCTTAAACGGCCTCGGTTATTCGATCTATGCGGGCTACGGCCTTACTGAGTGCGGTGTTATCTGCGTTGAACTCTCCAGAAATGCGAAGTTCAGGAACGGCACCAGCACAGGTAAGATCTTCAGCAACGTTAAATACAAGATCAGTGAACAGGGTGAGCTCCTTATCCCTAATGACCACTCAATGAACGGTATCTATGTTGACGGCAAGTTCAATGAATTCAAGGATGAATACTATCCCACGAACGACCTCGTAAATATTGATGAGACAGGAAGACTTCATATCATCGGACGTCTGGATGACGTCATCATCGGACCTAACGGTGAGAATATCTCGCCTGAGGAGATCGAATCACGCATCAACAAGGGTGCTTTCACACAGGAGGCCATGATCAACTGCAAGCTTCCAGGTTCAGAAGAGAAGCAGATGGTATTAGTCCTTGCCGATGACGGCTCGATGGGAGCTTTCGAGAAGGCTTCGTCTCTTAGGAGTGTTTATACATCGATCGATACGCTTACTATGTCCGAAAGACCTGTTAAGGTCCTTAATCTCATCGGCAGCATGCCTGAGAACTTCAAGGGCATCGACCGCAAGGCTTTGAGCGAGAAGCTCGAAAACCAGGTGCTCTTTGCGACTGAGTGCGCCAGACCTACCGATGAGGAGGTTACACGTACCAGAAGTGCTGAATATACAGATCTTATCAGCAAGGTCTGTGATGTTTATGCTGAAGTCCTTAACAAGGACCGTTCCGAGATCACGGAGACGTCTAATTTCATTACACTTGGCGGCGATTCGATGGAATATGTCGAGATGCTCTCCAAGGTATCTGAAGTATCCGGCAGGCCTCTTAACATGACAGAGACGCCTCTTATCACACCTATGGCGATCGCCGATTATCTTATCGAACAGAGCAAGGAGTCTAAAGAATAATGTTTATCATCAGATGGCTCCTTATCTTAAACAGCATTATCCCTGCGCTCATTCTTTTCCCGGTGAAGAAGATCTATCTTCGCAAAGAGAAGAAGACTAAGTACAAGGGTCCTAAGATCATTGCGATGAACCACACCGCATTCCTTGACTATGTCGAGGCTCTTCTGGCATTCCCGGGAAGAAGGAAATATGTGCTCGTCGGAGCGCAGTTCTATGCATATAATCCTTTCCTTACGTTCCTGCTTAAGGCTATGGGCGTTATCCGTGTTGATGAAGTAACAGGCAACATGGATGCTGTAAACAAGGCTGTTGAAGTCCTTAATAAAGGTCATGACATCCTTATTTTCCCTGAAGGACATATTGAGACAGAAGGAAAGCTCATGGAGTATAAGCAGGCAGCCGCGCTGATATCACTAAGTTCCGGCTGTCCTATCGTTCCTGTGTTCCATAACGGAAGGATAGGTCCGGGCAAAAGAGACCTGGTCTTTGTCGGAAGCCTTATGTATCCTGACACTTACATCTGCCGCGAGGGCCTTGATACATTGCAGGAGAGAGCAGAGGCTTTTACAAAGGAACTTCAGGAGAGAACGGAAGTCTACAGGCAGTTCTATCTCAGGAACTTCATGATCGCTGACGGTGAGAAGTTAAAGCGTCCGAAATATGCCGGATTCCTTTATAACTTCATGAAATATACTGCTCTGCCGGGCATCAAGCTCCTCATGAGAACTAAGATCACATACGGCGGAGACCTTGCACGCGGTACAAGATATATGGACAAGGGCATGGTAATCGTTGCAAACCATTCATGGTGGATCGATTCTGCCTTGCTCTACTATGTTTTCAGAAGAGTTTACTGCAGGAGCCTTGCCGCAAAGGACGTCGCAGAGGTCAATAAGTCGTGGGGCTTTTTCGAGAAGGCCATGGGATGCGTGCTTTTAGACAGGACAGGATTTGACTGGAATTCGCTGAAGACCATGATCGAAGGCCTTAAGAATCACGAACCGTTCATAATCTTCCCGGAAGGACACATGAATTACGATGATGAACTGATCGAATTCCAGAAGGGACCTGCCATGCTCTCGCTCTACACAAAGAGGCCTGTGGTGCCCGTTTATATCCATACTTCGTATAAGATGTTCAAGCCTACGAGATTCGTTGTCGGAGACCCTTTGGAATTTGACAAAGCAGGGCTTGTAACAGATAATGAATCGTACGAAAAAGCCAATGAAATGATGCGTGAAGCTATCTATAACCTCAAGCGTCAGGCGATTTCGGAGACCAAGCCCGAGATGAATTCTTACATCAGGAAGATCAGAGCCCGGATGAAGGCAAATCTTGCTGAGATCAGTAAGGAGATCGAAGAGGCAAGGAACGCAAAGGCGGGTGGGAAATAGGATATGGTTTTGATTTCGATTTTTTGTCGTGATCCCTTTAAATGACGTATATACGAACCGGCAGCACTGCTTATCGGCATGCTGCTTAAGATGAATTAAGTCTTCAAATTTTATGAATATATAAGGAGAAAGAAAAATGGCTGATTATGTAATTCTCACAGACAGCTCAACAGACCTTACAAAGGAGCTCAGAGAGAGATTCGGTATTACTGATTACATGCCGGGCAATATCACATTCCCCGACGGACATACCGAAGATTCCACGCTTGACTGGGAGAATATCTCACCTCAGGATTTCTATACATCAATGTCCAAGGATTCCATGTATACAACAGGTATCAAGAACATTGAGGCTCAGGAGGCATTTTTTGAGAAGTATCTTAAGCAGGGTTACGATATCCTCAACATCTCACTTTCTCATGCTCTTTCCAATACATATGATATGTGCCGCAAGGCTGCATCCAACGTTCTGGAGAAGTATCCTGACCGTAAGATCATTGTTGTTGACTCACTCCGTTATTCCGGCGGTGACGGACTCCTTTGCTCTTTGGCAGGAGACTTGAAGAAGGAAGGCAAGTCTTTGGAAGAGGTTGCTGAGTGGCTCGAAAATAATAAGCACAGATGCCACCAGACAGGTACAGTTGATGACCTTAAGTTCCTCGCTAAGATGGGCCGCTGCTCAAATGTCTCTGCTTTCATGGGATCTCTTATCAACATCAAGCCTATCGCTGAGTTCAACCGTGACGGTATGAACCAGATCATCACAAAGGTTACAGGTTATAAGAAGCTTTTCGCAGCTTCGATCGAATACATGAAGGCTACTATTGAGCCCAACCCCAAGAGAATCTTCGTTTCCCACACATTCCGTAAGGCTCAGTGGCTCCAGTTTCAGGAGATCATCCGTGAGGAGTTCCATCCCGAGGAGATCATTCCCACAACAGTCAACATGGCAAACGGTTCTTCTATCGGCCCCGGCATGGTAGTTGCATTCTATATGGGTAAGGAGATCTCAGAGGGCCTTGTTGAAGAGACTAAGATCCTTGAGGAGATCAAGGCTAAGCTCTGATGAATCCTGTTTTAGCAATCATTTTAATTGTTCTTGCGGTTCTGCTTATCGGCGGATTTGTCTTCATGTGGGTTTTCTGCATGAAGATCGCAAAGAAGCAGTACGCGAATATGTTTATCCGCGAGTCCAAGGAAAAGTGGGCCCGCGGCAACAGTGCTCCTGAGAATGCTGAGCACACAGTAATGTTCGACACAGGTATGAAGTGGGGCAATGAGAACGCTTCATACATGACTGAGATCGAAGTAACTTCATTTGACGGCCTGAAGATGAAGGGTGAATACTTTGATTTCGGATACGATAAGGCGGCGATCATAATGGCGGGAAGAGCTGAGACATGCAAATACTGCTATTATTTCGCTGATCTTTATCAGAAGAACAAGTACAACATCATTGTTGTTGACCCCAGAGCTGCAGGCCTTAGCGAAGGCAAGTACACAGGCTCCGGAATACTTGAAGGCAAGGATCTCGAAGCATGGATCAAGCTCGTGCACGAGAAGTATGCGATCGATCATTTCGTTATCCACGGAATCTGCATCGGCTCTGTAGCAGCGATCTATGTTGCAGCAGACCACAATCCTTATGTGGATGCGATCGTACTTGAGGGTCCTTTTATCTCGTTCTATAACGTATTGAAGCAGAGAACAAAGAACCTCGGAAAGCCCACATTCCCTGTATGTCTTCAGATGGGACTTCTCTTTAAGAAGTATGCCGGGATCGACATTTTCAAGAATACGCCTATAAAGGCCATTCCGAAGGTCGAAGTGCCCCAGCTCATGATCTGCGGCAGACAGGACGTGTCGTCTTTGCCAAAGTATTTCGACATCATCAATAATGCCAGCGGCTCGAAAAGAAAGCAGATGGTCTGGTTCGATGAGGGCGCTCACTCTCACTTAAGGATCAGAAACCTTGAAGCTTACGATAAGGCGGTTACCGATTTTATTAATTTCGGCGGCTGACCCATAGCGAAAATTAACAGTAGGAAGTAAACGGATAGATGGAATTGTCAGTTCTTAAGAAAATGCTCATCGGCGGAGCAAAGAAGATACTTGATAACAAGCAGCAGTTAAATGAGATGAATGTATTCCCGATACCTGACGGTGATACGGGAACGAACATGGATAAGACCATGGGCGGTGTCCTTCAGGCACTGGCAGAGATCGGTGACAGGGAACTCGAATCTTCGGATTTCGATAAGCTCTACACAGGCGCGCTCATGAATTCACAGGGCAACTCCGGTGTTATCCTTTCGCAGTGGCTCAAAGGATTCCTTAAGGCATTTAAGGATTTTGATGAAGTCAACGCAGGAACTCTTTATGCTGCATTCCTTTCCGGTACTGAGAGTGCCTACAACTCAGTAGCCGAGCCCGTCGAAGGCACTTTCCTTACTGTATGCCGTGAAGCTCAGGAAAACGCTGAGGATAACCTTGATGAGGACACCACGACCGAGCAGTTCATGAAGGACGTCGTAGAAGGCGCTGCTGAGTCATTAAAGCACACACCCGAGCTTCTTCCTGTATTGAAGGAATATAACGTGCTCGATTCCGGTGCCATGGGCTTTGTATGCCTTGTAACCGGTATGCTCGAAGCTCTTGATGAGTCTTTTGATATCGACTTAAGCGCTTTTGAGTCAGTTGCTAATGTTTCTTCTGGCGCTTCCGTCGCTGTTATGGGCGAAGGCCTTGCAGAATTTGGCTACTGCACTGAGATGATTGTACAGATCGACGATGACAAGCTCTCAAGCTTTGATGAGACTCTTGTAAGATCCGACATGAGAGATTTCGGTAATTCATTAGTACTCGTAAAAGACGGCAACCAGGTAAAGGTCCATATCCATACCTTAAAGCCTGAGGCTGTAATGACTTACTATCACAGATTCGGTGAGTTCATTAAGCTCAAGATCGAGAACATGACGATCCAGCATCACGAGAGCTTTATTGCAAATAAGAAGGATGCTGCAATCGTTGCGGTCGCTGACGGTGACGGTTTTGCAGATCTTTTCAGGCAGCTGGGCGCAACAGAGATCGCAAAGGGCGGCCAGTCCAATAACGTATCTGTTCAGGCTCTTACAGATTCATGCAAGGCAACAGGCGCTAAAGAGATAATCATCCTGCCTAATAACAAGAATATAGTCATGACAGCTGAGAAGGTAAGGGAAGTGATGAAGGATGTTAAGATCAGCATTATCCCTACTAAATCCATGGCTGAAGGCTATCTCGCGCTTTCACTTGTTGATTCCAATGCTTCTCCCGATAAGATCGTTGAATCTATGAAAATGGCTCTTGAGAGCGTTCACACCGGCCTTATCGCAAAAGCTGACAAGACAGGCGTTTATAATGGCGTAAATGTCACAGCAGGTGATTACATCGGTGTTCTGGACGATGACATCATTACCTGCGCTGATGCGGATCTTAAGTCTTGCCTGGAATCTTTCCTTCCTACGGTACCTGATGCGGCATCCTGCAAGTCAGTTCATATCTTCTCCGGAAATGCCGAAGATAAAGCAATCTCGGACGTTTTGGGAGATCAGATAAAATCTTGCTGCCCCCAGTCAGAAATTTTCTCTTGCGTAGGCGGACAAAACATATATAATTACGTTATTGCGTTCTCATAACGCTATTAATGAAGGTCAGGGAAGAAATGTCTGATGAAGACCATCTTAGAAGACAGTTCAGTTGATGTTATCGTAAGCGGCGCCATTGCGCTGCACGTAATGCCTGACCTTATTTCACGTAATCTTCTTCCTCTACTATTGCTAGGCTGCTGAAGCGGCCCGTTTTGTATTGTTCAGCCGGCGTCTGCGTATGCCATTAAATATGCAGGTATTTTACAAACAATCCACAAACCTATATAATTTCAAGGTTTTAATTAATAAAAGAGGAAATTACTATGTTAACTTGTTTTTCAACACTCGCTTGTCCTGATTTTTCCTGGCAGGAAATCTATTCAATGGCAAAGGACTTCAATTTCAATGGTATTGAGATCAGAGGCCTTGGCCAGGATATCTTCTCAGTTAAGGCTCCGCCGTTTACTGAGGCAAATCTCCCTAAGACAGTAGCAAAGCTTAAGGAATTGAAGCTTACTATCCCTTGTCTTTCATCAGGCGAGCCTGTTAACGATCTGGCTACCAAGGATAAGGCGATCGCTGAGATCAGAGCATACATTGAGCTCGCAAACAAGCTCGGCACATCCTATATCCGTGTTCTCGGCGACAGGAATCCCGCACCTGAGAGGGAGATCGATGACGAAGTCGTTATCTCTATCATGAAGGAGCTCGTTCCTTACGCAGAAGAAATGAACGTCACTTTGCTTCTTGAGACAAACGGTGTTTACGCCGATACCAAGAGACTTAAGAGAGTCCTTGATGCCATCGGTTCACGTAAGGCAGCTGCCCTCTGGGATATGCATCACCCTTACAGATTCATGGGCGAGTCTCCTGAAGAAACAGTTAATAACTTAGGCGAATATATTAAGCACGTTCACGTTAAGGACTCCGTCATGGAGGACGGTAAGGTCTGCTACAAGCTCATGGGTTCAGGTGACATGCCGCTCAAGGCAATGTTCGATGCTCTCACATCGATCGATTACCTTGGCTATGTATCACTCGAGTGGGTATACAGATGGTCCAAGAACTTGGACAGCGCCGGTATCGTAGTTCCCCAGTTCGCAAGCTACATGGAGACATACCGTCCGAAGCAGAAGTTAGAGCTTCAGATGGATACAAGGGGCACCGGTTACTATCCCTGGCCAAAGGAGACATTGATCGACCTCACATTCCCGGATGTATTGGATAAGATCTGTGAGCTCTTCCCGAACCAGTATGCTTTCAGATATACAGAATTAGACTACACACGTACATATCCTGAATTCAGGGACGACGTAGACAACCTTGCACGCGCATTCCTCGCAATGGGCTGCAAGAAGGGTGACCACATCGCCATCTGGGCTACTAACGTTCCCCAGTGGTATCTGACATTCTGGGCAGCTACAAAGATCGGCTGCGTACTCGTTACAGTCAACACAGCTTACAAGATCCATGAGATCGAGTATCTTTTGAGACAGTCCGACACTTGCACACTCGTCATGATCGACAAGTACAAGGACTGCGATTATCTCCAGATCATCAACGAGATCTGCCCTGAATTGAAGGATTCCGAACCCGGCAAGCTCGAAGCAGCCAGACTTCCTGTCTTAAAGAACGTTATCACTTGTGAATCCCACGTTCCCGGATGCTTCCACTGGGATGAGCTTCCCGCTTTGGCAGAGAAGGTAAGTGTTGCCGACGTTGAAAAGATTCGCCGCACAATTGATAAGCACGATGTCTGCAACATGCAGTATACATCCGGCACAACAGGATTCCCTAAGGGCGTTATGCTCACACACTACAACGTAGTTAACAACGGTAAGGCGATCGGCGACTGCATGGATCTGTCTTCCTTCGACCGCATGATGATCCAGGTTCCTATGTTCCACTGCTTCGGCATGGTTCTCGCCATGACAGCATCCGTAACTCACGCAGTTACAATGTCACCTATCACTGCTTTCTCACCTCGAAAAGGTCTTAACTGCATCAACCAGGAGAAGATCACATGCTTCCACGGCGTTCCGACAATGTTTATAGCCATGCTCGGCCACGAGAACTTCCCGAAGACTGACTTCTCACACATGAGAACAGGCATCATGGCAGGTTCGCCTTGCCCGATCAAGACAATGGAAGAAGTCATCGAGAAGATGC
This sequence comes from Oscillospiraceae bacterium, assembly GCA_902801755.1. Classification (GTDB taxonomy): domain Bacteria; phylum Bacillota; class Clostridia; order Saccharofermentanales; family Saccharofermentanaceae; genus Saccharofermentans. Next base: position 42,093 of record CADCJM010000033.1, read on the forward strand.
ACATGCCTGAGATCGTTATCACATACGGTCAGACTGAGGCTTCTCCTGCAACAACGATGAGTAAGACAACAGACACTATCGAGCAGAGAGTTAATACTGTAGGACCTTCCATCTTCGGCGTTGAGACTAAGATCGTCGATCCTGAGACAGGCGAGGAGCTCCCTGACGGTGTTCCCGGCGAGTTCTGCGCACGTGGTTACAACATCATGAAGGGTTACTACAAGATGCCCGAAGCAACAGCTGCAGCTATCGATGAAGACGGCTGGCTCCACTCCGGCGACCTGGCTCTCAAGAGACCCGAAGACGGTTATTACAAGATCACCGGCCGTATCAAGGACATGATCATCCGTGGCGGCGAAAATATCTACCCCAAGGAGATCGAAGACTTCCTTTACACACATCCCAAGATCCAGGACGTACAGGTAATCGGTGTTCCTGACGCTGACTACGGTGAAGAGATCCTCGCAGCAGTAGTTCTTAAGCCCGGCGAAGAGTCATCCGAAGAAGAGATCAAGGAATATGTTAAGACTCACATGGCTAAGCATAAGATCCCCAGATACGTTGACTTCGTTGAAGGCTTCCCGATGAATGCGGCAGGCAAGATCCTCAAGTACAAGATGAGGGAAGAGGCAGTCGAGAGACACGGCCTTGAGAATGCAAACAAGATCGTAACAGCTTAAAAACGTCAGCAAGATTGTTAGAGACTAAAACTAATTCAGGAGGTTGTCAGAGATGGCAACCTCTTTTATTTTGATCTTTAAGACGATCCCCAAATAGTATTCCCAATCCCTATAATCGAACTATCAGTTCGATTTTGTCGGTTTTGGCTCAAATTCACTATAATCGAACTACCAGTTCGATTTTGTCGGTTTTAGCTCAAAACTCCACATAATCGAATTTCCAGTCCGCTTTTGTTAGTTATAGTTCAAAACTCCCTATAATCGAACTATCAGTTCGATTTTGTCGGTTTTAGCTCAAAAACACTGAAAATCGAACTGCCAGTATGATATTAGGGAATTAGAAGGGTGTTCAAAAAATCTTTTTCTACAAATGTAGAACAACCACTTCTCAATTAAAGCTTTTAATGTTAATATTCTTATCAGGAATATTTTACTTAATAAGGGATGGCTTTTATGGATATTCGCAAGATCGTTTTGATGCTTGGCGCATTACTGTCAGGTATCTGTCAGTTTATTCCGTTATACACGCTGACTGTTACAGGTTTTATCTATCAGAAAGATACAGTGGCTCTTTTTCCGTCGATACTGTCTTTTGTAATTCTTGGCGCTGATATAATGATCATCATCGGAACGTTTATCTCTAATAAGAAGATCTATATCATCTGTTCAATTATCAGTATTATTTCGACTATTTCGGCGCTTATCAGAGTGCAGCTAAGTAAAGGAAGTTCTGCCTCGATGGGAGCAATCACTAATTCATATATGTCAGGGATCGTCGGACCGACTATGTATCAGATCGAAGATGGTCCGGCAATGGTTTTGCTCATTATAGCTATTATTGTTATCGGTGCCGGCATGGTATGGAATGCGGTAAATGATGACTAACCGTAGCTTTTAATGATAAATTTTAAGTGTTTCACATTCGAATAAGGGAGGTTATTTATGAGTATTCGAAGAATTATTTTGATGATCGGTGCGATACTGTCAGGAATAGCAGTTTTCGTGCCTATGTACATGGTGCAGGTCAACCATCAGACCGTTAAGGACGGTGTGGTCAACATCATGTCTTCACCGATCTATGCCATTCTTATCCTGGTCGCTGACCTGGTTATCATCGGTGGTGCGATCGTAGGTCTTAAGAAGGCTTATGTTATCTCATCGCTGGTCAGCATTGGTGTGTCGGCTTCAGCGCTCTGGAACTTCATGGTCAGCCAGGAAGCTTCAAAGGCGATCGTCGGTATGACCGGAAGCCTTATGAGTTCTCTTGGCGGCGGCAACTATAACTACACTATCGAAGATGGTCCGGCAATGATCATCATGATGCTCGCTATGGTAGTTATACTTTTCTCAATGCTTTGGTGTGCTTTCGCAGAAGAGTCCTGAGCATAAAAGAGAATA
>CADCJM010000034.1 GCA_902801755.1 Oscillospiraceae bacterium
TCCTCCAACAATTTATCAACTGCTGTGATTTTAGCACAGATCGTGAGGATTCTGACGGCCTTCTCGATATCTTCTATTCCGGGGAAAGAAGGAGCAAGTCTGATATTGGAATCAGACGGATCCTTTCCGTAAGGATAGCTTGCGCCTGCAGGTGTAAGAGCAACGCCTGCCTCCTTACACATAGTAACGATCTTTGTTGCAGTGCCGGGCATAGCATAGAAGCTGACAAAATAACCGCCGTTAGGCTTTGTCCAGTGCCAGAGATCATCAAAACCGAGTTCCTCATTAAGGACCTTCTGGCAAGCTTCGAACTTGGGACGGAGAATTGCCGCATGCTTCATCATATGAGCATATACAGACTCTGCGTCGGGAAGGAATCTTGCATGTGCTAACTGGTTGACCTTATTCGTGCAGATAGCCTGGGCATTTAAGAATTTCTTTGCCCATGTCATATTGTCCTTATTTGCTGCGAAGCAGGAAATACCGCCGCCTGCGAATGTGATCTTGGAAGATGAAGCAAACTCATATACCCTGTTTGCATGGCCGTAGCTCTCGCAAAGAGAAAGAATATCAGGAAGCTTGCCCCATGTGTTTCTGTCCTCATAGAGGTGGTGGCATACATAAGCGTTATCCCAGAAGATCCTGAAATCAGGTGCTGCTGTCTCCATTTTCGCGAGTCTCTCGCAAACTTCTGCGGAATAAACAACGCCGTCAGGATTGCTGTAGCAGGGAACGCACCAGATACCCTTAACGTTCTCATCCTTAACGAGTTCTTCAACAACGTCCATGTCAGGACCATTCTCTGTCATCGGAACAGCGATAAGCTCAAAGCCCATTGTCTCAGTAACTCTGAAGTGTCTGTCATATCCGGGAGCCGGGCAAAGCCACTTTCTTCCCTCTACCTGTGACCAGGGCTTGGGTGAATCGACTTCACCAAAGACCATGGAACGCATGAGTGCATCGTACATCTGGTTCAGAGATGAGGAATTGCCCATGAAGATGTTGTCCTTGTCTGTGCCGAGAAGATCAGCAAAGACAGCTCTTATCTCTTCGATACCGGGAGCGATACCGTAGTTTCTCGTATCTTCATTCTTGAGTGTCTTGAAGCCGTCCTTGAGCGTATCGTATATATCGTTGGAAAGATCCAGCTGGATCGGCGAAGGCTTTCCGCGGGTCATGTCGAGCGTAAGATTAAGTGCCTTGCACTTCTCATAGCGTTCGTTCAGCTCTGATCTCTCTTTGAGGAGCTCTTCTTTTGTCATCTCACGGTAACCCTTCATGATAAGCCAACCTTCCTAAAATGAAATTTTGAAATTTGAATCTTGCATTTTTGAAGAGACTTACCCCTCAAAAACCTCAACAATTATAGTCTATTAAGTTATTAAAGCAATAAATAAAACTTGCCAAAATGGCATTTCTTCTTCCCGAAAATGCATTTTTCGACAAATTCGGCACTTTGCACATCAAAAAGGCACAAATTCGATTCCCAGTATATTACCTTGCTTATCATGAGTGACCCTCACGACTTCGAAAATCAGGTTTCTGTCATACAGATCATTCTCCATGACAAAGTACATTGCAGTATTTATGATCTTCTTCCTTTTCGAGGCCGTGACAGATTCGGCAGAATCAGGATATGTCCCTTTGTTCTGCCTGGTTCTTACCTCAAGGATATGGATGTCACCATCCTTCCCGGCGATTATATCTATTTCCCCCACATTATGTACCGTGTAGTTCCTGGACATGATGGTAAATCCCCTGTCCACGAGTATTTTTACCGCCAGATCCTCGCCCTTATTGCCAATAAAACGTTTAAATGTTAGATTTCGTTCTTTCATATTCCACCTATTTGTCTTGTTTTTTTGATAATTTTCGTATATGTTGTAATGTGTACTTTAGTGCCTTAAAATTTAGTTATTAAATTTAGAGGGAAGATTATGATCGCCGGAACACCTGACATAAAGGTTTTCTTTGAAACACTCGACGAGTGCGTCGATTGTAAGTTCAACGATAAATTTTCCAGGTATGCTGACTATCTCTCTATCGCCAAGATCGAAGACACACAGATAATAAGCGGCAAGCCCGTCTCCAAGAATGTTGATTATCTGGCTGATAATGTCGGACAGGAATTCTTTGAGGTCACACTGGGCAATAGCGATTCCGTTACGACAACTGTCAGATTTACATATAAGCAGTTCCCTCCCCAGTTCACAGTCGAGCAGGAAGAGTTCATGCGCATATTCAGGGACAGCGTTGCAAACAAGATCGCCGTCTCACGCTTAAGCAACCAGTATTCATTCCTCTTTAATCACGATATCGAGTTCGGAATGTATAACCAGAACTACCTGATGACGAGACTGGACGATATGTTCACCAGAGGAACAGCCATCAAATACTCGGTTGCCTTCATCAACATCAAGCACGTAAACCAGTTAAACAGATATTTCGGTTCAGACATCGCAGGATCAGCGATCAAGCTCTTCGGCGCCAAGCTGAACTCTTTCCCCGATGAGGAAAAGGGCGAATTCGCTGTTCATCTGGGCGGAGATAACTTCGTTATCGTTGTAATAACTTCCCGCCTCCCCGAGCTTGAGGATTTCATCAGATCGGTTCCGGTCTCTCTTACTTACGGCGGAGATAAGTTCGAACACATCTTTAACTGCAGGGCCGGCATCACGACGATCCGTTCCAGCCACCGTTTTGGAAATCACGTTATGGGCGAGTGTTCACAGGCTTTCAGTTACTCAAAAAAGAATAATATTGATTTCGTCTACTACACCGAAGAGATCAACGAGAAGAATCACAACAACACCGAGACATTGACCAGAGCTTTAAATGAGCACAAGTTCCTCATCTACTATCAGCCTGTAATCAGTATTGAAGATAAGCCTGTTCTGCATGCTGCAGAAGCTCTGGCAAGATGGCCTCTGGACGGCAAGATCATGTCCCCTCAGGAGTTCATTACTCTTGCTACCGACTCAGGAATCGTAACCAAGATCGACTTCTATGTTCTTGAGAATGTCTGCAAGAACATCAAGTCATGGCAGGAGCAGGGACTTTCTATCGTTCCCATCTCTATTAATTTCTCCGGCCGTCACCTTTTCAATGCTTCGATCGCCACCGACATTCTCGCTGTAATCGACAAATACGGCGTAGACCACAATCTCATAGGCATCGAGTTCTCAGAACCTGACTTCACTCAAAGAATGCCTATCCTTAATGTTGTAAGCCATACATTGAGCGAAGCAGGCGTTCTTGTAACACTCGATAAATTCAGCACCGGCCAGTCCACTCTTACACTTCTCCACGATATGGATGCAAGCTACGTTAAGATCGGCGCCGACAGATTTGATCCTGATGACACGAAGGGCCGTATCATCACCAACGACATGATCAACCTTGCTAACACTTTGGGTTACAAAGTAATCTGCGAAGGCGTTGAGTCACAGAAGCAGGTCGACGACCTCAGAATGTGCGGATGCAGTCTCTTCCAGTCTTTCTTCTTCGATAAGCCTATGTCAGAGAGGTTCTTCATCAACAGGCTTCAGAACCCGTCTTACGATTATGAGACTATCGGCACAATCGCAGTTCCTGTAACAGAATCCTCCGAGAATGCTGTTCAGGCTGCCACGGCTGGAGAATCCGTATAAGCCAATCTCCCTGATAATCAAAACTATCCTTATAGCGCTGCCTTATTCAAGTGCTACTTCGTCTTTGTTATTTGTGCTATATTATTGCTAATTTTCATTAATAAGAGGTATTACTATGATTTCCAAGAAAATGGCTGAAGCTCTTAAGGGCGGCTCAGAGATCCGCAAAATGTTCGAAGAAGGCGGCAGACTTAAGGCTATCTATGGCGCTGAAAATGTCTACGACTTTTCTATCGGCAATCCCGATTTAGAGCCTCCGAAGGAAGTTTTCGATGCTCTCAAAGATCTTGCAAACAATCCCACACCCGGCATGCACGGATATATGCCTAACGCAGGTTATCCTTCCACACGCCAGATCGTAGCTGAAAAGCGCGGCAAGGAAGCCGGAATGGAGATCGGTCCTGACGCTGTATGCATGACAGTCGGCGCAGCTTCCGCAATGAACGATGTCCTTCACTCGATCCTTGATGCTGATGACGAAGTAATCCTTCTTGCTCCCTACTTCATGGAATACAACGGCTACGTCGCTAACCACAATGGCAAGGTAGTAATAGTTCAGACAGACGACAAGTTCATGCCCGTGATCTCCGATATCGAGAAGGCTATCACTGCTAAGACAAAGGCAATCATTGTAAACTCACCTAACAATCCGTCCGGTGTCGTATACCCCGCTGAGCTTCTTATTGCGCTCAACGATATGCTCAAGAAGCAGGATCACACGATCTATGTGATCTCTGATGAGCCTTATATCGACCTGGCATACGACGGAGCAGAGGTTCCCTGTGCTCTCAAGTATATTGACAACCTCATCATCTGCTTCTCATGGAGCAAGTCTTTGTCACTTCCCGGCGAGAGAATCGGTTATACATTAGTCTCCCCTAAGTGCGCTGACTTCGCTGAGCTCACAGGAGCGATCGTTCTTTCAAACAGAACACTCGGAAGCGTTAACGCTCCAGCTATCTGGCAGAAGGTCATCGAGAAGGCTATCTACGCAAAGGTCGATGTCGCAAACTACGAGAACAGAAGAAACCTTCTTTACTCCAATATCGTTGACGCAGGTTTTGATGCAGTTAAGCCCAACGGCGCTCTCTACATCTTCATGAATACTCCTAAGGGTTTGACAGATGAAGAGTTCGCAAAGATCTGCGCAAAGCAGAATCTCCTTCTTGTTAAGGGCTCGAGCTTTGCACGTCCCGGTTACTGCCGTCTCGCATTCTGCGTTTCCGAAGTCTCTATCAGGAACTCCAGAAAGGCATTCTTCGCAGTAGCTGAGGAATTGGGCTTAAGCCACAGGGCTGAGCTCTGATCCTTATTCAGGAATAAGGGTAACGATAAAGCGCCAGCTGTTGCCTTTTTCCCTTGCACAGGTAACAAGAGTTATCATCACAGGATAATCTTCTGAAGTGCCTACATAGTTTTGAAGATCATAGGGTGAACAGTAATATGTACCGTTCACCCTATAATTATGCATAATGCCGTCGGGCGTGGTTATCGTAACTTCATCATCTTTCTTAATCCCTGTAAGCTTATCGAAAATGGTATGCGTAACCGTATTCCTGTGTCCTACGATCACCGCGTTGCCCGGTTCTTCCAGATGCGCGGTGTTCTTCATTAATATCACTCCATACCTCATGGCCAGTGAGGTATTTTCTTCCCATATGGGTTCTTCGATCCCAAGCGACCCGATCTCTATTATTCCTGCCAGATGCAGGGATTCGCAGGTCCTGTCGTTGCCTGACACATAACCTGTGATCCCTATCCAGCTGTCCAGTACATCAGTCTTTGGTTCTCCTTCTTCACCTTCCACTGAAAGATAATCTCCTGCCGGCACTTCGAAAACCAGTTCTCCCTCATCCTTCTTCTCCAGTATCTCTTCTTTTACCGACTCTCTTACAAATGACTTGGCATATTCCTTAAATCCTGTCAGAAAACCGGTTAGGCAAAAACCTGCTATCGCTGTAATCAGAATGATCTTGCAAAACTTTCTTACCATCTTTTTGTCCTTCTGATCCTTTTCCTTCTGACTTCAGAATAGATCACAACAGCGCCTGCTCCTGTAGATAAGAAGAAAACAACAAAGCCCCAGACAGATTCTGTGCTTAAAAGTTCACCTGATACAGGAAGATTTGTTACAGCAAGGCTCTGGTCTTTGTTATCCAGATCTTCATGAGCTATAACCCTGATATCTTCATCCTGTATTCCCTGCATTATCTCTTCTTCGGTGGACATGTCATAGATATTCTCAATTACCACAACTGTGTCACCGGCTTCAAGGCCCGTTGCCTTAAACTTAATGGTGACATCCACAACGCCCGAAGGCATTTCGGGCACAAACTGCTGAAGCGATACAACTTCGTTTCCCTTGTTTGTAACTTCTGTTCCATCCGTAAGTTTAAGCGTCGCCTTTGCATAATAGGTATGGCCGGCTTCCAGATCCGAATAGCTAACATGGTCAACTATCGTGACAGTTGAATTGCTGAGGAAAGTCTTATCGCCCTTAACTGTAGCTGCAACAGTCTTACATGAAGGTCTTCTTAATGTCTGGCCTTCATCTTCGATATCCTCATGTACTGCGACAGGCAAACCATTCCCTTCTATTCTCAGGACTTCAAAGACTACAAGCGCGCCAGAATCCAAAGGCACTTTTACATTTTCAAAGCTTACGTTCACGGACCCGTCAGAAGCCTCCGGAACAAAAGATACTTCTTTGGAATAAGTGTTTCCTTCAAGATCCTCATAAGGCTCTCCTGTAAGCTTATCCATCAGGGTACCGGTAAGTATAAAACTTTCTCCCGGATTAAGTCCTTCAAAGCTGACTTTATCATTGATGGTAACGACCTCAGACAGCGTCAGAACACCTGTGTTGGTTTTGCTGTCCGTGGCAGTTGTTGATATCTTTGGTCTGACAGTTACAGTCTGGTCAGTGTCATCCAGATCTTTATGCTCTGCTATCAGGATATCCCTGAAGTACAGTTCCTCAACGCACACAATGGCAAGTGATCCAGCACCGTTTTCGAAAGCTTTACTATAAAGGTAACTGCTGTCTAATGTGAACTTAACATACACGTCACCTGTTACCATATCTCTTCCCCTGCTGTCTTTACTTAAGGCCCCAAGCGAGCTGTCCGCTTTAAATGAGACTTCAGATGTATATTCCTTACCTTCTTCATCCTTAAAGATCTCTCCGCTCATCCGGTCAACAAGGCTGCCTTTTATCTTATATTCATATCCTGCCGTAAGATTTTCGAAATGCACCTTATCTTTTAGTTCAATGCTCTTACCGCAATTAACACTATGTGAATCAGCGCTATCCGTAAGCGTTGTGGTTATATCAGGATTGATATCGAGTTTGTTTGCAACATTTACTTCTATAACCTTGTCATCGTCTTCTTCGGAGATCCTTATAATTCTCGAACTGCCTTCCGTACCGTCATCCCAGACAGCTTTATAAGCTGCTTCAACATTCTCATCTATCCGGTACCAGCCGGTCGGAAGATTCGAAAAATAAACCATTCCAAGAGAATCAGTCTTTCCCTTTGTCATTTCCTCTTTCTGCCATGAGGGCTCATTGCCCTTGCCGCCATAGAAGAGGCTGAACCCAACATTGCCGACCTTTTTATCCTCGGAAGTCTTAGTTATCTTTATCTTTCCTTCTGTTCTGTCATTGATAATGGTCTCAGTTACCTTATCGGTACCGATAGTTATCCTTTTGATCCATTTCTCATCCGGGCCATTCTCGAAGCCCTCCGGGATCTTATATGTGAACGTCGCCGAAGTTCCTGAATAGCCTTTATCAGGATATATTTCTGCAAGTACATAATCTCCGGCTGGAACATCAAAATGTTCAAGGTCACTTCCGCCCGCTGTTTTCCATAGTACTTTTCCATCTTTAGCTGACACTCCTTCCGCAAGTTTTACAGTCATGTCTTTATTCCAGAGCTCGAAAACAAATCCATCCTTAGTATCATCTTTATCAGTGACGTTCTTATCTGCAGAAAAATCACCTGACAGCTTATTGTTCTCGCACTTAAAGGAATAAGTTTTCTTAGAATCTTTGCCTTCTGTCTTGAACTTATACTGATATGTGGTATCGCTGATTTTTGTCCAGCCCGAATCGTTGGTATATTCATAATCAATACTGTTTCCGTCAATGCACTTGAAGGGTTCATCCTTTTTGAATTCCTCTGTCACGACGTATTCGGTGCTGTACTTTATTGGAAATTCCTTTGATGTCCACTTATTGCCGGATGCATCAAACCAGTTCCAGCTGCCGTCAGAATACTTGTATGTGGCTAAGAGCTCATTATCTTCAGTAACGGTAAATACCGTTGAAGTGATATCGAAAGCAGTAGCCGTTATCTTCTCGAGGGATATGCTGCTGCCTTCTGTAAAGAGCCCCGCGCCTTTGCCTCTGCCGGCAGTGGAATCTGTCGTCTCCATATTGGTTATGAGCACCACATCAGATCCGGCCGCATAAGAGTAATCGTTTTTTACTGTCTGATAGAGTTCACTTCCACCAATCTTTGCAATGGAATACTCAAGCTTTCCTTTGGATCCGTCAGTCTCTGTAAGCTTTATGTGTACTGCATATCCATCTGTATCGATGAACTTATATACACCGGGAAGATTCCCATCCTGATCCTTCAGGCTGTGTCTTGTACCATCAGGAAGGATCACTCCGTCAGGTGCTGCCGTCTCCTGTATGTAGACCGTATCCTCATAGGCTCCGGACTGGCCGTCAGTTGCAGTCAGCTTGAACTTCTGCCGGGTGTAAACAGAATTGTTCAAAGCAAAGTAATCTGTATAGATGCCGTCACCGTCTTCATCACGCAGCTCTCCTATCAGACTATTCAATTCAGGATCACTAAAAACAGAGAATACCGCACCTGTGTAGTTAATGCCGGACGGATCTCTTTTATCCAGCGTAAAGCCAACATACGCAACATCTACCAATGCTGTGGCCTTGAGGCCCATAAATCCTGTAAAGCTTCCCTTACCTGATTCCGATGAACTGCTAGCAAGAGACTTCTTGAGAAAATAACCCGATGTGGAGCTCGCTGTCCAATGCATTGCAGTGCCGTTCTCAATTCCTGCGTAGATCGTTATGTGCTGGGCATTGGTCTTATCGTTGTTGTCATTCCACCATAAGATCATGTCACCGGGCTTAAAGCCGTATTTGTTGATGATGTTTATCCACTCATCGTTCTGAATGCCTTTCGTCCCGTTTGTCTCAAAGCTCGAAAACCGGTTCTCGGAAGGCTTGATACTTCTTTTCTTAAGTATCCCGTTTGTAAAGCTGGACTTGATGCCTGCAAAGCCCGGTCTTTCAAAGCCGTACTTATCCGGTGTACCGCCGCCAGAATAAGACAATGTCTTCTTGCCGTATGAACCTGATGTTCCTGTTATCTTTGCCGTCTTAAGCGCCACACTGTATGCAAGGCTTACAGATCCCGCGCAGTCGATGCCGTTCCATCCGCCGCCGCCCCACTGGTATTTGACGCCGTCCATCTTCTTGCATGCAGCAAGGACCGCATCTCTGAAAGCCTTCTCACTCTTATATCCTGCAGCTTTTGTATTGCTCTCAGACACAAGGGCATTGGAACTTAATACAGCGGCATTGACGGTTCCAGTTCCAATAAAAAACGGCAACGTGCAAATCGCAACTGCTGCCGTTAACAGACCGGATAATATCCTGTATCTGAGTTTATCTTGCCGTTTATATCTCACGATGCTTCCTCCACCTGGTCTTCAACACGCTCGATAGATCCGTTCTCGATATTGAACTTATAGATGCTGTCAGATAATCTGTCCGACGTTCTTACGTGTTCACTGTTTGTTTCCCTGACAAGGCTTATCAGTTTTGAACTCTCTGAAAATGTCTCGGTCGATAAAACGACAAGGTCGTGGACCGATGACGGAAGGATATAACAGTCTGTTCCGATATTCTTAACAACCTTCTTTATCACGTCCTTATAAAGAAGAGCATTCGCACCGAAGAATTCATATTCATTGCTTATTACATAGACTCTTTCCTTCTGAGGGACATCGTCCATACCGGCAAAAGAATTCTCCACGTCCTTATCTGTCGCACCCCAGCGCCTCATCATGCGGCTCATGGTCTCTTCGATTCTCTCGCTCTTAAAAGGGAATATCTTCTTCGTATTCTTCTTTGCAAGACTGTATAAAAGCGCCTCAGTAAGATCTTCAACATTAGCAATGTCATGCGTTATAAGGAACCCGGAGACACCATGCTCGTCCACATTTACTATCACTCTGTAAACGATCGAGAGATCCATGAAATCCCTGTGAGGACAAAGGCTGATCATCTCCTGATTCTCTTTTGTGTTTACGATCTGGAAGACGATCTTCTCCTTCATTGCTGCAAAGTCCAGCTTCATGACATCTTCAGGCATATACTTGAGGGACTCTTCCAGGTAGATCGCCTGGTTAGCCATGACCTTCTCGAAAGAATTGCAGTCAAGATACTGATCGTACATTCTTTCCATATAGAATGTCGGGCTGCAGTAAGACTTTTTCTTTCCCTTGGGCTTGATCACAACTCCTGTAAGGCAGGTGTTGACCTTGGGGACTTTTCTGAGCTCGAGTTCACAGTCCTGATATTTCTCAGGCATGTAGTCCAAAAACTCTCTCATAACTCTCTTCTTGAAACTCTCGTAATCCATCATGTTCTGTTCCTCCGTATGAAAATTTAGCCATAAAAAAACGCATCCCTAAAAAAGGATGCGTTCATTCATTTGCAGTTTAAGTTTAGTAGGTTTTTGAGTCTCATTCAATAGCCAAAAGTCTCAATTTTGGCACCAAAAAATCACATTTGCCGAAGGTCTGTTGGCTTAAAACCCCTTATCTTATTGCGTTACACGGATTTCGTAACTGCGACTAAGAGCATTTCGGATTTTATGGAAACTGATATCTTTTTCGCGCCCTTTTTCGGATGGTTCGAAAAAGAGAAAGATGAACCTGCAGTAAGATCACCGTCTTCAAGCGGATAGTAAAGGCCTTTGGTCGTTACGCCCTTAACAGTCTTTCCGAAGTTCCACGGGATAAGTGATACCGCGGCATTGCCCTTATAGGGAGTTACATCTATCTGAACCTTGTCTTCACCTGCCAGAGGATAGCAGTAAGTAACTCCGTCAGTGACAACGATATCCCGTCCTTCGGATTTGAGCTTCAGTGATATTCCAAGATTTGCGATCACATGATCGATCCTTGCAGAGATGGGACATACGAGAGTGACCTTATCTCCTGCTTCTGTCTTGTTAAGAGCAATTTCAGTGTCAGTCCAGTCCTTTTCGACGGGATAGAGCTCAGTAAATACATTATTCTTCTCCGCGAACCTAAGTCCCTTTTTGGAAATCGAATCCATATCGCCTATTAGGATATCGGGTACTATGTTCAGACGCGCAAGATGATCACAGCCCGAATCACAGGCTATTATGACCTTCTCCTCTTTTGATTCTGAAATGCTCCTGATAACTTCTAAAGCTTCATCAGGCAGCGGCCCGCCTGTTACGATAACGTAGCGCATGACTTGAGATCTTCTATAGCCTTGGCAGGATCTTTGGCGTTAAAGACAGTGCTTCCTGCAACAAATAATCTGGCACCTGCATCGTAGACTTCCTTGACATTGGAAAGTGTGATGCCGCCGTCAACGGAGATAATGGTATCAGCGCCCTGGTCGTCTATTGCTTTCCTGAGCTTTGCGATCCTCTCATTTGAAGAAGGCAGATATCCCTGTCCGCCAAAGCCGGGATAAACTGTCATGATAAGGATGATGTCAACCTTGCCGATATAAGGGAAAACCTTCTCAACAGGTGTATCAGGATGGATAGAGATTCCCGCAGAACATCCAAGTGCCTTGATGTCAGAAATAAGCTTATCAGCATCATCTGTGCACTCCAAGTGGAAAGTGATATTGTCGGAACCTGCATCTGCGAAAGCTTTGATATATTTCCCTGGATTGGTGATCATGAGATGCGTATAGAACTTCATGTCCGTATACTTGCGGATCGACTGGATAACCGGAATACCGAACGAAATGTTATTTACGTAGTGCCCGTCCATGACATCGATATGGAGATATTCGGCATTTTTCTCAACAGCCTTGATATCTCTCATCAGGTAACCGAAATCAGCAGCAAGTATAGACGGTGCTATCTCAATATCTTTCATTGCTTTCTCCTATGTTTGTAATTGTTCCTATTATCGTAAAGCTCTGTATAAAAGCCCTTGTATCTTTCATAGCGGCCTTCATCTATCAGTCCTTCAGATAAAGCATTCCTTACGACACAGCCGTCTTCTTTCCTGTGTGAGCAGTCATCGAACCTGCAGCCTGTCGCAATAGAAGTTATCTCAGGATATCCATAAAGGACATCCCTGTAATCAACGCCCTGGTCTTCCAGTGACAGAGAAGTAAATCCCGGAGTGTCGCAGATAAAACCGTCAATAAACTCGTGAAGCTCAACATGTCTTGTCGTATGCTTTCCGCGCTTTATCTTGGCACTGACTTCACCGGTCTCCATCAGGTCATACCCTAAAAGGGAATTGCAGAGCGTACTCTTGCCGACACCCGAAGGTCCTGCAAATGCGGCAATTCCATCACCTATTATATCCTTAAGATCACTTTTGGTAAGGGGCTTGTCAGGTGAAGATAAAAGAACTTCATAACCCGCCTTCTTATAAACGGAACAAAGCCTCTCACCGTCATCCTCATTAAGGTCACTCTTGGTAAATATGATAACGGGCCTTATGTCATTTAAAGAGCATACAAGGAGCATCTTATCCAGCAATGTAAGGTCCGGCTCCGGATTCGTTACAGAGAACGTAAGGAGCATTACCGACAGATTTGCTACAGGCGGTCTTGCAATAAAGCTCACGCGCTCAGAGATGTCTGTAATGACATAAGGAATATCCGGATCGCCGGAAGGCATTATGGATACCTTATCACCAATGGCGGGCTTTATCCCCTTAAGTCTGAACTGGCCTCGTGCGGCGCATAAGACATACTCATATCTGCCGTTGTTTTCGAAGCGGACGGTATATACACCGCCCACACCTTTAGTGATTACGCCTCGAAAAGAATCGACATCTGCCATCTGTCCTTTACCTTAACCGTTGTTGCCCTGGTTTTGCTGGTTCTGGTTAGGATCCTGAGGCTTCGGCTCGTCTCCTCCGCCCGGATTCGGATCCGGTGACGGAACAGGTGTGTTCGTCGGCGGAGGCGGAACAGGAGTATCCGTAGGCGGTACCGGTGTATTGGTCGGGAGAGCCGAGAATACTGCTGTATATGTAGTGCTCTCCTTAACTACGAAAGTAAAGTTAGGTGTGTAGCATACGATATTGCCTAAAGAGTCTAACCAGTATTCGAACTTGAATCCGTTTGCAGGTGCAGCTGTGAGCGTTACCTGTGTATTGAGATCGTATTTGCCGGAACCTGATACGGTACCGCTTCCCTTCATGACGATCTCGACAACCGCCTGCGGAGGCGTAGGAGTAGGCGTACCGCCGTTCTGGTAGTCTTCCTTAGTACCAACGAAGAGCTTAACTGAAGACTTTCTTCCTACTGTTGTGCCTGCTACAGGGTTTGTAAGGATTACATACTGCTTCTTTGCATCAAGTGCGAGGACTTCAACTGAACCTTCAACTGTGTAGTTGAGGTTAGCTTCTTCAAGCTTCTTCTTGGCCTCGGCTACTGTATTTCCGACAACATCAGGAACGACTGAAGAAGTAGGCTCAGTAGCGTAGACGATGATTACTGTCTCACCTCTTAAGAGCTGTGTGCCGGCTTCAGGCTCAGTCTTGATAACGACACCGGCATCATACTTATCTGAAGGCTCGAGACGGAGAACCGGCTCAAGGCCTAAGTTCTTAAGTGATCTGAACGCATCCTGATAGTTAGCGCCTGCATATTCCTGCAGGATAATGGACTCGTCAGCAGAAGATACTGTGATGACAAGAGGATTAAGTCTGTTTGTCGTAGAGATCGTAACACCTTCCTTAATGCTCTGTGCGATAACGATACCGGGTTCCTTATCTGTAACCTTGTATTCGATAGTATAGTAAACCTGTGCAGCATCAAGCCTGCCTATGACCTCATCAGCCTTAAGGCCTACATAGTTCTCGACCGTATAGTCTGTATTCGTCTGAATAGCCGTAGCATTGCCGACAGCCCTTATTACGAGGATTCCGATACCGATGAGAACGCCGATTATGACAACGATAATGAGAGCCAGAAGAACATTATCCCTGAATCTGGATATACGTCTTGCCTCTGCGCTTTTCTCGATCTCAGAGAGCTTCTCATATTCAGGATCCTGTCTGAAAGAAATCGTAGTATCCGAGCTAACGGTCTTATCGGGCACATTGGAAATAACACCGTAAATTCCGTTAGGATCAACAAGCAAAGAGTCAAGCTCTGTTACGAGCTGACGCATTGTCTGATAACGTCTCTCAGGACTCTTCTGCATACATTTTGCAATGATGGAATCAAGACCCTTCGGAATTCCCTGCATGAGCGATGAAGGAACAGGAGGTGTCTCCTGCAGGTGCTTAACTGCGATAGCAACATTGGAATCACCGTCGAAAGGAAGTCTTCCTGTTACCATCTCGAAAAGTGAGACACCCAGAGAATAGATATCTGACTGGGGTCCGACATTACCGCCTCTTGCCTGCTCAGGTGAGAAGTAATGAACTGAACCCATCTGTACACCTGTCATTGTGATCGTTGTGGATGAAGCTGCACGTGCGATACCGAAGTCTGTGATCTTTGCAACACGGTCACGTGAAATAAGGATGTTCTGAGGCTTGATGTCTCTGTGAACGATTCCGTTCTGGTGAGCGTAATCCAATGCAAGACCGATCTGGATAACGATCGGGACTGCATTTCTCCAGTCGAGGTGACCGTTCTGGTTGATCAAGTCTTTTACCGTGATGCCTTCGATATATTCCTGAACGATATATCTGAAATTGCCTTCGTGTCCTACACCGTAAACTTTAACGATATTTGCATGATTAAGCGAAGCAACGGATTTAGCTTCGGCGTCGAATCTTCTGATGAACTCATCGTCTGATGAGAACTCAGGCTTAAGGATCTTGATGGCAACGTTTACGCCGGTATTCATATCGATTCCGAGATATACATTAGCCATACCGCCTGAGCCTATGAGCTTGACGATTCTGTACTTATTCGCAAATATCATGCCCTCCGGGCCGTGAACCTGATTTGCCATATTATCTCCTTATAATTCGGTTACGGGCTCTGCCCTTACTACTGTAACCGTAATATTATCTGTACTTTGTCCTTCGAGCGCCTTAGCAATAAGCTTGCTGCAGATGCTTTCAGGTTTGTTTCTTTCCATAGTGCAGGCCTTGAACTGTTCGCCGCTCATGTAGGAATATAGTCCGTCTGAGCACAGGAAGACCAGATCACCGTAACTTATATTATAACTGTAAACATCAGGATTAAGATACTGATTCTCCCCTACGACCTTGAAGAGCCTTGATCTGCCGGGATGGTACTTGGCCTCATCTTCAGAAAGAAGTCCCTGCTTTACAAGTTTACCTGCTTCATTGTGATCTTCAGTGAGCTTGATCAGCTCAGAACCGTGAAGGAGATATCCTCTGGTATCGCCGATATGGGCGATCGTAAGCTCTGTGCCTTTTAAAAGAGCAACTGTAAGAGTCGTGCACATCCCCATGCGCTCCCTGTTTTCGAGGCAGTCGTGAAGGATCATGATATTGACTCTGTTGAAGATTACCTTAAAGAACTGCGGCAGTTCATCCTTGCTGTCGATAAAAGCAAGACTGTCCTTTAAAGCAGACATAACGCCGTTTACAGCGATCTTGCTGGCTACCTCACCACAGCATTCACCGCCGACGCCGTCTGCAACGACCATACAGAAATAATTGCCTATGTTCGCATAAGCAAAACTGTCTTCGTTTGTATCCCTTGCGGGACCTTTTTCAGACATTCCGTAAGCTAACATCTTTCTGCCTCTATTGTTCCCCTTCTGAGCTGTCCGCATGCGGCCATAATGTCGCTGCCCATCTCACGCCTGATAGTAGCATTTATTCCGCCTGATTCAAGGATATCCCTGAATTGCTTAACTTTTGCCGGAGATGCCGACTGGAATATTGTCCCGGGCACCTTATTTGCAGCAATGAGATTCACATGATAAAGTCCGCCCTTTAAGAGCTTTACGAGTTCTGATGCGCACTGTGGCGTATCATTAACGCCTGCAAGGAGGCTGTACTCAAAAGTGATCCTTCTGTTCGTAGCTTTTGTATAGTCTTTGCATGCCTTCATGAGCTGCTCTATAGAATATGCCTTTGCAACAGGCATGAGTTTCTTTCTGAGTTCGTCATTAGGAGCATGCAGTGATACCGCGAGGTTTACCTGAAGGCCTTCTTTTGTGAATTGCTCGATCCTGGGAACAAGTCCGCATGTTGATAAAGTGATGTGTCTTGC
>CADCJM010000035.1:0-6158 GCA_902801755.1 Oscillospiraceae bacterium
TTTTGTATAACTTCTGTCGCGCACCCGCATAGCGGGTGGTTTATTGTTTCGCACGCTTCGTTCCTCGCGTGCTCAACGGAGTCACGTCTCCAAGAAAATAAAAAAGGAGTTGCCTCTTACGAGACAACTCCTTATTAAACTTAACGTGATCTAAGCTATAGCTTATTTGTAGAGCTGAGCGTAGATGTCTACGAGACCCTGATAGTTAAGTGCTTCACAAGACTTAACGTACTCATCCCACTGAGCGTCGATCTTAGCCTGGCCTGTAACGAACTTCAGTGTCCAAGCGTTAACGTTACTGATGAGAGGTGTAGCGATGAGGTTGATCTCTTCGTTCTGTTCAGGTGTAGGAGCAAGACCAGGTGCAAGAGGCGGAACGTCTCTGTCCTGAGCGTCACGTGCAACGTAATCAGCAACAGCTCCTGTAAGGTTGTCAGACATTTCTGCAACAGTACCACCGTACCAGAAGTTACCACCTGCATAACCCCACTTGAGTCTGATGTCTGTCATTGACTCTGCTTCGTCATTACCGAAACCTAAGCCAGAGCAGCAGAAACCAGGCATAAGCTTCTTTACGCCGTTCTCTTCTGTGTAGTGCTCGCCCTTAACGCCCCACTTTGTGAGCTCATAAGCTTCGTGAGAATAGAAGAGCCAGTCAACGAATCTGAGCATCTGGATGAATCCGTCTTCACCGAGTTCATCAAGAGCCTTCTTGGAGATCATAACGCCGTTCTCAAGTCTCTCAGGAGATACTGTGGAGTTTCTTGTAGAACCGATAGGCATTGTGATTACATAGTTCTCATAGTTGCCTGCACCGAGCTGTGCTGTCATGTTCTGCTCATAGTTAGCCCACTGGCCCTGGTTGATAGACATGATAGCTGTCTTGCCGTTGTAGTACTTAGATGTAGCTGTAGCGTCGTCCTGTGTGAATGTTTCAGGATCGAGGATACCTGCTTCTACGAAGCTGTTAGCTGTCTTAAGGAATTCCTTGTAGTTATCAGATACAGGTGAGAAGAGGAACTTATCCTGATCCTTGTTGTATCTCATACCGTTACCGATGTTCCAACCAGCATTTACATCATATGTAGCTGCCATAACGCCGAGGAGGTTTCCGCCGGAACCCTGACCGGACTCGTTACCGCACCAGAGGTCAGACCAGATGTAGTCTGTCTCTTTGCACATACCCTGAGCTACCATGTAGGACTTAACCTTCTTCAAACATTCGAGGAAGTCAGCCCATGTCCAGTCCTTCTGGAGAGCAACAACGTCAACGCCTGCCTTGTCCCAGATATCCTTTCTGATAACGAAAGAATAGTTGATGAGGTTGGATTCCTTCATACCAGGGAGCTTGTAGTACTTACCATTGGATCTTGTGATCGTCTGGATGTCCTTAGAGAGGTCATACTTGTTGTAGAACTCTGTGTAGTAAGGCATGTACTTAACATAGTCGGAGATAGGAACGATAGCACCACCGTCTACGAACTTAGAATCATCATAGATCTTAGGGATGATGTAAGCTGCGTTGCCTGCCTGGATGTCGAGTGTGATCTGATCCATGTAGTCACCGCTGTCGTAAGACTTGATGTCAAGTGTAACATTTGTGAGTTCCTCGATCTTCTTGAAAACACCCTCCGTCTTCCAAGTATCGACCATCGGATACCATGATGCATCACTGAAGAACATCGTGTATGTTACGGGCGCATCTGCATGGAATGTCTTTCCTACTCCATATGTGTAGGGCACATTCTCTTCTGTCTCAGTAGGCTGAGTTTCGATCTGACTGGGAATCGTAGTTGTCTCAGAACCCTCAGTATTGCCTGTGCAGGCAGCTAAACTGGAGAGCATTGAAACTGCAAGACCTACGCACATTACTTTTGCAAGTTTTGTTGTCTTCATAACTGTTTCCTTTCTTTACATTTTTCTATTGCCGTGGGTAAGTCCCATTTAGCACAAATTGATTACTCTTTTACGCCGCCGAGCATCATGCCCTGGACGTAATACTTCTGAATGAACGGATAGATACAAATGATCGGGAGAACCGTAAGTACCATCGCGCATGACTTGATGTTCGCTGCCATGTTCTGCGCGTCAGGATCGGAAGCACCGGCACCTCTGATGATCGTCTGGAGGAAGTATGCTACCGGCCACTTTGTCTTATCCTGCAAATAGAGCTTTGCATTGAACCAGTTGTTCCAGTACATAACTGCATAGAACAAAGTCATCGTTGCAATGATAGGCGTTGACAGAGGCATTGCTATGTGACGGAAAACGCCAAACTTGTTAAGGCCGTCGATCTCTCCTGCTTCCTCAAGATCTTTAGGAATACTCATAAAGAAAGATCTCATGAGGATTACATAATATGTAGAGATAAGCATCGGGAGAATGAATCCCCACATGGAGTTCTTAAGACCGAGCTTAAGCATCAATACGTAGTTCGCCATAAGTCCGCCGCCGAAATACATCGTGAAGATGATGAACGGTGAGAGGATCTTATTTACGCTGAGCTTCGGCTTGGATAACGGATAAGCCAGGATCGATGAGAAGAACAAAGATAAAACCGTTCCTACAATCGTATAGAAGATCGTATTCAGGTAGTATCTTAAGAACTCATGATTGTTTCTTGTCATTACATAGATATATGTATTGATACTGAAATCTTCAAAAGTAAGCTTTCCGTCGAGGAATGCCTGGATGCTGAGTTCGCCTGCGATGATCGCATGATCAGATGTAAACGACTGAAGTATAAGGAACAGGAACGGGAAAAGCGTTACCAGTGAGATCACAGCCATTAATATTGTATTAAATACTGTAAATGTTCTGTAAGCTGTCGAATCCTTGATCTTATTCTTAGGATTATGGATATGGATCTCGTTATTAAGCTTGGGAGCTGTCTTTGTAATATCACTCATACTCTTACCCCCTTACCAAAGACTTGTATTAGCGACCTTGCGTGATACAAAGTTCGCGCATGTAAGAAGGACTAAGTTGATGAGGCCTTCGAAAAGACCTACTGCAGTAGCAAAGTTAATGCTTCCTGATTCGATACCCATACGGAATACGTATGTTGATACGATATCTGATGTCTCATATGTGAGAGGACTGTATAAGAGATAAACCTTCTCGAAAGCTCCGCCTGAACCGACAAGTCCGCCGATATCAAGGATAAGGAGCGTTGCGATCGTAGGAAGGATGCAGGGGATCGTTACGTGCATTACCTGCTGGAAGTGATTAGCACCGTCAACAGTTGCTGCCTCATAAAGCGAGGGATTGATTCCTGACATAGCAGCAAGATAAAGTATCGTGCCCCAGCCTAAACTCTGCCATACGCCTGATGCTACGAAAATAGTTCTGAACCATTCTGCAAGTGCGATGAAGTTGATCTTCTCTCCGCCGAACTGCTGGATAATGTCGTTGACAGGACCACTTGTGGAAAGGAGTTCCTTGATCATACCGCAGACGATAACCATGGAGATAAAGTGCGGGAGATAAGATACTGTCTGAACGAATTTCTTCCAGTGAAGATTTCTGATCTCATTTAAGAGCAAAGCGAAAATAAGAGTTAACGGGAATCTGAAAAGCAGATAAAGACCGTTAAGGATAAGTGTATTCTTGAACGCATCCCAGAACGGCTTTGCTGTGATGAACTGCTTGAAATACCTGAGTGTTAAGGGACCCTCACCGAAGATATTGCCGCCGGCATAATACTTACGGAAAGCGAGGATATTACCGAACATAGGGATATATCTAAAAATGATGTAATAGATTACCGGGAAAAGGAACATGACATAAAGCTGCCAATTAATACGGATATCCTTGGCCATCCTACTACGGAGTTTTAATTGGGTCGGCTGCCACTCTGCCGTCTGCTCTTGCTGTAACTGTTCTTTGTCGCTCATTTTTGTTAAACCCCTAGGTTCGGTCTAATGTTAAAATGCTAACTTGTTTGCCTTCTTGTATGCTTGTATGGAAGTTGGTTAGCTTGGTATGAGATTATCACCCTATTGGCGATATGTCAATACTCTAATCACGTAGAATGCTAGAATTTGTGCAACACGAATAACGCCCGGGATCGTGTCCCGGGCGTCTCAAATAAACTGTTTACTTAATTATTTACTCAATATTATGGATGCTTTCGCCACATCAGCGCCAAGTCCGCTCTTATTCTGCGGGTGGAGCTCATAGACCGGATCAGGGGTGGGCGCTGCAACGACTTTTACATTACTGATATATTCAGGCGCTCTTTCCTGAAGCTCCTGGATCTTCCTCCATCCTTCCGGCACTTCAGTCTCAAATGTAAGAGGGTTGATGTAGTCAGCCATCTTTACAAGGATCATGGGTACTTCACCGAAAATCTCCCTGAACTTTTTGAATGTCCTGATCATCTTCTGATCGTAGCCATACGGATTAACCGCGCCATCGCCTCCCTGCTCAAGGATCTTCCCGGCAAGTTCAGAATCTGCCATGGTCAGTCCGTCGGGATCACCTGCATTAGATTCGCCCTGGTACCACCAGATCTGTGAGATGGCTATATTCTTTATCGTAAGAATACTTGCATAGTATAAAGACGCAGGAAGCATCTGTGCCATCGGGATGGGATTGAACCTGGGGCACTTGATCTCGTCAACTGTCTTCCACTCGCCCGTGATATCGATAACGCCGGAAGGAGTCTTCAGATAATAAGGATGTCCTTCTACAAATCCGCCAAACTCCTGTTCGACAATGAGCCTTGTCATGATCGTGTTCTTTCCCTGCTTCAGGATCGAACCGTCGAATCTGTATATTCGCGGAGGATACTGATATTCAGTTCTTCCGACTTCGATACCATTGATATAAGTAGTATCTGCATCGATCAGGTCACCGAGTCTTAAAAGGCAGTCACCTTCTAAAGCTCCGTCGTAATCGAATTCTTTGATGAACCAGACGATGCCGGAAAAATCCTTCACAACGATTCCGGGAAGCGTTACCGGCTTTGCATCCTTAACAGCTTCTTCGATATTAAAATCATTATCATCTGCTTTAGCGCGCCAGTCTGCCGAGAGATTCTGCCAGCGTTCTACGTATTTTTTGAGAGTGCCTTTGCCTCTTAAAGGTGAGATCTCTTTTTCGCTAATTCCTGATGCATAAAGGTCCTCATCGCACATCCAGGCTTCAATGGTCGATCCGCCCTGCGCGTTGAGGATCAGGCCTATTGGAATATTCTTCTCTTCGAAGATCCTCTTGCCTGCATAAAAGCCGATCGCGCTTATTGCATTCTTAGAACTGCCTGCAGCCTTTATCCAGTCAGATTCAGGCAAAGTGCAGATACTCTCTGCTCCGATATCAGGGATATCAAGATCAGGCGTTAAGGTGTACTGCCTTACATAAGGGTAATCCCCGGCATCAACCTCTTCCCTGTTAAGCTCCAATGTCCTTCCGACAGGCAGCTCCATATTGGACTGGCCTGCGAGCATAAAGACATCGCCGATGCAGACATCTCTGACCTCAATGGTATCCGTGCCTTCTACCTTAAGCACGGTATCGAAAACAACATCCATAGGAGCAAGAACAGCTTTGAACTTACCTTCAATAACCGGTGCTGTAACGGTCTGGCCTGCAAGTGTCAAGGTAACTTCAGACTTCGTATTCTCAAAGCCTTCTATTACAATATCTTTGTTCCTCTGAAGGACCATTCCATTGGAGTAAATACCGGAAAGTTTTGTCGATTCCATATTATTCACCATCCTTTGAAGGTATTGTATCTTTTGTGTGTTTTCTTGTCTACCATTCTAGTCTGCAAGTTATTGATTTTTACCGTATTCACTTTTATACTGACTTCAAAGGAAGGATAACAGATGAAGAGATCATTTGACCAGATTCAGAACAGCTGGCTTTACAGATTAAGCAAATTCATTGGAGATGCAGTTATCATCTCAGCGCTTTTTCTGCTGTTTTGTCTTCCTGTTGTGACAATAGGTGCGTCCGTTACGGCTCTCTACTATACAGTTTATCGGAAATATACTAAAAAGAGTGAAGAGATCTCCAAAGATTTCATGAGAGCCCTTAAAGAAAACCTTAAGAACGGAATAATAGTCCATCTTATATATGTGATCTACAGCGCCATCGTCGGATTTAATATCTACTTTGCCATCAGCGGCTTTAATGGTGTAAAGCTGCCCGAC
>CADCJM010000035.1:6202-28911 GCA_902801755.1 Oscillospiraceae bacterium
ATGGCAAGATTCAGCAACGGTATCAAAGGCACTATTACCAACAGCTACACACTCTGCATGATAAACTTTCCAAAGTTCCTTCTTATATGGCTTATACTTATTGCTGCGCTCGCAGTCAGCGTATGCTTCCCGCCCGCAGCTCTCGTCACGCCTGCAGGAGCAATGTATCTTACTCAGATGATCACTGAAAAGGCTATAGGCAGAGCCATCGAAGTCGAGAAATCCAGAGAAGAAAAGAATAAAGATAAAGAGGACACTTCAGATGACACAGTATCTTAATCTCATCCAGATTTTTTCCGGCGTCTTTGCGGCTGTCCTTATCCCTGCCGGGATCTTATTGACCGTCAAAAAGCTCAACCCGGAAAAATATGAAGTAATCCCCGTTAAGACTACTGTTATCTCAACGCTTCTTATCATTCTGGGACTTTTATCCTTTGCGGTCACAAAGACCTGCACCAATTACACCATCGTTACCGAAGAGAACTACGAACTCTGGGCGCTTTATTTTGCATCACTTGAAGAAGTAATAAAACTCTTCGGATTTACCGTGTTTATTCCCGTCCTCTTCAGGTTATTCAAGCCAAAGTCACGTAAAGAGAAGCCGGCGGAAGAAGAGATTATCGAAGAAGATCAGGAGAACTGATCTTTCTTTTTCCACATTTCGAAAAGATGTTGCTCAAAAGAGCATTTTTCTACCCGTTAAAACCATAACTTATCCCCTATTTTGCAATAGTTTGAAGGGTATTACTGACCCGCGTGTTGGGGTAGTATTTGTCCCATGATTCTCTTTTAGTAAAATTCGGGGTGAAATATCTTATGAAATTGGTTTTACGGTGGTTTCCGTACGGTGATGACAGCGTATCACTGAAGCAGATAAAGCAGATTCCGGGCGTCAGCGGTGTAGCTACACATCTTACCAGAATCCCTGTGGGCGATATTTGGACTATGGACGAGATCAATCTCGTTAAGGATCAGATCACTTCTCATGGTCTTGAGATGGAAGTCATCGAGAGCCTCAATATCCACGAAGACATTAAGAAGGGCCTCCCTTCAAGAGATATGCTCATTGATAACTATATCGTTTCAATGAGGAACCTGGCCAAAGCCGGAGTTAAGTGCATCTGCTACAACTTCATGCCCGTTATGGACTGGTACAGGAGTAATCTTGCAAAAGAGCTCTCTGACGGAAGTACGGCTATGGCTTACAGCCACGAGGAAGCAGTCAAGCTCACATTGGAGAAGATCACAGCTTCCATGATCGACGGATCTCATAATTTCAGCCTTCCCGGATGGGAACCTGAGAGATTCGGACAGATGGCTGAAGACATCAAGTTCTATCAGAGCATGACATCCGAGCAGTATTTCGCAAACATCAAGTATTTCCTCGATGCAGTTATTCCTGTAGCAGAAGAGCTTGATATCAATTTTGCAGTACATCCCGATGATCCTCCGATGCCTTTGTTCAACCTCCCTAAGGTCGTTAACAGCAAGGAGTCGATCAACACATATCTCAATCTCAATGAATCCAAGAGAAATGGTCTTACCCTCTGCACCGGAAGTCTTGGCGCAGGCATCCATAACGATGTCGTTGATATTGCCAAGACATTCACGCCGATGGGCAAAGTTCATTTCGTGCACTTAAGAAATGTAAAGCACGAGTCCGAGACTGATTTCCACGAATCAGCTCACCTCTCCTCCTGCGGTGATCTCGACATGTTCGCGATCGTTAAGGCTCTTTATGAGAACGGTTTCGACGGTTATATCCGTCCTGACCACGGCCGCATGATCTGGGGTGAAGTCGGAAGACCCGGATATGGCCTTTATGACCGTGCTTTAGGTGCTGCTTACATAAACGGTTTATGGGAAGCAGTAAGCAAACTTTTGTAATTTAATGAATATTGGCAATACTCCTCCCTTGCCCGCAAAACCGATGATCTTATAATCGTTTATAAGGTTATCGGTTTTGTCTGATAAGAGAAGTTATGCGAAAGGAAGTTTTCTTATATGGATCTGTCAAAAGATAATCTTAAAAACACCGAATTCTGGAACAGCATTAATGTTGTCCTCCCCAAGTACGATATCGATGAAGTAAAAAAAGCTACCGCTGCAAGTCCGACATGGCTTCATGTAGGCGGCGGCAACATCTTCAGAGCTTTTATTGCCAGGATCAACCAGAGACTTTTAAACCAGGGCCTTACTGATACCGGCATAATCGTCTGCGGCACAATGGACTATGAGAATTTCGAGCGCGTATATAAGCCTTTCGATAACCTCTCTATCATCTGCGACCTTAAGCCCGACGGCAATACTGGCTATGAGATCATCGGAAATATCACCGAGGCAATCGCTGCAAATTACGATATTGAAGAAAATATAGCAAGACTTAATGAGATCGCATCCAATCCTTCACTTCAGATAGTATCATTCACGATCACGGAGAAGGGTTACGCTTTAAGAGACGCTGACGGCAAACTGTATAAGGATGCCGCAGAAGATATGGAGAACGGACCTTATCATCCGCTTACATGCATGGGCTTTATCGCTTCGCTCCTTTACACAAGATTTAATGCAGGCGCTTATCCTCTGGCTCTGGTCAGCATGGATAACTGCAGTCACAATGGCGATAAGCTCAAATCATCAATTTTGGAGATAATCGATGCCTGGGTGGCTAAGGGGTTTGTGGATAATTCTTTTCGACATTATGTAGATGATCCATCCCGAATAGCATACCCCTGGAGCATGATCGATAAGATTACACCAAGACCTTCGGACGAGATCCTGAACAAACTTACCTACCTTGGCATCGATAATCTTAAAAGCGTTAAGACGACAACAGGAGTTTTCGCTGCACCCTTTGTAAATGCAGAAGTTCCTGAATATCTGGTCGTCGAAGATCTCTTCCCTAACGGCAGACCCCAGCTCGAAAAGGGCGGCGTCATCATCACCGACAGAGATACAGTCGATAAGTGCGAGAGGATGAAGGTCACAGCATGCCTTAATCCCCTTCACACCTCACTTGCTATATATGGTTGCCTTCTTGGCTTTACGAAGATCTCAGATGAGATGAAAGACGAAGACTTAAAGACACTTGTAACCAGAATGGGTTATGAAGAGTGCCTCCCCGTAGTCTGCGATCCGAAGATATTAAATCCGGAGAAGTTCTTAAAGGAAGTCCTGGAAGAAAGATTCCCTAATCCCTTCCTTCCCGACACTCCCCAGAGGATCGCTACGGATACGAGCCAAAAGCTTCCTATCAGATTCGGTATTACTCTTAATTCTTATTATTCCGATGCACCTGAGAAGCTCTCATCATTAAAGCTCATTCCTCTCGTCATCGCAGGATGGCTCCGCTATCTTCTCGCAGTTGACGATAACGGAAATGCTTTTGAGATCAGCTCAGATCCGATGGCAGATTTCTTCCAGAATGAACTCCGGGCACAGGGCATTTCCTTCGGAATGGAAGAGAGCGTCAAGGGCAGGCTTAACGGTATTCTTGCGAACGAGACGGTCTTTGGCATCGACATTAACAAGACCGGATTAACGCCTGTAATAGAGAACTATTTGGATGATTTATTAAAAGGAAACGGTGCTGTTAGAGACGTACTGCACAAAGCTGTTGCAAATTAGTATGTAAGCGGTAGACATAAAAATATTTTTATGTTAGTTTCTTTATAGTTATTCGTATTTTCAAGGGGATTTCTATAATGATCATCACTCCAAAAAACACTTTTGAACCTAACCGTGAGTATGCTCTCCGCATCGTTAAAGACAACATCATCAACATGGAGATCAAGCCCGGTTCACTTATCGGCGAGCAGGAGATCGCAACCCAGCTCGGAATCTCAAGAACACCTGTTCACGAAGCCTTTTTGGAGTTATCCAAATCCAAGATCGTAAACATCCTTCCCCAGAAGGGCTGCAGTGTATCTTTGATCGACTATGAACTCATTAAGGAGTCCAGGTTCCTTCGTATCGCTGTTGAGTCCGCACTTTTAAGGGAAGCATGCGATGTCGCAACTGAGGAAGACATCCAGAAGCTCTATGCAAACATCAAGCTTCAGCAGTTCTATATCGAGAACGATCCTCCGAAGTTCCTGGATCTCGACAATGAGTTCCATAAGGATATCTATGTTGCCTGCAACAGACTCAACTGCTTCTACATGGTATCTCTCATGAGCCTTCATTTCGACCGTGTAAGATCACTCTCACTTAAGACTATCAAGGACCAGAAGCTCGTATCAGACCACATGGCGATCGCTGATGCCATCGCGGCCCGTGACAAGGACGCTGTTGATGCCGCATTCACAAAGCATATGTCCAGATTCGATCTTGACTGGGACATCATCAAGAAGGCTTACAGCGAATACATCACTGAGTAATTGTTATAGAACTTAAAGATAAAGGGTGTCTTTTACAGACACCCCTTTTTAATTCCACGAATTGCCTCTCCTTCGTGAAACCTACAGGATTATATCATTATCGCCGTAATAATGAAGCAGGCCGATTCAATTGCCGCCAAAGGCGTCATTACGAGCTTCTCCTTCTTGCTGGGCGAGATCAGATTCATTACAGTATTCAACGCAAAGAACCCTCCATAGACATAACAGATTATCCTGGTCGGCGTCTCGCCGAACCACATCTTCATGAAGCCTGCGCCCTGCAGCAAGATTAGCGCTCCGAAGATCTGAAGCAGGATCGATGAAGCAGCAGCGATACGAAGCGCAGGCGGCAATACTTTATATCTTCCGCCCATCGTAAATTCTCCCAACGGGAGTCCAAATATCAACAGCACTTCCATTACCGCTACAGCAAAAAGTAATACAGTTCCCAATATTGCCATCATTTTCTTTTCTCCTTTACCGGCATCTTCTCCGGGTCGATGCCCTCCTTCAATATGAATGCGTCTGCCGCATCGTTTATCATCGCCATCATCTCTTTCTCGGTTCCCTTAAATACTCCTGTGGCAACCATCGTGGCGATGCCGTGTGAGTAGATGAGAGTATTTCTTACAAAGCGGATCGCCTGCTCTTCGTTAAGACCGGTCTGTTCTGCGATCTTCGATATCACTTCCTTATTCTTCTTATCCCGTGCTATGCCCTTAAGATCGTAAGGCTTGCCCATGGGGCTCTCGCCGAGATATAAGAACCTGAAGAGGTTCGGTTCCTTAAGTGCCATCTTCACATATGATCTTCCCAGGAACTCGAAGCTCTCGACTTTATTCTCGCTGTCCAGAAAGGCTTTCTTTGCGGCATACTCACGAGCATACTCAGAGAGGGCAAGTCTTAGTCCGTCCATGTTCTCGAAATGCCAGACAATGGGCTGGGTTGAGCAGCCGATCTCTTTTGCGAGCGTCTTTACATTAACGCCGGCATATCCGTCCCTTATCAGTATCTTTAATGCTGCGTCGAGGATCACTTCCCTGCTTATAGTAACTTTACGTGCCATATGTCCACCTCATAATATAAACTTGTTTATATAATCGTGTTTATATAATACGCGGCACTCTAATGTTTGTCAACCATGGCAGCTGCAGGACTTGTGATAAAATGCATTTATCCGGAATCATGGAGGATCGCAAATGGAAGGGTTTGATATTTTTGTCGGTATCGGAATAGCAGGGCTTATTGTTTTCTCACTGCTTCTTACGGGAGGAATGATCCTTCTTATTATTTCGATCGTTAAGACAGTCAAAGGCAAAAAGAAGATCGGCGGAATCGTCGCAGGCGGCATAATGACATTCGCAGGATTGATAATGGCATTTTATTCCGCGATGATGTTATTTCTGGGCGGCTATGCAGGCGCTGTGGCAACCAGTTCTGAAGCCACCAAGATGCAGTATAAGATTACCGTTGCCATCGAGCAAAGGGATGAGGATGAACTTGCTGACCTGTTTGCATCAAGAAGCTATTCAGGCGATGAGATCGAACCTGAAGATGCAGAGCAGCTCTTCACTTACCTTGACGGTTACGTGATAAGCTCCAAAACCATTACCGGTACTGCTTATCATAATGACATTAAAGAAGTCGAATATAAGTACATTCTGAATAATGAAGACGGCGATAAGAGCACATTGTTCATCTACTGCATTACCCAAGCTAACAGCAGCAACAAAAAATATGTAGGTATCCAGTTTATTCAGCTTAACCAAGGCAAATCGGTAACCGAGTACGGTACAAAGCCGAAGCTCAACTGAACTGATACTGCATACCCATCTGAACTCCAGTGTAATAAAAGGGACGCCTCTGCTTGAGACGTCCCTTTTTCTCGGGAGTATTCTTAATAGGAGTGTGTTTTAGTCAATGCTTAATACAACGTCTGTTGTCTCTGTGATCTCGCACTTGCCCTGGAGATCTTCGTAGACATAAACGAGTACGTATGTTGTGGCGCCGTTAAGTTCTGCTACTGAAGGTGTGCTCTTGCATAAGATCGCATGATTTGTTCCTGCAACGACCTGCGAACCGATGTAAGCAACAGGCTCATATGTAGCGCCTGTGAGAGTCTCTGTGGCCTTCTCCATAACCTTAAAGATATCATCTGTGATCACTGTTGATTCAGCGTATGCCCAGCCGCCAACCTTTTCGCCGCCTTCACCGACGCCGGGAAGCTTCAGGACTGTATCTTTAATGAAATTAGCGCTGCCTGAAGGATCAACGTTAATATATGTAAGTTTCATTTCCTTAGCTGCATTGTTAGCCTGGATCGTGGATGTTGTAAGGAAGCAGTAATTTGTTCCTGCAACCACCTGGGTTCCGAGAAGCAGAACAGGTGTGTGATTATATCCGTCGAGCTTGCTGATAGCTTCATCGAAATATTTCTTAAGTTCTTCTGTCACAACCATTGATTCAGCCACCTTCCATGAACCTGTGCCGATACCGATCTCGGTGTTGAGCACTTCTTCGCCGTTAATATTAACTTTGATCTTGCCGCTGTTGTTTACCTTGCATGCTGTAAGACAACCGGTGATAAGCACTGCTGAGATTCCAAGAGTTAAAAGCTTTGTTGTGATGTTTTTCATGTTGATCATCTCCGTTTTGTTTTGGTTTATGCCATTAATACAGATGGACTGTCCGAAATGTTGCACTTTCAGATAAAACATTTCGAAAACCTCAAAAATAATATTCTCTAAGCAATTGTTCCTTCCGGCCGTTTAGCCCTCAATGGCTATGGTGTTATTTCCCGGCAATTCTTTAAGCTCTTTCTTCGGGATGGAGAGCTTCAGAACTCCGTCTTCAAACTTCGCCTTAACATCCTCCGTCTTGACACCCTCACCTACGTAGAAGCTACGCTGCATGGAACCTGCGTATCTCTCCTGACGGATGATCTTGCCATGCTTATCCTTCTTCTCCTGGTCGTGGTCTTTAGAGGCACTGATAGTCATGTAACCGTCTTCGAGCTTAACGCTGATCTGGTCTTTCTTAAAGCCCGGAAGGTTCATCTCGAGCTCGTAATCGTTCTCGTTCTCCTTAACGTCGGTCGCCATCATGTGGCGGGCGTTCTTGCCATACAGACGCTTATCGATGTTAGCCAGTTCGTGTGTAGGGAAACCCCAGAAATCATCAAACAAATCTTCTCCAAATAATCCGGACATCAACATAATAATCATCTCCTTTGAATGTTGTTATCCGAGCATTAGAGCGGAGGTCTGATCTATTGATCTTCGTTCCTTTGTTCCAACTCCGATTATAGTCCGGAAATTAGCACTGTCAACACGAGAGTGCTAATTCGTTTGAACAATTCCCCCGATTTTTTTTGTGCAGTTTTTAATGCACCTGTTTTTTATAACGGAACTATAATTATGGGGGCTTGTTGCCCCCACAATAATGCTTTTAATTGTCTTGCTGAATCAGCTCAGCTGTGCGCAGGCTTCTTCGATCGTATTTGCCTTGTCTGCTTTAAGAAGTTCAATGATCTGATTGACCTTGTCATATGTCTGGAACTCTTCAGGAACAAGATTCTCATACTTGCGCATGCTGTTGAGATTCTCCTGATAGATATCGATCATCTTCTGGTTGCGTACACCCTGCTGATATCTCTCTGTCGCGATCTGGTTCATGAGATCGGAATTACGGTTAAAGTCATCTCTTTTTCTCTTTGCGATCTTCGTACCGACGATGATGATTATTACTGCAATGATGAGGCCGGCAAAGTATCCGCCGTAAACGTCACCTACCATACGTGACGACAGCGATGACACATCTGATGACGAATACGCATACTGCGCACTGTCAAAGGCCGAGAATACTGTAATCAGCGTTGAAATAACATAGATGACAGTACCTACACCGATACCTCCGACGAGAAATGGCCAGAAGAAATACATGAAAGATCTCTTCTTATAGTTCTGTTCATTTGACATCGGAAACTCGCTCTGAGGTTTGATCATACCCCTTAATTCTTCTGTCTCGCCCAAAAGATCCCTGAACTTCTCCAGAGTCCTGATCAGCGAGATCTTACCTGTTGCTGCATTATCAGCATCTGAACCTTTGAAATTTCCGCAACGGGGACACACCATGCCTGCAAAAGCAAGAACGGTGCCGCAATTTTTGCAAAATTCCATAAACAACCTCCTTATAGATCTACCCTTAATCTTTTAGAAAAACCTGTGCATTGCACAGGTTTTTCATAATGCTTAAATAATACAGTAATAAAATTCTATTTACAATAAATTTTACTGCCAGCAGACCTTGTTTCTTCCCGTCTCTTTCGCGGTATAGAGCTTCTCGTCTGCCCTGCTTATATTCTCTTCAATCGACTTTGAAGGATCGAAAAGTCCGCAGCCAAAACTTATGGTGCATCTTATCGTATTGCCGTCAGCTTCGATGTCAGAATCCATGAGCTTTAACCTGATCTCTTCGGCCTTCCTGACTGCGCCGTCAAGATCCGTGTCGCGCATGACCATGACGAATTCCTCGCCGCCCCATCTGTAGACGCTGTCTGTCTCGCTGCAGAAAGACTCCAAAAGACTAGATGTGAACTTGAGTACATCATCTCCGGCATTGTGTCCGTAAGTATCATTAACTGTCTTGAACTTATCGATATCACAGATAAAGACTGACATCGTTTTGCCTGATGCGGGGATCATGTATTCTTTGAAGCGTTTTGCAAAATCGTAGTAGAAACCCATTCTGTTCCTGAGGCCTGTTAGCCTGTCATGGTGGGAATCTTCAAGGAATGTCTCGGACTCTAACGCGATGCCGCATACGAGCGCTGCAAGAGAAAGTCTTTTAGGGTCTTCATCTTCATCAAAACCGTTCTCATCGTTCTTATTTATTAGCTGCAGTGCTCCTATAAAGTCGCCGTTCACATCAGCTACAGGCAGAACAAGAACTGAATTGGTCTTATAGCCTGTCTGGATATCGACATCGTTATTGAAATCAGGATCGTTATAGGGATCATTCGTAATAACCGTAACCTTATTTCTCAAAGCCTTGCCGACGAGACCGGAGTCATCGGGAATAACGATCTTATCGACGCCTGTAGCAGACATCGTCCAAAGCTGCTTCTTTCTCTTGTCCCACTTCCAGAAGCTTGCCCTGTCGGCATCAACGATCGTCTTGCCAAGCTCGGTAAGATAAGAGAACAGCAGATGGTGATCCGTGTTGTTATTCATGCATGTGTCTTTATAAAGACAGTCGGAAATGTTAAAGATACCATCCAGAAGTCTTGAGGTATCCTGGATCATGAACGCCCTCTTTTCGAGAGGCGCGAACTCAGCGCCTGTATCGCTTAAGATCTCACCTATTCTCTTCTCATCATCCATGTGCATCAGATATACATGAACTCCACGGTCAACGTAAGACTTGATCTTATCGTGAATGTCAGCGCAGTAGAGATGGACAGGTGACTTATAAGCAGATACTTCCGTGTAAAGATATGAACCGTCCGAAATATATTTCTCGTAAGGAGCGAGCGTATTGGAGTCACCCGTGTAAACGACTCTGTTGCCTTCAACCGTAAGGCAGTAACCGAAGCATTTACCGGCGAGTTCTTCGGTGTGCGACGTCTGGATAGGGCAGACAAACCATTCAGCATCAAGATCTTCCGTATTGATCAGTTCATACCATGACTCATTGCAGCCTTCGATCCTTGAGAGGAGATAGAAAAGATCACCTTCGACTTCCTTGGAAGGTGCAACGATAGTAATAGGTGTCCTTACAGAAAACTGCAGAAGATCAACGAGCATCCCGATACCGCTCACATGATCTCCATGTGTATGTGTGACCAAAAGGTAGATGTGGTCGAAAAGCGTGAGATTCATGTCGTTGAGCTTTTCAAAAGAACTCATCGGACAATCGATAAGGATCAGATTGCCGTCTTCAATGAAAAAGGCACTGTTATGCTCGTCTGCGAATGCAGAACCTCTGCCCAAAAATGTAAGCATCTTTATTCCTCCGGTCCGATAAGACGTAAGATCTCAAATCCGTCCGCCTTACCTTTCAGTTTGATTGGCTTTTCGAGCGGCTCGTACTTCATACGGCCATTCAGTTTATCTATTACCGAACGGCTGACATAGACCATGCCGCCCGGAGCATTTGCTTCAAGTCTTGCAGAAGTATTTACGGTGTCGCCGATCGCCGTATAGTCCATACGTCTCTCGGAACCCATGTTGCCGACGACTGCAGGTCCGTAGTTAACACCGACTCCTACATGGATCTCCTCGTTGATATCTGCCTTAAGCTTTGCAGACAGTTCATCTGCACCTTTGACGATATCTAATGCCGCCATGCATGCGTGATATACCGCATCATCATCTGTGATCGGTGCGCCCCAGAAAGCCATGGTCGCGTCGCCTATGAACTTGTCGAGCGTACCCTGATATCTGTCGACACAGGCACTTGTCATTGAAAGATACTGGTTAAGGATGTATACGACTTCCTCAGGTGACAGACGCTCTGACATCGTCGTAAATCCTCTGATGTCTACGAAAAGCACCGCAATATCTACCGTCTTGCCGCCGAGCTTCAAGCTCTCCGTGCCTTCCTTCAATATCTCATTTACAACATTGGGAGCAACATATCTCTCGAAAGTCCTGGTAACGTTCTGCTTCGCAATAGCTGCGCGGATATAGTTCTCGGTTACCGCTATGACGAACATAACGAAAATGGCAAACGGGTTCCAAAGCGCGTGAATGATATATCCCAAAGAGAATAACCAGATGCTTATTCCGACTGATATAAGCACTGCTGCAAGAAGAACAGGAACAGTGATCCTGAGCTTTCTGTTATTGCAGAAGATAAAGAACGCCAGACTTAAGATCCAGAGGATTCCGATCTGGATATAATCAGGTGCCTCATGCTTGTAGTTGCCGTCAATAAGGCACTGGATAACGTTGGCCTGATACTCAACGCCATACATCATCTTCGCCTTTTCGATAGGTGTAACAAATGAATCCTGAAGGCCGGGAGTATAAGGTCCTATCAATACGATCTTGCCGGCATAATAATCCGGACTGAGAGAGCCGTTAACTAGGTCCTTCAAAGTAGCGCCATCGTAGAAACCGCCGGGATTCTTGGAATAGCTTACATAGTAGTGGCCTCTCGCGTCAGTCTCAGGCTCCTTGATCGTATATCCGTTCTTCTCGGCATAGATCCTTGCAGCCTCAAACTGCATCGAATAAACGCGTTTTCCTTCCTCCGGCTCGATATAGAGGATCGCATGACGGAGCACGCCGTCAGTATCGTACATGGTATTGATACAGCCCTGTGTAGTTACAGCCTTAAGTTCATCGTAAGGCTCTTCATAACCTAGAACGGAGTGATTCTCCATTATTACCGTGCCGCTTCCGAATGTCGTCTTAACACCGTAGCTTGCCGTCGTCGCAGTAACGACATTGCCGAGCTTCTTTGCAGCCTCGGCAAGCCTTAAGTCGCCTTCCTCATTAACATATCCCGAGTACTGGATATCGATAGCCACTACAGCAGGAGCCTTTGAAGGATCTGAGCCAAGGACTTCCAAAGCTCTTGCCATTACCGATCTGTCCCAGGAACTGTAAGGTCCGAACTCTTCGATATCACTGTCATCAATACCGATGATCACGATATCGGAATTAACATAGACCTCTCGCTGGTATAACTTATCCTCGAGCCACAGATCGGCACTGCGCAAAAGTTTTGTCGTGCATAACCATGTAACTGCTGTAGCAAGCAGTACTGCAAGGATTATATTTCGTGTCCGTTCACTCAAATGCATATATTTGCTTGCTTAAAACATCACCTTAATTAAGTCTCGTATTCTGTACATAGTAGACCGTTCCGGTCTCGTCCATGTAAAGAATATTCACTTCGCCGTCATCATATTCAGCGTAAATGGGTATCCAGTCACCATTGACCCAGACCATGAACTCTTCGTTGTCAATGCCGACGATATAGACTTTCTTTCCGTTATAAGTCTTGCCCCAGATGACTTTTTGATAATCGCCCGGTACCTCGGGTTCTTCTGTTGCAGGCTCACTGGAAGAATTATTAGACGAATCGTTTGAAGAACCGTCAGATGAGCCGTCGGATGAACCCTCTGAAGATCCTTCAGAACTGCCGGATGTAGGCTTTGTAGTCGCGGTAGGCTTCGGCTTAGGCTTAGTTGTATTTGTCGGCTTGGGCGTACTGGTCGGCTTTGGAGTATTTGTAGGAGGCGCCGTAGGTTCAGGCGTCGGTGTATCCGTTACTTCCTGAGAAGTCGTGGTCTCCTCTTCGGGAGTCGGTGCAGGCGTCTCAGTAGGTGTGGGAACAGCGCCTGCCAGACCTCTTAATACCTTCTTAAGTTTTTCCTTGTCCCAGCCTGTATGTTCACTGATCCTCTTCATGAGAGCATCGTCGTCAGCAAGAGCGCCGAAATTAAAATTGCCGAGCTCATCAAGCGGTACCTTATCAAGTTCAAACTGAACACTGTCATTAGGATCCTTGTCATCGAAAAGATAGACCTTGACCTTCTCTCCTGCTTCAACTCTTGCAGTCTTGGTGACACCGGTCTTTTTATTTGTGGCAGAGATCTCTACAACACCGTCAGTAACGATAAGGGATTCTCTGTTCTCATCGTTCTCATCGTAATATACGATTCCGGATGTTCCGCGGATACCTGCGGTCATTGTGGATGTCTTGATCTCGAAAGTCTCATCAGGCTGGAGCTTCTCAGTAACATTAAAGAATACTGCTCCCTTTGTAAGCTTGAGCTCTAACTGCCTGCCCTTCTTCTGGAACTCGGCACGGCTGTCATTCTGAAGCGTAACGATCTTCTTATCATCAAGACCAACTGAAGCAAGTCCGTCACTGCCGGTATTCAGAGCATCTCCGGACTGGAAACGCAGATTGCTGGCAACAGGCTTTGTACCGCCCTTTGAATCCTCAATGCTGACTGTTCCTTCAACACGAAGGAGCCTCATTGTGGAAGCAAGATAATTATTGCGTGAAATAATCACGCAAACAATAACGACGGCTGCAACTACAACCGCCGCTGAAACAGCCATAATTATCTTCTTTTCACGTGTGAGATTCTTAAACTTACCGGTAATACTCATAGAGATACCTCCCCGACTTACGTGGTTAGATGAGCTTTTTTAATTATAACATAATAAAGAACACTCTTCTTTTTGCCATGCTGACGTCCTGATTTTCGAAGCCATTAGAATGGCTTAAAGGCTGATAGCGAGCCTGAGTTCCAGTTGCTTTCCTATTTTCTGGAACTCAGCTCCGCTACCGTTCTGGGGTTTGGATTTTGTATCATCAAGACATGCCGAAGCAAGCCTGTCAGCACCGGTATATAAATACTTTATGTTAGTGATTCTGTTTATTTGTCGCCTACATAGTAGACATGAGTCGATCCGCTGATCTTGTATGTGTAGTTTGTCCCGCTGCGGGTTCTGACAAGTTCCCGGAAATTACCCTTCCAGCTGCCATAGTAGACTCCGTTTACCAGGGCGATCCTGACGGTCTCCCCGTTATACGTGACATCCCATACATGTTGCTGGTAGTCACCAAGCAGCCACGTCGGTTCACCGTCCCACGAGGTCAGAGTGTTCTCACTGTATATGACAATGTCCTTGCAGACAGTTGCATAATAGACACCACGGTCACTTTCATATGTTAAGTCATACCAGTCACCGCTATAGTAACCTCTGTAAGTCGGCGTGCCGTTTCCGTAATCCTCTGCAGATCCGGAATTGCTGAGTTTGCAGATATAAGCTTTTCCGCCTTGATAATCAACATCCCAGACTGTTGTCCTTGTATATCCGGAAGGAACTGAAGGACCCGGAATCTCTGTCGGAACAGGAGTATTTGTAGGTGTAGGAGTGCTCGTGTTGGTCGGAGTCGGAGTACTCGTATTCGTCGGAGTAGACGTCGGTGTACTTTCCGGGGTTGACGTAGGCAAACTAGTTGGTGTAGAAGTATTAGACGGCCTGCGCGTAGGAACCGGTGTATTTGTCGGTGCCTTCGTCGGCTCCGTTGTTGGCGGCGGCTCTATAGTCGGAACCGCTGTATCAGTCGGAGAGGTTACCGGTGTCGGCGTTGGAGTTTGAACTTCCTCGGTCGTCTCCTCGGCCGGCACCGGCGTAGGTGTCTCGGACGGACCCTGATCCTTGTCATAATCAAGATCCTTAAGGGCTTTCTTTAACTTGTCTTTGTCCCAGCCTGTATATGCAGATACTCTGTTAATAAGTTCTTCGTTCTCTGCAATATTCTTGAGCGCAAAGGCATCCAGATCTTCCTCGCTTACTTTAGCGGGTACGAATTCAACGCTGTTCTCACTTCTGTCGCTGTACAGATAGACCTTGATCTTATTACCGCCTTCTACTCTTGCGGTCTTAGTCTCACCCGTTACAGGATTTGTAGCAGATATTTCCACTACTCCGTCTGTTACGACAATAGATTCTCTACCACCGTCGGCATTATCGAAGTAGATCATGCCGGACGTGCCACGAATGCCGGCGGTCATAGTAGAGGTCTTTATCTCAAAGGTTTCATCAGCCTTTAACTTTTCAGTAACGTTAAAGAATAAGGCTCCTTTTGTGAGCTTGAGTTCCAGACGCTTTCCTTTCTTCTGGAACTCAGCTCTACTATCATTCTGGAGCGTGACAGTCTTGGTATCATCAAGTCCTACGGACGCAAGTCCGTCAGAACCGGTGCTCAAAGCATCACCGGATTGAAAACGCAGATTGCTGGCGACAGGCTTGGACCCGCCCCTTGCATCCTCGATATTTACTGTTCCTTCCACGCGGAGAAGCCGCATAGTAGTAGCGAGGTAGCTATTACGTGTAACAACAAAGAAAAAAACGGAAACAATTATCGCAATAATAGCGACTGAAGATATGATCTTCATCTTAAGAGACATCGACTTGATTCTGTCTAACAGTCCCATATGAAATCCGCCTTTCCTTTACGGTAATTTTGAGCGGTATTTTTTCATACCCGCACAGTTTATCAAAAAGGCTGATAGCGTTCTACCCAAATTGAATGTAATGTTTTTGTGCGATATGCACTATAAACTGGAATAATTTTAAATGCAGTAAAAAGGGCCTTCTCTTTATGAGAAAGCCCCATTATTAAGCTTTTATAAGGATTTATTGCTGCAGATCAGTTATTGCCGTCTCCGTTGGTATCATTGCCCGAACCGCTGTTTCCGTCGCCCGAATCACCGCCGTTGCCGCCGCCAGTTGTCGGGTTACCGCCACCGCTTGTTGAGCCGCCGCCAGTTGTCGGATCTCCGCCGCTTGACGAACCGCCGCCGCTAGTCGGGTCACCACCGCCTGATGTGCCTCCACCGCTTGTCGGATCACCTCCTGTTGGTGAACCTCCGCCGCTTGTCGGGTCTCCGCCGGTGGAACCGCCGGGATTATCACCTGATGCAGGTGTAGGCGTTGCAGTAGCCTTAGGCTTAGGTGTACTTGTAGCCTTCGGCTTGGTGTTATTGTTGTGGTTATTATTGTTGTTATTGTTAGTATTGTTTGTCTTAGGCTTCGGCGTATTAGTAGCGTTTGCCTTTGTTTCTTCAGGTGTAGGTGTAGCAGATTCAGAAGTATTCTCTGTTTCCTTTTCCGTCTCTGTCTCAGATTCAGATGTATCTGCAGGTTCTGTCTCTTCTTCGGTAGGCGTGGGGGTTACTTCTGTTCCCTGGATCTGACTGTTGAGGATCGCATTCATAAGATCCTTAAGCTTCTGCTTGTCCCAGCCTGTTTCGTTGCAGACCTTGTCAAGGAGCTTATCGTTTTCGACGAGCATCTTAAGAATAAAATCATTGAGATCTTCTTCCTTGAGATCTTCTATCTCAAAATCAATGCTGTCTGTAGTGCGGTCATTATAAAGGATAACCGTGAGTCTCTGTCCGCCTTTGACCTCAGCATACTTTATCTCACCTGTATCAGGATTTACCGCAGTGATAATTACTGTACCGTCAGTAACAGTAATAGAATCCCTGCCCTGTTCATCGTAATAGATATATCCGGATGTTCCTCTGATGCCGGCTGTAAGTGTGGATGTCTTGATCTCAAAAGACTCATCTGCATTAAGCTTCTGAACCACTTCGAAAAACAGAGCTCCCTTTGTGAGCTTTAATTCGATCTGCTTGCTCTTCTTAATGAACTCAGCTTTACTGTCAGTCTGAAGTGTAACGATTTTGCTGTCGTCAAGGCTTACAGATGCAAGGCTGTCGTTAACACCCGTTACCAGCAGGTCACCGGACTCGAATCTCTTATTCTTGGTGGCAGGCTTCGAACCGCCTTCGGCTGAAATGATCCTTACATCGCCCTGAGTGCGTATAAGTCTCATTGTAGTCGCCAGATACGAACTGCGGTTGAATGCGATTACAGCGATAATCGTGCCGATAATGCCGACCGCAACGATCCCATAAATGATCTTCATTCCAAGGGTAAGCTTCCCGGGAAAGTTGATAGAAATCATAGGTCATCCCTCTCTCGTAAATTAATAAGGAAAATATCGTCCTGCTATTATATCAACTTTCTTTAAGGAAAACTACGCCTAAAGCCATGTCCTGCATGGGATTTTTATCATTTTTATGCTGTTTTGCACTCTTCAAGGATCGGACCGATATACGACTTGTCAGTCCAGTCGCATGAAGTCCTGGCAAGTTCGAGAAAACCTTCATCCCTCTCATCGCGCTCTTTCGGGTCTTTTTTCTCAATTGACTTTATCAGCATCTTGCAGAGCATCTTATCCGCAAAATGCATGTTTGCAAGATCAAAAGCGCCCCTGCAGTAGTAAAGAGGTATGTCAGACAGTTCACCTGACAGGTTGCGTTCTTTTAATTCCTTGATAAAATCCGCATCAAACGGGAAAGCTCCGCAGCAGAATGCCACTATCTTCTTTCCCTTAAGCTTTTCGATGTTTTTCTTAAGAAAAGATATGCCTGTGATGCCGCCCGCAAAGATACCGCCTCCGTAGATTATTGTGTCGTATTTTGCGACTTCACCGATCTTAATCTTGCCTGCTTCTGCCATCTCAAAGCCTGTAGCCTCTTTGAGCCACTCCGCATACTTTCTGGTCGAACCGTACTTTGTCTTGTAAATGATGATTCCACTCATTTTCCTTACTCCTTAATATTGTTTTCTATCTTCATGATCGTTTGGATAGTCGTATTGATCTCTTTCTCGCTGACGCCAGCAAACATCTTCCCCATGATCGCCCTGCTCATGTCATCGTTCTTCTCGCAGAATTTCCTGCAGTAATCTGTTATCTTTATCCGCTGTTTGCGCTTATCGTTCTTATCAGGCTCGAAAACAATGAACCCCTTCTTCTCAAGCTTTAGAAGGATCTGCTTAACGTTCTGGTGCGAACTTCCCAATATCTCTGACAGCTCATTTAATGTAGGCGGCTGCTTGCATTTATCAATGCAGATTATCGCGAAAAACTGCTTCCAGCTGATCTCGCCCATATCTTTATCCGCCATTGCCTGAAAACGGTTCTCGAATGCGCTTAAGAGACCGAGCAGATAGTAGCTCGGCGGTATGTTGCTGAAATCGACCAGATCGTTCTGAATAACTTGCTGAATCTTCATAGCACACCTCGAATAGGTAATATGTTACCAACATTATGTAACATATTACCTATTTCGTCAAGCGCATATTTTATTGCCGGGCATCAAGCACTCTCAGGCGAAGGTATGCAGAATGTCTTGTTTACTTCTTTTATGATTCAGGAGAATACTGGTACTTTTCCGCGTCAAACACACCGATACTCTTATCGCCGCACATCGCGACATAATACGATTTGCCTTTTGAACCGTACTCATAATCGTCAGCGGGGATCTTTGCAGACATTCCGTTATCAAAATAAAGCCTGTATTTATCTGTTCCATACTGGCCGTACTGATAGTCTGCATTGACGAGCTTTGCCATCTCTACCCGCGGCTTTTTAAAATACGGAACAGCAGATGTAAAGAAGAAAAATCCAAACAGCAGCAGATCGCCTGCAATGATAACAAGAGAGACGATCTTGTTGCCGATGATCAGGGTCAGGATACATGTTATAACCATAAGCACCGTTAAGACTGACAGGCACTGTGAGATCGTGTTGCAGAGATAATATGATCTCAGTGATTCGAGGTAAGACGGAATAAGATATGTTCCCTCAGGCTTGGATGACACGTTGCCGAGGATGCCTGCGGCCGCTCCCAATAGAAGCGTTATTACAGCGAGAGCCTTAAAAAAGCCTGTTGAGGCGTTCGCTTTCATGCGGTCCTTCATATGAGTATTCCTCCGATATAATCTTTCCCTTATGGGTTAGGATACCTCAACAGGGGACATTTCTCAAACAGATTTAATTTTTCAGCACAAACAACAGGGCCGCCCCGGATCGCGGGACAGCCCTGTCATGTAATATATGTTCCGTAAGCTTACGATACGATCTTATAGTATGCGTTCGATGTGAGCTTGTAGATCACCGCATAGAAGATTCCGCATACGAGCACGCAGATTCCTGCACTTAAAAGGAGCAAAGGCATATTGTTGTGGCCAAAGAGCTTTAAGAGCTTATGGATGATAGGAAGCACGGTAGCCAGGTGGACGCACGCAAATATGATAGGAATAAGGAATACCGTAAGCATCTGTGAGTTAATGCTCTTCTTGATGTTTTCCTTTGTCATTCCGACCTTCTGCATGATGCCGAATCTTGCCTGGTCTTCGAATCCTTCAGAGATCTGCTTATAGTAGATTATAAGCACGCAGGATACGAGGAATATGATGCTGAGAAGAATACCCAGGTAGAACAGTCCTCCGAATGTCCTGACGAAATCGCTGCGCTGTTCAACTCTGCTCTCGCAGACGACTCTGAAATAATCCTGCTCCTTCGGATAAAGATCATCTCTGATATGTTTTGCGAGGATTTTTCCGAGTTCTGCCTGTTTATCTTCATCAAGGTTGGTATCGAAAGCGAAGTTCCACTGCCACATAAGCATTGTATCGCCTCTTGAATCTTTAAGACCGGAATAGCGTGAAGCTGTCTCACCGAGATCATCGACAACAAGCGTGATCGTAGATACGATTTCGTTTAATCCGATGTACTTCAGATCATCTGCTCTGGCATCGATCCTCTTTGCGACCTTGAATGTCTCATCACCGATACCGATGCTGTCTTCAACCGGAATATTGCCGCTGACACCTGCGAGGACTTCTCCCTTGCCAAGTACAACATTCTTTCCGGTTATCCTGTTGTAATCCTCAAGATCAATGAAATAAACAGTAGCAACATTATCGAAATTGATGCTTGTTCCCATTGTAAACGGATCAAAATCGACACGGAGTCTGCCGTTTTCCATATAACCTGAAAAACTGCAGCAGGAAAGAGAGATGTCATTCGTAGTATCTGCGCCGAATTCATGAGCCTTCTCAATGACCTCTTTCTCAAGTCTTTTAGCTGTT
This sequence comes from Oscillospiraceae bacterium, assembly GCA_902801755.1. GTDB lineage: Bacteria > Bacillota > Clostridia > Saccharofermentanales > Saccharofermentanaceae > Saccharofermentans. Next base: position 26,064 of record CADCJM010000035.1, read on the forward strand.
TCCGTATAGCTTTCCGAATAACCGTAATTGCTGGCAGAAGCGTTAAGCTGTCTCGGGTAATGATTCTGAAGAACATCTTCCCTGTTAACATACAAAGATGAAGTAGATGACATCATTACGAGGACCATGGTAAGCAGGATGCAGATGGATGCAAGACCCGCACCGTTTCTCTTCATTCTGTATGCCATTGAGGATACTGATACGAAGTGGTTTGTCTTGTAGTAGTATCTCTTGTTCTTCTGAAGGATCCTGCAGAGCAGAACAGAACCTGCGATGAGCACAAGATATGTTCCGATAATGATGAGGATCACGGCAACAAAGAACATCGCAAGTGCCTGCAGAGGAGTCTTGATCATGAGCACGATTCCATAACCTGTCAGAAGGATAGCAAGGCCCAGGATACCTACGAACCAGTTTGCCTTCGGGGGCTTCTCGCCTGCCTTATCGGAATTGATAAGATTAATGGTTCGAGAGAACCTTACGAGTCTTGCTGCATTGAGGAAGATCAGGACGAAGACAATGCTGTATATGAGAACAGTGAAGCTAATCGACTGTCCGCTGATAACAAACTTATAGCTGGATTCAAGGCCGAGCATCTTTCTAAAGCCCAGCTCGGCAAGCTTGGACAAGCCGATACCGATCGCAAGACCTGCAGTAACAGATACGAACCATGTGATCAATGTCTCGAAAAATATGATCTTCCCGAGATTCTTCCTGTTCATTCCGAGCACGCTGTAAAGACCGAATTCCTTAAGTCTGCCCTTGATAAGCGTGGACTGTGTATAGAACAGGAAAATAGTTCCGAAGACCGCTATTACGGCTGATCCGAGCTTTAATATATCTCTTGCTGTTCCGGCGCCTGAGAAGCCTTCGAGCATATCTGAAAAGCCTAAAAGGTGCATGATGTAATAAATCGCAACCATCAGGATGCATGCCGCAATATAAGGCACATAAAGCCGGCCGTTCTTACGCATTCCGCTGACGGCCATCTTGGGATAGAAACCGGCCTTCATCAGTTGTCACCTCCCTGAGCGAGAAGTGTCAGAGTATCACTAATTGACTGATACATCTGCTGATCTGTTGCCTGTCCCTTATAGATCTGATGGAAGATCATGCCGTCCTTTATGAAGAGGACGCGTGATGCATTTGATGCGGCCTTTGTGGAGTGTGTAACCATAAGGATCGTCTGTCCCATCTGGTTGACCTTCTTAAAGAGTGCGAGAAGTTCATCAGATGACTTGGAATCCAGCGCGCCGGTAGGTTCGTCTGCAAGGATGATCCTCGGGTTAGTGATAAGAGCTCTTGCTACGGCAGCTCTCTGCTTCTGGCCGCCTGATACTTCATAAGGGTATTTCTTTAAGAGATCGGCAATGCCAAGTGTTCCTGCGATACCGTCAAGTCTCTGCTTCATCTCGGCATGCTTTTTGCCTGCCAGTACTAAAGGGAGATAGATATTATCTTCAAGTGAGAAAGTGTCGAGGAGATTGAACTCCTGGAAAACATAACCCAGATTATCTCTTCTGAATTTAGCAACGTCCTTGTCCTTTACTTTGGAAAGATCCATGCCGTCAAGGATAACAGTTCCTTCGGTTGCTCTGTCAAGGGCAGCGATGATGTTAAGCAGAGTGGTCTTTCCTGAACCGGACTCACCCATGATGGCGACATACTCGCCCTTCTCGACAGTAAAACTGACATTCTTAAGTGCCTCGACAGAAGCACCTCCGAATCTTGTTTTATATACCTTTTTGATATTCTTTGCTTCAAGCAGACTCATTATTCATATTTCCTTTCCTTGGTTTGATGGCCACAGTATATGATTACCTCTCAAACCATTCCTTAACTTCTGCTTACGCAAATCTAACAAGTCTGTCACATTTTCGTATATGCCGGAAAGGAAGTCAAATATATAAGTCTTTGTATAAAAGTATGTTGCTTCAAATGTTGCTTTTATTGTCCCTTCGGAAGGCAACAAATCCTTAATTGGAATAGATCAGCAATGTTCTAACAAAATGATATAAACGTGACCGAATTTATCCGAATTCAGGATCTCATTTCTGGAGGTTGCCGTAAACCCTCCGCCTGTATGGTTGTATCCAAGGCCTTGGCTGTCCATCAGGCCGCAGCAGTAACCTTTATCGTTGTGAAGCAATATCTTCATGGATTCCTCATTGAGGAGCTTACCATTGAAAAGCGCGCGGTCAAATGCCAGAAAATCAGTAAGACAAGTGCAGACTCCGCCGTCTCCCCTTTCGCTTCTGGGAGACATTGAATAGCCGTGCTCATCAACTGCTCCGAATTCCAGCTGGTCTTTATAATCGACCGGAACATATGTATATTTATCCACTCTCATCGCATAGGAATTTGTCATGCCGCAGGGCTTGAAGATATATTTCTTCAGATAATCACAATACTTCATCTTGGATACTTTTTCGATTATGTAGGCAAGAAGCTTGTAATTGGTATTGCTGTAAGTCATCGCAGAACCCGGTTCATAAAGCAGAGATGCCTTATACATCGTATTCAGTAATTCCTCATCAGAGATCCTGTCGCTATAGAGGTCTCTAAGGCAGTCATCCAAGGCATCGCCTTCCATTCCGAAGAACAGCTCAGGCTCATTAAGATAATCCGGGATCCCGGAGTTCATGTGAAGGAGATTATAGATCTTTATCTTCTTGCCTTCAGGATAGTCAGGAAAATACTTGTCGATCGTATCATTGATATCAAGCTTTCCTTTTTCCTGAAGCTGAAGGATCGATACCGCAGTAAATACCTTGCTGCAGGAAGCTATATCGTAAACCGTATCCTGGGATTCGAGAGTCTTCCCGTCCTTTTCCGTTGCATTCTCGGC
>CADCJM010000036.1 GCA_902801755.1 Oscillospiraceae bacterium
TAAGGGCAGCTCTTTTTTCACAAGCGTTTTTCCGTGCTTCCAATTAACAAAAAACAGTTTGTTAATTTGTCTGTTTTATGATGCCTATTTTTAATATAAGGGTTTATAATAGACAATGTTTTTGTAGACTGACGTCGGGATCGGTTTTGTCCCGGCAGAGGTCAATATTTTTCCAAAGGAGATCCAAGTTTATGGCAGAACTGACAAAGAAAACCATGGACGGTAACGAGGCTGCTGCGTATACTTCGTATGCATTTACTGAAAACGCCGCGATTTACCCGATCACACCGTCCTCGCCTATGGCTGACCACACCGATCAATGGGCTCAGCAGGGCAGAAAGAACATTTTCGGACAGACGGTTAACATCGTCGAGATGGAGTCTGAGGGAGGCGCTGCAGGTGCAGTCCACGGCTCACTCGCAACAGGTGCACTCACCACAACCTATACCGCATCCCAGGGTCTCCTCCTGATGATTCCTAACATGTACAAGATCGCAGGCGAGCTCCTTCCTTGCGTTTTCCATGTTTCAGCAAGAGCCCTCGCTGCTCACGCTCTCAACATCTTCGGTGACCACGCAGACGTTTACGCTTGCCGTCAGACCGGTTTCGCAATGCTCTGCTCCAACTCCGTTCAGGAAGTTGCAGACCTTGCTGCAGTAGCTCACCTTGCTTCCATCAAGACAAGAGTTCCTTTCCTCCACTTCTTCGACGGTTTCCGTACATCACACGAAATCCAGAAGATCGAGGTTATCGACTACGATACACTCGGATCACTTGTTGATTATGAGGCAGTTAAGGCTTTCCGTAAGAGAGCCCTTTCTCCTAACCACCCGACACTCCGTGGTACAGCTCAGAACCCTGACATCTACTTCCAGGGCAGAGAAGCTTCCAACCCGTTCTATCTTGCAGTACCTGATCAGGTTCAGTACTACATGGATAAGATCAACGAGATCCGCGGCACAGACTACAAGCTTTACAACTACTATGGCGCAGCTGATGCTGACCGTATCATCATCGCTATGGGTTCTGTCTGCGAGACAGCTGAAGAGGTTATCGACTTCCTGAACGCTCACGGCGAGAAGGTTGGTCTCCTCAAGGTTCACCTCTATCGTCCTTTCGCAGCAGACAAGCTTCTTGCTGCTATCCCTTCCACTGTTAAGGCTATCGCAGTCCTCGACAGAACAAAGGAGCCCGGTTCTTATGCAGAGCCTCTCTTCCTTGACGTTGCTGCTGCTTATGTTGGCAAGAATGCTCCTAAGCTCATCGGCGGCCGTTATGGTATGGGTTCCAAGGATACAACTCCTGAGACAGTTCTTGCTGTTTATAAGGAACTCAAGAAGGATCAGCCTAAGGAAAGATTCACCATCGGTATCGATGATGACGTCACATTCCTCTCTCTCGATTGCTCCGAGTCCATCGAAGTTGCAGGCGAGGGCGTTGTTCAGGCAAGGTTCTGGGGTCTCGGCGCAGACGGTACAGTCGGTGCTAACAAGAACTCCATCAAGATCATCGGTGACCACACAGACAAGTATGCTCAGGCTTACTTCTCTTATGACTCCAAGAAGTCCGGCGGTATCACTATCTCTGACCTGAGATTCGGCGACACACCTATCCGTTCCACATACCTCATCAACAAGGCTGACTTCGTAGCTTGCCACAACCAGTCTTATGTTTATGAGTACGATATGCTCTCCAGTGGACAAGAGAAGAGCTCGAGGACAGACTCCCCGGCTCAATGAAGAGATATATCGCTAACAACAACATCAAGTTCTATACAATTGACGCTGTTGCTAAGGCTAAGGAGATCGGTCTCGGCGGAAGAATCAACACAATCTGCCAGTCCGCATTCTTCAAGCTTTCCGGCATCCTTCCTGTTGACCAGGCTGTTGACTACATGAAGAAGGCAGCTCTCAAGTCTTACGGTAAGAAGGGTGACGATATCGTTCAGATGAACTATGCTGCTATCGACGCAGGTGTTGATGCAGTTGTTGCAGTTGACATTCCTGATTCCTGGAAGACAGCTGAGGATAAGCCGGTTGAGAAGAAGGCTGTTCCTGAGTTCATCGAGAAGGTTGTTAACGTAATGAACAGACAGGAAGGTAACTCTCTCCCTGTATCTACATTCGTAGGTATGGAAGACGGTACATTCCCTCAGGGTACAGCAGCTTACGAGAAGCGTGGTACAGCCATTCCGGTTTGGGATGCTTCAAAGTGTATTCAGTGTAACCAGTGCTCCATCGTTTGCCCTCACGCTGCTATCCGTCCTTTCCTCCTCACAGAGGAAGAGGCTGCAAACGCACCTTTCGAGACAAAGCAGGGTATGAAGCCTTACGACAACTACAAGTTCAGAATCCAGGTTTCCGCTATGGACTGCCTCTCCTGCGGTGTTTGCGTTGAGTCTTGTATCGCTAAGGAAAAGGCAATCACAATGGCTCCTCTTAAGGACAACCTCAAGGAAGCTGAGAACTGGGATTACTGTGTTGCTCTCTCTCACAAGGATAACCCGATGAACAAGGCTACTGTTAAGGGTTCACAGTTTGAGCAGCCCCTCCTCGAATTCTCCGGCGCATGCGCAGGATGCGGAGAGACTCCTTATGCTAAGCTCCTTACACAGCTCTTCGGTGACAGAATGCAGATCTCCAATGCTACAGGTTGTTCTTCAATCTGGGGTGGTTCTGCTCCTTCTATGCCTTATACAACAAACTACAGAGGATTCGGTCCTGCATGGGGCAACTCACTCTTCGAAGATAACGCTGAGCACGGTCTCGGTATGTATCTCGGTTACAAGCAGCTCAGATCAAGAGCTAAGATGTTGGATCGACGGTTACAATTCTGCTGAGAATACACGTGAGATCGCAGAGAAGCTCGCTGAAGCTCTTAAGGCTGAGGGTTCTGATTCTGCTAAGAAGGCTCTCGATTATGAGGACTTCTTCATGAAGAGATCACAGTGGATCATCGGTGGTGACGGATGGGCTTACGATATCGGTTACGGCGGACTTGACCACGTTCTCGCTACAGGTGAGGATGTCAACGTTCTCGTTCTCGATACAGAGGTTTACTCCAACACAGGCGGACAGGCTTCCAAGTCCACACCTCAGGGTGCTGTTGCTCAGTTCGCTGCAGGCGGTAAGCACGTTAAGAAGAAGGATCTCGGTATGATGGCTATGAGCTACGGCTACGTATACGTTGCTCAGGTTGCTATGGGATCTGACAAGAACCAGCTCATCAAGGCATTCACAGAAGCAGAAGCTTACCATGGACCTTCCCTCGTTATCTGCTATGCTCCTTGTATCAACCACGGTATCAAGGGCGGCCTCAAGGTAGCTCAGAACAGAGAAAAGGCAGCTGTTGAGTGCGGTTACTGGCACCTCTTCAGATTCAATCCTTCCCTCGCTGCAGAAGGCAAGAATCCTTTCACACTCGATTCCAAGGAGCCTACAGCTGACTTCTTCGACTTCCTCAAGGCAGAAGTTCGTTACAACTCTCTCTACAAGAAGTACGATGCAGAAGTTGTTGACGGCCTCTTCCAGAGATGCTATCAGGATTCCAGAGACCGTTATGCTTCTTATGTTAAGAAGGCTAACGAGGCTTGATTCTTAAGAATTAACTAAAAGTCCTGCGGGGCTGTCTCAAGAAGTTGAGGCAGCCCCGTTTTTTGTCCCCAAAATCGAAAAGTTTGCCTTAAGCTTTACCCATTAGGGGCCTTAATCCATGCTATAATTAGCAAAGCAAATTAAGGAGTTTCCGCTTACGGTATGAAGAACGGCAATGAAGAGATATCCAGACTGCAGATAAATGACAGTCTTTTGCCAGATATATTCCTTATAAGATACGCACAGGACCTGAGCAGGAATGCTCTGCTCGTATACCTGTGGCTTAACATGACCGGAAATAAGGAGAGTTTTGACGAGGATACCGTAAAGAAGTTCAAGATAATCCCTGATGAAGAGATCGGAAAGGCATTGGCTGATCTTATGGAATCAGGACTTATCAGCCGCAAGGATAAGACTTACTATTTCGATGATATAAAGAAAAGGGAAGTGGAAGAGTACATTCAGGCTCAAAATGCCAGAGGCACAGATCCTGATGCTGTCCTTAACAGTGACGAGAAGGAGAGGACGATGCTCGCTGACTCCATCTCCAAGACTTTCTATCAGGGCGAGCTGCCATATATCTTCTACAGACTTATCGATAAGTGCCTTTACGAGTATAAGTTTGACAGCATCGTGTGCTACAAGCTTTTCGAGGAGGGTTACGACCAGTCCATTCACAGATCGAACGTTCTCATGGAGAACATGGCCGGCAAATGGTATAAGAACGGCTATACGGATATCAAGAGCCTGGAAAAGCAGCTTGAGATCAACAAGCGTACCAAGAGGCTGATCAAGCTTTGCGGAAGCCTTTTGAGAAAGAGACTCAATGCCCTTGATATTGAGAGAGTTACCAAGTGGGCTGAAGACCTTGGTGCTACGGAAGAGCTTGTTAACCTTGCATTCAAAGAGAATGAATACAGAAGCAACCTGACATTGAAGAACGTTGGTGATACGCTTGCAAAGTGGCACGACCAGGGCATTAAGACTGCAGAGGAAGCGGCCAGGTTCAGCGAGGAAGAGCATAAAGAGAATAAGCGCAAGGCTACAAGAAGGAAGGCAAATCCCGGTTCTGCCTGGGCTACAGGTGAAGAGGCCGGCATAGTTAACAAGGGTGCATCTGAGACGGGAGCACCTGATAAGGAAAAGGCTTCTGAGGACGCAGACGACAGTGACGGTCCTGACGATATCCTCAATATGTTTGGAGATTAAGATGAAGACGATTAAAGAACTTATAAGAGAGAGCCTTACCGAAGTCGCTGCCACCAAGGATATCAGGAGGCAGGACAGCATTAAGCGCGTTTATAAGCAGTTCCCTGAACTGAAGGATATAGATGATCAGATCCTCTGGTCAAGCGTTTTGATATTGCCGAAGAAGAACTTTTCGTAAAGCGCGATAAGATCATTGCCAGGAATAATATCGATCCTGAGTTTGATATTGAGAAGTGTCTTTGCGGGAAGTGCAATGATACAGGCTTTTATGTAAACAGCAAGGGCTTTCTTAAGGTATGCCCGTGCAGAAGCAAAGAACTTGAAGAATGTTATGACAACAGCGGAATGGCTGACTATTCTTCTTATAAGATCGAGAATTACAGAGCTGATTATTTAGGTGACGCAAAGAAGCGCGAGAAGATCAGAAGCGAACTTTTAAGATTCATGTCCGGCCAGAATGAGGCTGATGAATCACCTTTATGCATTTTCTCCGCAGCACCCCAGACGGGAAAGACCTTCCTTGCTATTGTGGTTTGCAAGACAGCCATTAATCTCGGCAAGAGCGCATACTACGCTAAATGCGAGGATCTGGCAGCTATCGGCACAGATACATTGGAAGATATCAAGCACATTGATTTCCTCATAATCGACGATTTTGCCGACAGTGTAACCCTTTATAACAATGTGGGTTCCGTTTTGAATTCCATATTGGAGACAAGAGCCGCATCAAAGCTTCCGACAGTTCTTGTTACGCCTTTCCCGGCCGCTGAGCTTATAAAGAAGTGCGACATGAGGATCAGCGGCAAGCTTCAGTCTGCAAAGACGATATCTTCGGAAGGAAGGTAAGATCACTTCCGATGAAAGTACGCTGCGGAATCGACATCGTAGATATCACAAGGTTTGTAAAGAATCTGGAAGACGGCAACACGGCTTTTTTTGTTAAGTGCTTTACAGAAGACGAGATCGCTTATTGCAATTCATCCAAAGACCTTAAGAAGAAGGCAGAGCGCTTTGCGGCCAGATGGGCTGCAAAAGAAGCTGTCGGCAAGGCTCTTGGCACGGGGCTTTTGAGCGAAGGTGTCGGCATGCACGATATTGAAGTGGTAAAAGACCAGCGTGGCACACCCGGAATAAAGCTTTATGGCGGTGCGCTCTCACATGCCGATGATATAGGTATGAGTTCTGTCTCGATAAGTCTGTCACATGACGGCGGAATGGCAGCGGCTTACTGCGTGATGCTGGTGGAGAAGGATTGATGAAGAGACGCGAGAAGACAACAGAATCAGGCGGGATCTTCAAGATTTTCGAGCCCAAGAAAAAGCCTCAGGTAGGCGGCGAACTGCCCACCAAGACCATCAGGCACTTAGAGCGCCCTGTAAACCTGCCTTTCCTTAAGGATATGGATGAGGATAAGGAACAGTACGGAAGTGCTGAGGACATGGAGGAGAAGTGGGGCCTTTCTGAGAAGCAGGCCAATCTGGGCGGTGTAAAAAAGCGAAAGATCGTAAGCCTTGCGGTCGCGATTGCGGCTTTTATCCTTCTCATTGTAGGCGTCTTCTCTTCTACATTCTCCCTAGAGTATTGCCTGACCTCTTCAAAGGTACCAACATCGAACTCTTCGTTGAGCCTGTAATTAATCTCGAATTCGAAGATGAAAGCTACAGGGTAGTAAAGGAGAGCACGGTAGCCCTCATGACCGAACCGGATCCTGCATCAGCCAGGATCGCCGAGGTCCTTTTCAACGAGCCTGTAAAATACGTATCTTCAGCTAAGAACGGATACTGCAAGATCGAGACATTAGACGGTCTTACCGGCTTTGTAAAGGAGTCAAGTATTGTTAAGGACACCAAGTCCATAGAGCCGGACTTGCATCAGTACAAGCTTATAGTATCTGACCCTTCAAAGAACATCATGACGCACGCGAGCAACGGTACCTTGATCAAGAAGGTAATGATGTACACTGTGCTCTATGCTGATATTAAGAGAGAAGGCGTTTATCAGGTAGCTCTCCCGGGCGGCGATTCAGGCTGGATCGGTTCATCCGGTGTTATCGAGCTGTCGACAAGAGAAGAGTCTGAAGAGGTATCGAGCCGTTATTTTGTCAGCTCGGTGCTGACGTTCGTTAACAGCAGATATATCCAGAACGGAATGTCCATTGACGGTGCTTCAGTAAACGGCGTTGTATACGTCTGCGCTGCAGTAAACGGTATCAAGATCCCAAGAACGATGGAAGAACAGGCCAAGGCGGGAACAGAGATCGTTCCTGAACCGGACGCCGTTACAGGTAAGATCATGATCGACCAGATCCTGCCGGGTGACATTATCTTTTTATCGAACCCCAAAGATCCGAGCGACAAGAAGATCTATGAGATGGCTGTCTGTACCGATACCGGAACGCTCTTCATGATATCGCCTTCGAGGACTACGGTAAGGCTCCGTAATTTCTCTTCGGGTGACGCAATATGCGAAAGAATCATAACGATAAGACGCTTATTCAACAGTAAGGTAATATAACCAGAAAATAAGCGAAAAACTTGTTGCACTCTTAATTAGGTTGTGGTATTATTCATAGGCATTTGAATTCTAACAGGAGGTGTTTGCATGGCTAAGTGTGAAGTTTGCCAGAAAGATATGTTCTTCGGCAGAAAGATTAGAATCACGCGTTCACAGATTTCAAGACGCGCGCTTACTACGCAGCAGGCTAACGTACACAGAGTTAAGGTTGTTGTTGACGGCACCCCCAAGTCAATGAACGTTTGCACACGTTGCCTTCGTTCCGGCAAAGTCGAAAGAGCGTAAGGTTCTAAGCTGATTTAGTATCCGAGAGGTTGTCTCATATGAGGCAACCTCTTTTTTTTGTTCCCGGTTCTCGAAAACTCACTGCAAAAAAAGAGACTGCCATCTGACAGCCTCTTGATAATTAATTTTGTTATAAGAATTACTTCTTAACTTCGATTACGGACTTGCCGCCCATGTAAGGTCTCAAAGCCTCAGGGATCCTGATGGAGCCGTCTTCGTTGAGGTTGTTCTCTAAGAAGGCGATGAGCATTCTCGGAGGAGCAACGCATGTGTTGTTAAGAGTGTGGGCAAGGTATGTGCCCTCAGGTCCTCTGATCCTGATCTTGAGACGTCTTGCCTGAGCGTCGCCTAAGTTGGAGCAGGAGCCGACTTCGAAATACTTCTTCTGTCTGGGAGACCATGCCTCAACGTCACAGGACTTAACCTTAAGGTCAGCAAGGTCGCCGGAGCAGCACTCGAGTGTTCTTACGGGGATATCGAGTGAACGGAAGTAATCAACCGTGTTCTGCCAGAGCTTGTTGTACCATGTCATGGAATCTTCAGGCTTGCAGACGACGATCATCTCCTGCTTTTCGAACTGGTGGATCCTGTAAACACCACGCTCCTCGATGCCGTGAGCACCGACTTCCTTACGGAAGCAGGGGGAGTAGGATGTAAGTGTCTGGGGAAGCTTGTCCTCGTCTGTGATCGTATCGATGAACTTACCGATCATGGAGTGCTCGGAAGTACCGATGAGGTAGAGATCCTCACCCTCGATCTTGTACATCATGTTCTCCATCTCTGCAAAGCTCATAACGCCCGTAACAACGGAAGATCTGATCATGTAAGGCGGAATGTAATATGTGAATCCGCGGTCGATCATGAAGTCACGTGCATAAGAGAGGCATGCGGAGTGAAGTCTTGCGATGTCGCCCTTTAAGTAATAGAAGCCGTTGCCGGATGTTTCTCTTGCCTGGTCGAGTTCGATGCCGTCAAGCTTTTCCATGATATCAACGTGATAGGGGACTTCGAAATCAGGAACGAAGGGCTCGCCGAACTTCTCGATCTCAACATTCTCGGAATCGTCCTTGCCGATCGGAACGGAAGGATCGATGATGTTAGGGATAACGAGCATGATCTTTCTGATCTGTTCTTCAAGCTCAGTCTCCTTGGCAGAGAGCGCTTCGAGCTCGTCAGCCATATCTGTGACCTGCTTCTTTACTGCTTCAGCTTCGTCCTTCTTGCCCTGAGCCATGAGAGCGCCGATCTGCTTGCTGACCTTGTTGCGGTTAGCTCTTAAAGCTTCAGCGCGTGTCTTGCTTTCACGGAACTCCTTATCAAGTTCAATGACCTGGTCTACCAGGGGAAGCTTCTCGTCCTGGAACTTGTTCTTGATGTTCTGTTTGACGATGTCCGGATTGGTACGTAAGAATTTAATATCAAGCATGTTGTCACCTCTTAAATAAATAACCTACATATTTTATTCTTAGAAGCCGTCAGTTTCAATCTGTCTGAACTGACATATTTCCGTCGTAGTTGCCCGCCGGATAGTTGAATTTAGGATCCCACAGGATGAATTCGGTTATTCCGGCGTCATGGATAGCCTTGATCTGGGAGTTGATCTCCCTGTAGCCGTATTCCATGTAATTGCCCTTGCCGATATAAGATGCCGTGAATGCCTGTAAGTACGGCCTCATGGTCGTGAATCCCGGCTGGACATATATAGAACGGCATTCGTGCAGTACGCTGTAGACGATGAGATAAGGCTCCTTATCCGGTGTCTTGAAGACATGGCCTCCGAGCATCGTTCCCAAAGCATAGTGCGAAGGATATAACATCGGGCAGCAGGAATCGATCTCAGTCATGCCTAAAGTAGTGAAATCCTGACCGATAATGCCTGCATCAAGCGGAGACGTTAATACGATACCGAAGATATCTGCAGAGACGGGAATGCCGTGTGTGTCCTGGATCTTGATCCTTGCTTCCTGAAGGAATCTGTTTACGGCCTCAGCCTTTGTGGGAGTCTGGCCTTCTTCACCATAGTAAGGCTTTGCCTTGTTCTTGGTGGAGCCTGCGGGGAAACGGACGTAGTCGAACTGGATCTCATCGACGCCGTGCTCAACGCCCTCTAGTGCGATATCGATCAGATAATCCCAGTTCTCGGAATTATAAGGGCTTAAGAAGGGGTTGTTGCCTTCGTTGCTGAAACGTACAACATTGCCGGAAGCGTCGGTGATAGCTCTTTTAGGGAAGTGCTCAGCGGCCAGTGAATCGTTGAAGCAAACAACACGTCCGATAACTCTTACGCCGTTGTCGTGGCACTTCTTGATTACCTTGTCGATGTCATAAGCATCCCATACATATCCGATCTCTCTGGCTGTCTCGTTCTTTGTCTTGAAGGGAATACCGTATTCCTGCTTGAGATTGATTACAACTGAATTCATCTCGCTGTTCTTGCAAAGCTCGATAGCCTTATCAAGATTGGAACAGGTTCCTATATAAAGGCCTTTTACTTCAAAGTGCTCAGGCTTCTTTACGTCTTCTTCCGCGATCTCCGGCAGCGGGCGCCAGTAGCTCTCGGCGAGTTCTGATGAGACTAACTGCTCTGTGTGATAGACGATGGGATCAGTAACTGTTGTGCTCTCTGAACTGATAGTAACCAGAATAGGAAGATTGCCGGTCGTCTCGCCTGTGTTGACATGACTGATGATCTTGGTGATGCCCAGTGTCACCAGAACGACAGCAAGGATCGCTGCCACGGAAAGCAGGATCGTAAGCAATCTTCTGAGTTTTGCCAGCTCAAGACTGTCCGGATTATTATGGTTATTATTCAAATCATTATTATTTAACATAGGACAATTATACAGACCTGCCTCAAAAAGAACAAATAACTCCACGCAAAGCCTGGTGACGTGTGATAAAATCGGGTTATAAACATTTGATTTATTAGGGTTGGCAGGATATGATCGTTCGGAATTGTTCAGGCGGAATCGTATTTAGCGGGGATAAGGTCCTCCTTGTCTGCAACGACAAGCATGAATGGGGATTCCCCAAAGGCGCCGTCAAGGGAACAGCAGATCTGTCACTTTCTGATTTTGCCAGAGAAAGAGTCCATATAGAGACTAATGTCGAAGCGAGAGTCATCGCTCCGTGCGGAAAGACCAATTACGAATTCTATTCGATCTCCAGAAGGAAGCCTGTACATAACAACATCTCCTGGTTTGTCATGGAGGCAAAGAGCGATGCATGCGAGGCTTTTCCCGAATCAGGCACGATCGACTGCAAGTTCGTTGGAGTGGGACAGGCGCTTGATGATATCACATACAGCCAGGATAAATCCCTTCTTATGATGGCTTATCAGAAGTACAGGGAGAGCATTAAGGATTGAGCCCTAACGTTACGCTGAGCAAGACAGGTGATTCCAGGATCGAAGTTAAGAAGTCGGTCTTTATAGGCAGGAGCTTTCATATATCATCTCCGGAAGAGGCGGCAGAATATCTGGCGCAGGAACGCAAGAAGTATCCTGACGCAAGGCACCTTTGTTATGCCTGGGTGACCGGAGGAGAGAATTCCAGACAGAAATCGAGTGACGACGGCGAGCCGCAGGGGACAGCAGGGCAGCCGCTTTTAGAGCTCCTTACTTCAAACGGCTTTACAGATTCAATGATCTGCGTAACAAGATATTTCGGAGGGACACTCCTTGGAACGGGCGGTCTTAGAAGAGCTTATTCCGACAGCGGAAGACTCGCACTTGAAGCAGGCGAACCGGTAACGCTTATTCCGGCGCTTAAATGGAGAAGGAATGTTTCTTATCCTGCTTTCGAGATGTTATCCAGGAAGGCTTTATCTTCCGGATGGACTGTCGAAAACATCGAATACGGGCAGGATGTAGCCTTTGATATCCTTGTTCCGCAGGAAGCCGAAAATGATATCAGGAGGTATTGCCTGGACTTAACAGGAGGAGAGCTGGTTTTAGATGCCCCGGATAAGCTCCTTATGAAAGGTACCAGGGTATCGGTCTCCTGACTTGCGAATTGATTTAAAATCGCCCAAAATATGTGAAGCAAACGGGATAGACTTATTAGGAAACATTATCCAGAGGAAAAGATCATGGAAAACGAGAACAACGAGCAGATAAAAAGACCAGAAGGAGGTTCTGCACCTTCCAAAAAGGAAAAGATGTACCGCCAGGCATTGATCCTAATGTCAGTGCTCCTTTTGGCGTGCGTGATGTTTTCGGGCTTTCAGACTTTCTATATCTTCAGGATGAACAGCGGCCTTGAGGGTACGCTTACATATAAGAATTACTATAACAAACAGATCGAGGAACGGACTGAGGAAGAATATGTAGATCCGATAGAGGCGATCGAGAATTCTAAAAATGCGGCTGCCACGGAACTTCCTGATCCCTGGTTTTCTCTGGAGGATGCAGCATCTGTTAACAAGAAGAAGCTCTCCACAGTCGAGATAGTAAAGCTCGTAAGCCCCGCGACCGTATCGCTCAGTGTGGTCGGTGTCGATGACGGGAAGGAGACCAAGCTCGGCTCCGGCACAGGCTTTATCATCACCGAAGACGGATATATAGTTACGAACCAGCATGTAGTCGTTCTGGCAGACAGGGCTGTAAGCACTTATTATGTTACGGTTATTCTTCCTGATGAGAAGCAGCCTGTAAGGGCCAAGGTCATAGGAAGTGATGCGCAGACAGACATTGCTGTTCTTAAGGTCGATACAGAAAGAAAGCTCCCCTGCGTTACTCTCGGCAATTCCGATAATCTCCAGGCAGGTGAACTTGCAGTTGCCATCGGCAATGCCATGGGCACATTAGATGATACTGTCACGGTCGGAGTCATTTCGGCGCCTTCAAGAGAGATCAACAGAAACGGTTATTATGTTGACATCATCCAGACTGATGCTGCGATCAATCCCGGCAACAGCGGAGGCCCGCTTATCAATTCCTTCGGTGAAGTAATAGGCATCACCAATGCGAAGATCATATCCTCCACATCAGAGAATCTGGGATTTGCGATCAGGATCAATTCCGTAAAGAAGATCATCGAGGACATAATAAACTACGGCAAGGTAGTCGGCCGCCCTTATCTTGGAGTATCCGTTACCTATGTATCAGATGATGCATATTTCGGAGCACAGGGCGGAGTATATGTTGCCCAGATGGTTCCCGGCGGTCCTGCCGAAAAGGCCGGATTAAAGATCGGTGATATCATACTGAAGCTCGACGGTGTTGAAATAAAGGAGACCGGTGATATTATTAAGGTGCGCGATTCGCATAAGGTCGGCGATGTGATCGAGGTCATTATCGTGCGTGACGGCAAGGAGCTGACGAGAAGCATCGAGATCGGTGACAGTGCCGACGCCAATGAATAAAATATCTGAATAAGGAAGTACTTATATGAGAACAGACGGCAAAAAAACAGGAACCAAGATCATGGCTTGGATATTGATCGGAGCTATGCTCCTGACGTTTGTTTTCGCGATCGTAGTCGTACTTATCCAGCAGCTCAGCATGAGCGGCGTTCAGTAATCATCAGCAATTACAATTAACTATCAGGGTACGTCCTTTATCTGGGCTAATCCGTCGTTATTGAACTTCCAGATGTATTCTCCGGCCTTTGACTGGATGAATTGCTGGAGGTTATTCATGCTCAGGAAGCTGTTGACCATGTCATACCACTCAGGGTTAGGCGATTCTGATATGAAGTAAATGACGTAGAATGTGCCGTCGATCTCGATCAGGGTCTTATCGCCAAGCTGCCTGTCTTCTGCGAAGATCCATTCAGCAAGGGCAGACTGGTATTTTGCCTTGTAGATCTGGCTGTCATGAAGCACGGACAGCTGACCGGCAAGGATATAGTCGTTGTAAAGGTTCTCAACTTCGTTGCAGCTGTCAGCATCGTCGATAAAGTCGTAGATCTCCTGGGACAGTGCCTGTGTTGCCGCGATATCAGGTTTGATATCGTCGCCTTCACCGGTCTGGACGTTGGCAGCGATGATGTAGCAGTTGCGGAGCTGTTCGGACATACGCACTCTTGATACGAAGACCAAGATGATAGGGAAGCCGTCTTCGTCGTGAAGGATTACGGAGTCGCCGTCCTTTCTTGTCTCGTCAAAGAGCCAGTCCCTGAAATCGTCATGGGAAATGTCCTCATAACGGCAGTTGGGAACAAGAGTGGAATCCTGCTGTTCAAGAGTCTTCTTTTCGACGCCTGAGAAGTAGGGAGCTGCGCAGGATTCGAACTTGGAAGGATCTCTGTCCATTGCGTCGATGATCTTCTGGCATCTGAGGTTGGCCGTATCGATAAATGACTTGTCTCTCTGTTCGAAAGTCATTCTGAGGATCTTATAGCTTACGAGATCGTAGATATTTCTGGACTGGTTGTATGCTTCTTCGGCCTGCTCATCAGATGCTGAGAGCTGGACGAGCTTCTCACCGTCCGCGTAGTCTTCCGTGAAGTACTTCTTGGCAAGCGTGTTGATGATGCACTGCTCGTCTACCTGGCTTCCGAAAACGCCCTTGATGTAAGTATCGAGAGGAACGCCGAGTTCATCAGCCTTGCCCTTGAGCCAGTTGATGTAGGCGTTGGCACGGTCGTAGTGGGGCTTCTCGATCTGATAGCCCTGTGAAGTGGCGTCGTCGTAGAGGATCTCCATCTTCTGGAGGTCCTGAGCCGTTACGAATCTGAAGTATTCTCTGTAATTTGCGAAATTCTCGTCATCGAGGTAAGGGGAGGAGAGCTTTTCTTCTGCGTCTGCAGCGAAAAGATCGACACCTTCGCTCAAGAGCTCGTAATGATACATAAAGCTGAATTCCGCGCTCGAAATATCCCTGTCCTTGATCGTCAAAGGACTGATAAAGGATTTGTCCATGCCCGAATCAAGGAAGAGAGTCATGACTGCTATAGCCGCTACAATGACAACGCCAAGTATAACGAAGGCGAATCCGGCATTGCGCTTGAAGTTCGGATCGTCAAAAGCGGACTCATTCTTATCAAGATTGATCTCTGTCGGGATCTCTTCGGATGTAAAGTCTTCAGCTCTGCTGTCTTTGGTCTCAGGCAAAGCGGGAATGACCGGTGCTGCGGAAAGCTCCTGTGACTTACCGGTAAGAAGTTCAGGATCGATCTCTGCAAGGTCATTTAATGTTACACTCTTTTTGGGTGCTTCTACAGGTCCTTCCATAAAGTCTTCGGTAGGCGTGCCTTCCCCGGACTCAAGGACTTCGGAATTTATAAGCTCCCCGTTAAGCTCAGGCTTACGGGCTTTATTGTCATTGTTCTTGTTGCGTTTACCCTTCATATTTTCCCCTTTAAATAAGATACAGGTTAGTGTCACTTTAACATAAAAGAAGAAACAACACGGTCAATTTGTGCTATTATTAACACGTTTGTAATCTAAAAATAATAAATAAAGGGTATATATGTGGGGAAAACCTAGTTCAATATTGAAAGAAAAACGAGGCACTTTCAGCCGTCTGAAAGCTAACTGGCCTCAGTTCCTTTTAGCATTCCTGTTTCCGACGCTTACAGTTCTTGCGGCTTTTGCGGTTACCGGATGCTTCCCGTTCGGCGAAAGAACGATCCTTACAGTTGACCTTTATCACCAGTATTGCCCTTTCCTCGTTGCTTTCAGAGACAAGGTCATGTCAGGTGAATCGCTCTTTTACAGCTGGAATGACGGTTTGGGACAGGAATACTACGCGGCTTATGCCAACTATGCGGCAAGCCCGCTTAATATATTCTCATTGTTCTTTACAGCTAAGACCATGCCGGTCTTCATCGAATTCGTCACATGCCTCCGCGCCGGCCTTGCTTCAGTATTCATGCTCCTTTTCTTATCTTCCAACGATAACAGAAGGATCGACAATATTACCGTAATATTCAGCTCATCTTATGCTCTTTGCGGCTGGTTCATCTCATTTTTCTGGAACATCATGTGGTGCGATGCCGTAGTAATGCTCCCGCTTATTGCTTTAGGACTCCGCAGTCTTCTTGTGGAACGCAGATGTACTCTTTACATAATCACTCTTGCGATTTCTATCATCAGCAATTACTATGCGGGCTATTTCCTCTGCCTTTTCATGGTGCTCTTTGCACCTTCCTACTATATCTGCCTCTTTTCACGCGAAAAGCCCAAGGGCGATCCCGGCAGGCTTTGCTTTAAGACATTTATCGGGGCAGCATTCCGTTTTGCAGTCTCGAGCATTATTGCAGCAGGAGTATCGGCTGCACTGACTGTTCCCACATATCTGATCCTTAAGAACTGTTCTGCCACAGGCGACAAGCTTAAGGTCGATTACGCGCTGCAGAACAATCTTTTCGATTTCCTGGGAAGACTTATGGTATCTGCCAACCCGAATATCAGAGACGGCATGGCAAATGTATACAGCGGCATCGTAATAGCGCTCCTGCTGCCTTTGTTCTTCCTGCTCCCTAAAAGGACCGGTATCAAGTTAAAGCACAAGATCGTGTTCGGACTTCTTATTCTGATCATGTATCTGAGCTTTACAAACCGTACTCTCAACTTCATCTGGCACGGAATGCACTTCCCGAACCAGATCCCTTACAGAGAGTCATTTATAATGAGTTTTCTTCTTGTTTTTGTAGCATTCCTTACTATAAGAAGAATAAGGAGTCTCGGTGTTAAGTACATTACAGGTTCAGTGCTCAGCATGGCAGCCTTCCTTGTGCTTTACGAGAAGTTCGGCACAGGCAACGAGGGCTATCTTCAGATCGGCACTACCCTTTTATTCCTCATTATCCAGGGTGCAGCGCTTCATACTGTAAGCAATATCCACACCAAAAAGTCCGGTTTCTTCTGCGAGACCCTTCTTACTGTTACGATGATGGTCGAGATGTTTGCAGCTTCCCTTATCACCATAGGTGTTGTCTGCATGCATGAGGGATTTACGAGCTACAAGCCTTACGGTAGAAATTATTCCGAGGTCCATGCTTATGCAGAGAAAACCGAGGGTTCCGAAGGGCACATGAACTTTGAGCGTTCAGAACTCTTCCCGAACAATATCTGCGATCTCCAGTCTCTTTATAACGTTAAGGGCCTTTCGATATTCTCTTCAACAGCAAGAGAGAGCTTCGTAAAGTACACGAGGAACTACGGTTTCCATAACAACAATATCAACGGACTCAGAAATGCCGGCCTTACACGTGTTACGGCAACTCTTTTTAATGTCAGAAATCTCATCGAGATTGACAAGACACAGGCAGTTCCCGATCTTTTCGAGAAGGAATATACAGACAACACCATTACTTCATGGGCTAACAAAGATGCCTTAAGCGTCGGTTTTATGACCGGCACGGGAGTCATTGACTATGCTCCTGATTACGATAACGATCTTGATGTTTTCTCCAAGACCAACGAATGGGTCAAGAGCATGGGTGCCGGAGATGTTTATAAACCGGTCGTCATGAATGTTGAAGGCACACCCGGATTTGCCTCTTCCGCCACACAGGGCAAGGTCTTGAATCTTACCTCCTCGAGCAATATGCAGAGCGATGAATACTCATTCAACGTAACGGTCGACAATGCTGATATCGGATCAGATGTTTACATTTATGCCAATTCCAAAAAGGGCGGAACAGTCAACATCAAATGCGGTGATAAGACCAGAAGATTCGAGATAAGAAGCTACCAGATCATCACAGCGGGCGTCTTTGACGGAACACCCATTAATATCAATGTCAAGTACTCCGAGAATCCCGGTTCGGCGCTTGTTGTTTACGGATACCAGCTCGACAGGACAGGATATGAACAGATGCTCGAAAAGTTCTCTGACGAGCAGCTCCAGGTGTCAGAATACGATGCCACATCCCTTTCCGGACATGTTGATGTCAGGGAAGACGGACTGCTGTTCCTCTCGATTCCCTATGCTGAAGGCTGGTCTGTGGAGATCGACGGCGAAAAGGGTGAGATCACTCCTGTCCAGGACGCTTTCATGGGCATAAAGCTCCAGAAGGGAAGCCACGATATTAAGCTTAAGTACACCCCGGCAGGCTTTAAGGCAGGCTGCATCATAAGCGTAGTCTCAATTGCGGTTATCGCTGCATATATCACGATCTCTTCTGTTGCAGGAAGAAAGAAAGCTTCAAATGCGCCTGCTGCAGAGACAATAGCGGAGGGAGCTCCTGCTGAAACTATCGAAGAAGTTCCCGTTCCTTATGTGGCTGAGGCGGGTGAGAATACTGAAGAAGACTTTGAAGACGCACTGACAGGCCTTCCTTCAGAAGATGGTGACAACCCCGTAAATGATGGCGGAGACGCTAATACCGAGAGCAAACCGGAGGCGGATAATGAATAACACCAAAGGAAGACTTAAAGATTACCGGGGCGAACTGTTCTGCTTTCTGGCAGCTGTCCTGATAGCATTCATTGCTCTTAATGCCGGACGTTATATTGAGCCCGGAAAGATACTTCCGACCGGACTTTCGATGCGTTCGGACAAGCTCAACGAGAATATTCTGGGCGGTATCAATAATGCTTTGGATGATATCAGCCTTATCAGGAACGGAAGTGCAGACCAGAATCTCTGGAGGATGCTTACATTCATCCATCTGGATATTTTCTTCTATCTGGCTTTGCTGATCCCCCGGGCTGCCAAAACGGTCCTCATGGCAGGATACTATATAAAGTTCGGTCTTTGCTGCTCGGCAATGTATTACTTCCTTGCCAAGCACATTAAGATCTCTAAGCTTGCCGCATCTCTTCTGGCGGTCATGTTCGCATTCTCTTCGCATATCATATTCAATGCACAGTTTTCTGCGGTAATGAACATGGCAATCTTTATGCCGGTGCTTTTATCTTCAATAGATTCATATTATAAGACCAGATCATGGAAGTCTTTTGCCTTTATCTGGCTGGCATCATTTGCTGTCGGTGCATCCGGCGGTTACGGACTTCTCACGGGAATACCTGCAGCGGTTTTTATCAGCTTATTAATGGCTGTTGGTCTTTATGAGAGCATGAAGATGGCGATTAACTCCTGGTTCAAGGTCCTCGGAGGATTTGTGGCAGGTGTTGTCACGACAGCCGCTTTTGCTTTGCCCGGTCTTATGTTGATGAAGGTTGACGTCAATATTGCCGAGAGCGTTAAGAATGCAAAAGTCTCATTTACTGTAATGGATCTTATAAGGGCAACGTTTATGCTCCGTTCCGGAAGCATCTCAACGGGTAATGTCACATCTTTTTATATAGGTATCCTTACGATAGCTGCTTTAGTGGCATTCATTATTAATGAAGAGATACCGCTGAGGCTCAAAGTGACTGCTGCAGTCATGGTCTCTGTTTTCCACATTGTCTGCTGCTCGACATTTGTAAACGAGACAGTCAGCATTTTCGGCACCTCGCCAATACTTACTTCTTCAAGACTTATCTGTCTTGAGATCCTGCTTTTCTTTATTGCAGGAATCGGTATTAAAAACATTACCGGTCTTGGAAGAGGCGGATTTATTGCAGTCTGTCTTATTCCTCTGGCATTCCTGATCCTTTCCAACAACGCTTCTGCCGCCACTTCACTTTCGAGTGTTATTCAGCCATCTTGATCTATGGCATTGCAAAGGACAGGCTCTCGGGCAAAGCCAAGGCCGTTGTGCTCATTCTCGGGTTCATTTTCGTAGGGATCAATGCCTCATTTATAATGTTTAATAATTCGATCACGAAAATGTCCACCGAAGAGTATTTCCAGCCTGAATTTGGCGATGAAGAGGCCCAGGTCCTTATATATGACGATGAGTTTGAGCTCGCTGCTTTGAACGGCAGCAAGTTCCTGATCGTTCCTGAAGACATTGATCTTTATGAACGCGGCAGTTACCCGATCGACGATGTTAATTTCCTGTCAGAGAAGATCTCAGGAACTAATCTATTTGAAGAGATCTATATAACTCCTTCAGCTGATGCTGATGTTCACCAGAAGGATCCTGACAGATTCATTCTTGATGCCGGCACGAATTATCTGCCTTTCAGTCCGTTCAGGATCAGTCCGGACGAGCGCATTTTCCTGTACTGCACGGCTATGTGCGGCGCCGCAGTCGAGATCGAGACTGACAATGACGCCGGCACAAGGGTATTTACAGGACCGTTCCTTACAGAACTCGATCCGGAATCGGGTGAGGTCAAGCTGAACTTCGAGATCGAGTCTGACGGTGAAGAAGTCTGCTATATCGCCCTGTTTAAGCTTAACAGGGATGCATACAGTGAACTTATCGCCTTTTCCGGCGACGCGGTATCTTCCAGATTTAAGATCGATACCAGGGGCAAAACGGGGGACTGCACTGTAATCCTTCCTTATTCTTACGACGATACCAAGGTAAAGGTCAACGGCAGCTACTGCAAAACGTTCGAATATGCCGGAAAACTCTGTGCCGCATTTAATGGCAATGGCGGCGAAATGGAAGTCACAGTCGACCGGAAATCTGACGGAATCGTGCCCGGAATCGCACTTAGTGCTCTTGCAGCTCTGAGCCTTGTCGCAATTCCCATATCCCAAAGGTATAATGAAAAGAAGAGAAGATGTACCGAAGGGAACAATAATAATGCTTAGCAAGAAGATCATAGACGGCACCGAGTTCGTGGTGTTCGATATGGAATGGAATCAGCCGATGCCGGGAAAAGAATACCCTTTTGATGTCAGCAGACTCACCGGCGAGATCATTGAGATTGGTGCTTTCAAGTATGTATACGACAATGGTGAACTGTTATACAGGGATTCTTTCTCTGTGGATATCGCACCCGTTAAATATACCAAGCTCCATTATCATGTTAAAAAAGTAACTCACAAAAAGAATGCCGACCTGCTGAAGGGTGAACCCTTTCAGGAGGCTTATAAGAAATTCAGGAACTTTTGCGGTGACGCTATCCTTGTAGGGTGGGGGAGCTCTGATCCGTCCATGCTGAAGATGAATCTTGAGTTCTTTGAGATGGACTCCAAGTTAAATCTTTTCTTCCTGGACCTCCAGCCTATCTTCTCACTTTTCGCAGGCCTTCAGGGAACGCAGAGAAGCGTGGAGGCAGCCGTTGATTTCTATAATATTGATAAGAACGAGATCTTCCACAGCGCTACTGCAGATGCTCATTATACGGGAGCGGTTTTTGAAGAGATCTTTAAGCATAACAAGCCTTCGGAAGTAATATCTGCGATCTCCAGCTCATCGATCGATCCTGATATTCCTTCAGATTTCAGTTTTGTCGGCCCTGAGTGCCTAGACGCTGTAAGCGCTTTTGCAACATCTAAAAATTTCATGGCGAACTGTCCGCTCTGCAACAGCAAGCTATCAGTAAAGATACCAAGTTTCAGGATCCGCAAATCCCAGTATGCATTGCTCGAGTGCAGGGAACACGGCGAACTGTTCTCCAGGACCAGAGTCAAGAAGAACAGGGCAGGAAATCACTATGCAGCATCGGTTATGCGCTTTGCCACCCAGAATGATTATTGGTTAGTAGCTTCTAAAAAAGAAGAATTTGATAAATACGGCGAAAAGGGCAAACCGGCCGAGAAAACAGAGGAAGAGGAAAGCGAAACATAGTTTGTAAACAAAATGTTAACAAACTATGTAAAAAAAGTTAGCAAAATTCGAATTTTCTGTTGAAATTTGAATTCATATGCCTTAAAATAGGCTCAGATAATAAGGCGAATTGTGCGGGGTATTCCCGCCAAATGCAGTTAAATATGTAACTTCAGACCATAAAGAAGGAAGGTGCTTCTTATGATTAAAAGATTGAATAAAGCTAAGAAGAACAAGCAGGGTGCTATCCTTGTAATCGTTGTTCTCATCCTGGCACTTGCAATGATCTTCATTGCATCAGCTATGATGCTCACCCAGTCTACAAGGCGCCGTTTGTATTCACAGACGATCGCAAGCCAGGCAAGACTTACGGTTACATCAGCTTCCGAAGTTTTCCTGGAAGCACTTAAAACACAGGAAATCACCGATGCCCAGCTCGAGAAGATCATGAACAAGACTCATGGTACGGGCGCTACAAAGGTTAAGATGGTTGTTCCCGGCGTTCCTGGTATGTCTGAAGCTAATGACAACTGCACATGGCTTGATATTTATACGAGTGCATCAACTCCCGATTACGTTTACTGCGATTTCACAACAGTCATCGGTTCTAGCACCGAGAACGTTCAGGTAGTTCTTAAGGCTGAAGAAGATGAGCCCGCTTACGGTTCACAGTTCAAGAACCAGGTAGAAGTAGCCGGCGGCGTTGGTATCGGCGAATTGAGATTTACTAAGGGTGTCGGCATGTGGGATGCATCAAAGATTTCTGCGCCTAATGACAACACTATCGTTTTGAGAGGCAACTACAAGGGTCAGACATCTGATACACGTTATTTCTCTGATGTAGTCTTCGGTCAGGATTCCTCCAACATTCAGCTGGGTGGTGGTGAGAATTTCTACGGAAAGATGATCTTCCTCCAGGGCGCACAGATGAACTGCCGTTCAAGCGCTAATGTTTATGGTGATATTTATCTTATGGGTACTGACAAGAGCGCAGGATTAGCACTTAAGGATTCCAGCCAGGCTGGTCTTTGGGATAACCTCGCTGGTAAGAATAACAACTTCATCTTCGCAGGAAGAAAAGTTCAGAACGATAATAACGATACTAATAAGAAGATCTACGAAGCTCTTACTAAGAACAATTCTCATAAGATCTATTTTGTTAATAGTAGCGGCGAGAGCTTAGGTGCCAGCCCTGACATAGCAAAAGGTAAGGCTTCAGGTTCTTTCTCTTACACGATCACAAACTATGCTGCTACATCGGGTTTGAGCAACGAAAACAAGAAGAACGTTAAGAGATATCTTTCCTGGAACTATGGTTCTTCCAATGCGTTCCCGTCTGCTTCAACAGTATTTAAGAAGCTCTGTCCTGATGGTAAGGTTGCTACTGCAGCTGCTGACATGACACTTTCTTATGCAACATACAGCCATGACGGTTCCAAGTCTTTTGCAGCAGGCGCAACCATTCCTGCAGGCACTAAGTATATAGTCAACCCGGTAACAACGAGCTATCCTTCTTACAGAAAGGATGGAAGCGGCAAGCCTGAGAAGACTCTTAACCTCAGCAGTATTTCTTCATCCCAGTATCTTGCGCCCGGTTATTACTATGTAACTGGCAACGGTACAAGTGTTACCGGTGGTGGTGAATCCTACAGAAGCAACCCGATCGTTCTTACTATTGACGGATCAAGAGGTGATGAATACCGCTTCTATTTCGCAGCTAACCACAACTTCCTCCTCAGAGGTTTTATATTTGCAGTATATAATGCTGATTCAAATAAGCCGGTTCTCTTCGTTCTTGAGAATGGTGCCAAGATCCAGGTGTCACACAACAACGATGGTCTCGGTGGCGGATCCGCTCTCTGCTCTGCAGGATTCCTTTCTGTATCAACAAGACCCGGATGCGACACTTCAGCTAACATGATCAATTATGTTCATACCAAAACATACAACGATGAGAAGGTAACCATCGTTAACAATGCTTATAAGGATTTTAATGGAAACAAGGTTGGATCTACTTACTCCAAGTACTATGACAACATCGTTAAGCCTGCCATGTTCATCTATGGTGTTGGCAACAACGTTATCTGCCTCGGTAAGAGCGTAACGATTGAAGCTTATATCGGTCTCTATGGCGGTTCCTGCTTCGGACCTATCGACGGTTCCGGTGACAGCCAGCAGATCTACGGAAGAATCGAGTGCGAGGAATTCCACACATATAAGCAGGAAGGAACATTTGCTATTGCAGGTTATGATAACCCGGTAGGTGATTTCGCAATGCCTTATTGCCCGCAGCCTACATCTGAGGACACGATGCCTAAGCAGAGAATCGCTAAGTCCAAGTATTCTGTAGCAGACATTACTTACTACTACTAATACTGTTCTAACCTGACAGTGGTTTAATTCAAAAGTTAAAGGGGTTGCTCCAAAAGGAGCAACCCCTGTTATTTTGCAGCTTTATTAAATACAAAGTGAATGGTGATAAGGAATTATTCCAGAACTAATAGATTTGGAAGATAAGTTATATCTTCAGCGATCGATCTGGCGGATTGTTCAACTATCTTGGAATTGCCGGAGTAAGATACTTCATAGTATGAGATGCTTTCAGATGCAGCAATGATCATCTCCGACTTTTCGATCAGTCGGAGCATGCTTTCGTGAAGAGGATTTGATCCATCGAGAAGCCTGGTTCCTTTATCAGTCAGATATACGATTACTGAACTGAAAGATGATTCACTGAGGCTTGCAAGGAAACCGGCAAGGAGTTCGCGGCCGTGATCCGAGTCGGATGAATAGAAATCATGCTTAATAAGCACATATTTTGTGGACGTCTCCTCATCAGTCTTTTCCTGCATTACCTCAAGCAGAGAAACATCTGACAGCTGTTCCAACTGCGCCCCCTGATAATCAAGACTGCTTCTTTGATTGCTGTTCATCAAAATCCCTCCCGTCGGAAGATAAGAAACGCATGGAGCGCTGGATAGAATTCTTGCTGGTTCCCCATGGCTTGTCAGTATTCCTGTAATCGAATTTAAGTGTGAAATACTCGACGTCCGAGATAAGCGCATCAAAGGTGGCTGTGTTGTTGGCATAAAGAGCCTCAACAAAGTCAGCCGCATCGTTCTGCGAGAGTTTTGCAGCCTGCCTTAAAAGCAAAGCAGTGTGAGGCAGACAATGGAATTCAGCATTTATAAACTTGTCTTTGAAGTCCTTGTCGTGCGAAAACATCCAGCAGATGACTTCAACATAGTGTCCCATAGCATCGTTAAGATTGTCACAAATCGGGCAGAGGCTGATCCTTTTCTCGAGAAGGTCAGCAACATTGTTGAGCTTCTGTTTGTAATCGGGATTTCTGCCTTTTAAAAGACCTGCTTTGGCCGGAATTGCGGACTGGAGCCTTGGATTCAGATCCTCATTGAAATCCTTAAGATGAGTATGCATAACAAGACCTAAGCCAAGTCTGTTGGTAACTGCTTTATTGAGTTTTCCCATGTGAACAGGGCAAAAGCCTGTCTTGTTGGTTATCTTACGGGTATCAGGCTCCATCAACGATGGCCCCAAATAATATTCGAGATAGTTATTCTCTGCTTTTTCGCGAAGCCTGCATATCGGGCAACCGCCGTGTTCGTTATATGCATCGTTGACGGGAATCATGTAGATCTTTTCCATTAATTATCCTCCGGTGACAATGGTTTAGGTAAATGCATTAGACGGTTTGCTCTGACATTTACACCATTCATAGTTATAGAAGTGAATTCCTCGACAGCGTTTCCAACTTTCTGCTGGGCTGTCTCCAGAACTTTCTGGGCATCATAGCCATAGTAAAGTGCAAGATCAAGGCTGATCATAACGCCGAAAGTCTGCTTTTCGGTCTTAAACGAAGTAACTTCCGCAAACCCTGGCACGTCCCTTAATACTATCTTGATCAGATCGAGGATCGCTTCGTCTGAAATAGAATATGACCCAAGGGAAGAGAAGGTTGGTCTTACGACGGTCCTGTCAGAATCCGGAGCCAAAGGAGTAACACCCCGTTCACGGTCAAATCTCTGTCTGAGTTTGCTGAATGGATCAGAGAAATAGCCGGAGAACTCGTGCTTGATCTCCATGCTGGGGACAGGGATCGTATGCATACCTTCGGTAACGCGGGTGGTACGTGCCAGACGTCTTTCCTCCTCGGTGGAAACGTCTTCGATCCTGATAAGCATTGAAGGCTGGTTAAGCCAGAGGTTGTCACAGATCTTGCTGAGCATGGAATCTGATGTGCCCAGTATCATAAGAGCTCTGGGCATAGATTCGATCAGGGCGCGGCGCATCATAGAAGATCTTGTGGGATCTACAAATATGGCCTGCCTGACAAATTCCATCTTGGTCGGAGCCTTCTTGGCAGAAGTACCGGCAACGATGCGGCTTCCGTTGATCAGAAGTCCGTCATCGATGATGTAGTAGATGTTGTTGTCTCTGGCAACCTTTATCGCTCGGGTGCTTTTACCTGTACCCGAAGCACCGACGAAAGCTATGACCGCGATGTTTGATAACACTTCGCGTGTCAATTGTTCGCTCGAAAGTATAAGCTCCGCATTACGTTCGAAGCTTTGTGCAGGGTCGGAATATGTATTCTGGTTAGCCGGATTAGACCTGTCGAATCTTTTAAGAGTTCCACGAAATTCAGACAACAAAGTCTTTCGCGCTGCGGGAGCGCTCTGCGCCTGAATCTGCTCTTGTTTTAATTCGTCATGGTTGTCCAATTCTAATGTCCTTAACCGTTCCAGTTATGGAAGACTTCCTGGATATCCTCGTTCTCATCCATCATATCAAGCATCTTCTCGAGCTGGGCAACCGCTTCGGGATCTGTAACCTCGGCAGTAGTAATTGCTACAGGACCGAGAGTTGAGTCTGCGATTACATAGTTCTTAGCTTCGAGAGCTTCACGGACCGCATAATAATCAGTTGTGGATGTTGAGATGATGTAGTATTCGTCATCTGAATCAAAATCAGAGGCACCGCAGTCAAGCGCATCGCCCATGACCTGATCCTCATCCTCATACTCTTCCTTGGAGATAAGGATCGTTCCCTTCTCGTTGAAGAGGAAGGAGACGGAACCGTCAACTCCTAAATTGCCGCCGTTCTTGTCGAAGATGTGTCTGAGATCTGCAGCAGTACGGTTGCGGTTGTTGGTCAAAGTCTTGACCATGATGGCAACGCCTGCAGGACCATAACCTTCGTATGTGATCTCTTCATAATCGTCACCTTCACCGGCTTCGGCAGCCTTCTTGATGGCGCGGTTTATATTGTCATTAGGCATATTGGCAGCCTTTGCCTTAGCTACTACAACTTTAAGTCTTGAATTGCCATCAGGGTCAGGACCTCCGGCCTTAACTGCTACAGCTATCTCTTTGGCGATCTTTGTAAATACAGCTCCCTTAGCTGCATCTGATGCCTCTTTTTTTCTTCTGATGTTGCTCCACTTAGAATGACCTGACATTAACATTCCTCCAAATGTATTCTTATTAATATAATCAAATATTATACAATCTTTTTATGCATATACCAAACTGCAAATGAGAGTTAAGGTCTGTCACCCCTCCGACATAAGATTGTCAAATATATTTTTTGTGCAGTTTGTCTTTTAAACTTGTTATTTACTCAATTCTGTTGTATAGTTCTAACATCTATGCTTGGGCGAAGTGCGCCTGTTTGTTTTGTGTGCATTACTTGAGTGTATATTCTTTTAGAATTATCGGGAGGGTTCGATGAAGAGATTAGGTGATATTCTGGTCGAGAGCGGATTCTTAAATGCTACCGAACTTGCAGAAGTACTTAGTATTCAGAAGGAAACCGGCAAACGTCTTGGTGAAGTTATCGTTGAGAGCGGTTTGATGTCGGAATTCGACATTTTGAGGGCGGTTTCCAGTCAGTATAATTATCCGATCATTGACCTGTCAGGTATTGATGTGGATCCCAAGGCAACAGCTCTTTTGACACAGAAGTTCTGTGAAGAGAACGTTGTATTCCCGATTGGCTTTGATGGTGACACGCTTGTAGTTGCTATCGATGACCCGATGAATATTACAATTGAAGATGAGCTTCAGTTCCAGACCGGATACCAGATATCCCTGATGCTCGCTACACACACTTCAATTATTGATGCAATTAAAGTCCATTACGGAAGAGAGAACGCCAACAAGGCTGCTGAAGAGCTCGGTACGAGCCTTGCAAATGACAGCCTTGATGATGATAACGAACTTTCCGAAGCAGTTAACAGTGCCCCGGTAGTTAAGCTCGTTAACTCAATGATTGAATATGCTATCCGTTCAGGCTCATCCGATATCCATATCGAACCTCTCGAAGACCGAGTCAGAGTTCGTATCAGAATCGACGGTGTCATGCAGGAAGTAATGAGCAACCCTATTTCCGCAAAAGACGCTATCACAACAAGAATCAAGATCCTTGGCGGTATGAACATCGCCGAGAAGCGTATTCCTCAGGACGGCCGTATTACGACAGTTATCAACGGTGAGGACGTGGACATGCGTGTATCCATCCTTCCCTGCGTTACAGGTGAGAAGACCGTTATCCGTATCCTTGCCAAGAATGACGCTAACTTAAACAGAAAGTATCTTGGTATCAGCGATCGTAACAATGAGATGATCGACAAGATGATCAAGATCCCTCAGGGAATCGTCCTTATCTCAGGACCTACAGGTTCAGGTAAGACAACGACCCTTTATACACTCCTTTCAGAGAAGAACACGGATGAAGTTAATATCATCACAGTTGAGGACCCTGTAGAAATCAGGATCCCTGGATTGAATCAGGTACAGGTTAATGCAAAGGCCGGAATGACATTCGCAAGCGGCCTCAGATCCATCCTCCGTCAGGACCCTGATATCATCCTCGTCGGTGAGATCCGTGACGGTGAGACTGCTGAGATCGCTATGAGAGCTGCTATCACCGGACACCTTGTATTCAGTACTATCCACACGAACGATGCGGTATCTTCCATCAACCGTCTTATCGACATGGGCCTCGAGCCTTACATGGTATCGTCGGCATTGGTTGGTGTTGTATCCCAGCGTCTTGTTCGCCGTATCTGCACTAACTGCAGAGAATCCTATGAACCTGAAGCTTACGACAGAGAGTACTTAAGACTCGATCCGGGCCAGAAGCTCTATCGTGGTAAGGGTTGTACAGAATGTAATGAAAAGGGATACAAGGGACGTATTGCTATCCATGAGATCGTAATCGTTACCATGAAGATGAAGGCTTTGCTTGAGAAGAGAGCAAGCGAAGACGAGATGCGCGCACTCGCTGTCACTGAAGGCACACAGATGCTTCAGGATTCCGCAAGAGACCTCGTACTTGAAGGTATTACGACGGTCAGCGAGCTCAACAGAGTAGCTTACACGATTGACTGATAAGGAGGTTTTTTAACGTGGAAGGATTTAGTTTATCGATCGAATCGATTTTGGCTGAATCGGTAAAGATGGGAGCATCCGATACCCATATTACAGTCGGATTGCCGCCTATGATTCGTGTTGACGGTATGTTGATGCCGTTAGGTAATCAGCCGCTTACAGCTGCAGATACTGAGTATCTTTGCAAGTCAATGATCGACAAATCAAGACAGCAGTATCTGAATGAGAGAGGTGAGATCGACTTCTCTTACATTGTTGAGAACTTCAGCCGTTTCAGATGTAACGTATTCAAGCAGCGTGGTACTTATGCACTTGCTGCAAGAACGATTACAAATGAGATCCCTACATGTGAGCAGCTGGGTCTCCCTAATATCTTCAAGGAACTGGTTATGAGACCTAGAGGACTTATCCTTGTTACAGGTCCTACGGGTTCCGGTAAGTCAACAACACTGGCAGCTATGATCGGCCATGTTAACATGAGCAAGAAGTGCCACATCTTAACTCTTGAGGAACCTATCGAGTATCTCCATATGCACGGAGAAGCTATGATCAACCAGAGAGAGATTCACGAGGATACACTTTCATTCGCTAACGCTCTTAGAGCTGCTCTCCGTGAGGACCCGGATATAATCCTCGTAGGAGAAATGCGTGACCTCGATACAATTTCCACTGCTATTACCGCAGCCGAGACAGGACACCTCGTTCTTTCAACACTCCATACGTCTTCAGCTGCTGATACAGTTAACCGTATCATCGACGTTTACCCGCCGCATCAGCAGGATCAGATCAGAGTTCAGCTCGCTACATGTCTTGTTGCCGTTATCTGTCAGACACTCGTACAGAGAATCGGCGGAGGCAGATGTGCTGCTTTCGAGATCATGATCTCAAACGATGCTATTAAGAACAATATCCGTGAAGGTAAGACATACCAGATCGACTCTACGATCGCTACGAGCCTTCAGCAGGGTATGTGCCCTCTCGATTTCTATCTTGCAGAGCTTGTTAAGCGTAATATGATCACAAGAGATACTGCTCTCCAGAGATGCAGAATCCCTGAGGATCTTAAGCGTTTCATCAATAACGCAGGTCAGACGAACAGCCCGTTGTTCGGTGATCTCGAGTTCGCCTGATAAAGGCACAAATAAAGAATTCTGATAAGAGGAGGGTTATATTAGATGGCTAATTTCAGATATCAAGTTATCGATGCAAACGGTAAAATGTCTGAAGGCATAGTCGAAGCTACTTCTATTGGAGAAGCATCAAGAAAGCTCAAATCCGATGGCAAATACATTGCCAGCTTATCCTTAGACAAGGGTAAGGGCATTATGAACATGGAGGTCGGAAGCCCTAAGCTTAAGACCCAGGATCTTGTTATCATCTCCAGACAGCTTGCTTCACTTTTGTCTGCAGGTATTACCGTTGTAAGATCACTCGATATGCTTTATCAGCAGCTTGAATCCAAGAAGGCTAAGAAGTGTGTCGGTGAAATCTATGAATCTGTTCAGAGTGGTCGTTCCCTTTCTGAAGCATTTAAGGAACAGAGGGGCGTTATTCCGAACATCATGATCAGTATGATCGCAGCAGGAGAAGAATCCGGACGTCTCGATGAGGTTATGGAAAGACTTGCTGAGCACTTCGCTAAGGAAGCTAAGCTCAAGAACAAGATCTCTTCTGCGATGGTATATCCTAAGATCCTTGCAGGTCTTACAGCAGCCGTAAGTATCGGTTTGCTTACATTCCTTGTCCCTAAGATCGGTGATACGATCAAGGACCTCGGCGGTGAATTGCCGAAATTGACAAAGGCTTTGCTTAGTATTTCCCATTCACTCACTCATTTCTGGTACATTTATCTCGCAGGTTTAGGCCTTATCATTTACGGCTTCACGCTTTGGAAGAACTCCGAGAAGGGTTCAGAGACCTGGTCCAAGATCATGCTCAAGATGCCTGTAGTCGGAAAAGCAACTCGAATGAATGCTTCAGCCAGATTTACCAGAACAGTATCCACGCTTCTTAAGTCAGGTATCTCTGTACTCCAGGCTGTTGAGATCACAGAGAAATCACTTGACAACGTTATACTTCAGAAGAAGCTTGCTCAGGCTCGTATCGAGATCAGAAAGGGTACATCTCTTTCAAGATCTATCAGAGATATCACTGAGTTTCCTCCGATGATCTATGCAATGGTTTCCATCGGTGAGGAATCAGGTACTTTGGATACGATTTTGCAGAAAGCTGCTGACTACTTTGAAGATGAGGCTGACGCAGCTACAGCAAAGATGGTTTCCGCTTTGGAGCCTGTCATGATCATCATCATGGCTATCATCGTCGGTGTAGTTGTAGGCGGTATCGCAATGCCTATCTTCACAATGGCTCAGTGGATTATCTAATTCCCGCAAGGTTTTGAAAGGAGAAAATAAATGGATTTTTCATTAGGAAGAGGATCAAATGAACTGGTAATCGATTGCTCCAGCTCAGATCTCAAAGTCGCTGTGGGAAGTTATAATCCCAAGTCAGGCACTATTACAATTGATAAAATGGGCGTTGTACCTCTCGAAGGTGACGCCATTAACGATGGTGCAGTTGCAGATTCTTTCGGAATCGTAATGGCACTTAAGCATGCTCTTGCAAGACTCGACATCAGAATGAAGAGCTGCATCCTTACAACTGAAGGCGCTTTCGTACACAGCAGAGACCTTGAACTTCCTGTAGTTAAGGAAGAACAGCTCAAGGACATGGTTAAGTACGAGATCCTCGGTCAGGGTTCCAACAGAGATATGTCTATCGACTATCTCGTATACGGCACAACAAAGGATGCTGAGACAAACGCTGATAAGATCCAGGTCAGAGCAACAGCTATTCCTACAGACGTAATCAAGGATTACCGTGAATTCCTTAAGAACATGGATCTCACACCTGTAGCCCTTGATGTTAACCCTAACGCTGTAAGAAAGCTTTTCGAGCAGGGAATCATCAACGGCAACGTTAACATCAAGCAGGCTACGATCCTTCTGATCGAGCTCTCCAGCAAGACAACAACAGTTACCGTTCTTGATAAGGGTTTCCCGGTACTCTCAAGAAGACTCCAGTTCGGTCACGGAAATATCAGACAGGTTGCTGATTCCGTAAAGAAGCTGCAGAGCGGCAGCCAGCAGTCCTCTTTGGCCAGAAGACTTAACATCACCACATCGGAAGCTGAATCCAGCGTACCGATCGAGGATATCGATGTATGGAACGAGACAGTTGCCGAGACACCGGCTCTCCAGAGTGCTGTTAACGCATACTTCAAGAGCCTTGTTGATGCAGTATCCCGTACCGCTCAGTTCTCAATCGCTAAGTATCACATTGATGCTATCAGCACTTGCTTCCTCTATGGTTCAGGTGCAGGCTACAAGAAGATAGACAAAGAACTTGCGCGTCAGCTTGGAACGCAGGTCGAGATTCTCAAGGCTCTTAGCACTGTTAATGGTCCTAAGGATTTTGTACTCGGTCAGTTCGTAAATTGTTGTGGCGCTTTGATTCGTCACGATTAAGGAGGGGTACACTTTATGGCTAAGTCTAGCGGAGTAAGTAAAAAATTATTGGCGAAGAAGGATATGAACTTCTTTGCCGAATTTACGGCTAATGCTGCAAAGGCTGCAAGAATGCTCGGATACGGTGTTGCTGCCGGCGTCCTGGTAGTATTTGTAGTACTTGCATTTATCGTCGCATTCTTTATTAGAAATACTATTATCAAGGGTCAGATCAGGGATATGGAGAACCTCCTTGCAAGCGAGGCTTATGCATCCCTTGAAGCTGAATATGAAAGATTGAAAGAACAGCTCAATGAAATGTCAAATTACAACTACGCTCTTACACAGATGCGTAAGACCGTAGATGAGATTGACGCTGCACCTACAGATCTTCCTGATGTTATTGCTAAGTGCATTCCGAGCGATTCTTATATCTCACACTATTTGATCACAAGCTCACAGCTCGATCTTGAGGGTTATACTTTCGTATATTTCAGCCCTGCAGAAATGATCTACCTGTTGAATCAGAAGAATGTATTCACAGCAAGGCCTTCTATCCAGATAGAGCGTGCTGAAGCTGAGTCTTCCGGTGAGGAATATGATCCTAAGACAAAGACAACAACTGTTGATGTTATAAACACATACTACAAGTTTACTATTTCCGGAATGTTGGTCAGCAATGCACACATCAATATTATCCGTTATGAGGATATTGCTGATTCAACTAAGGTCCTTGGTATGGTTGAAAGCAGAAGTGTTAAGGCAGGCGATTCTTATGATATCGATATTACCAACTTCACATATGCCGGTGTTGAGTATAAGCTCACAAAGATCTACGTTGATGATGTTATCGTTGACGAAGCAAGCTTTGCCGAGATAGTTGCAAATGGCAAATTTACTGATGTCGCTCGCAAGAACGCTGAAGTCAAGTTGTACTATGCACCTGTAACCGCTCAAGCAGCACCTGCCGCTCAGGGTTAATCGGAAAGGAGGAAAAAGTCAATGAATAATCTTACAGCAAGAGAAAAGGGCTTTATGTATGTAATCACTTTGTTGATTATCGTTGTCCTTGGTTATTTCTTTGGAATCAGAACACTTAATAATAAATACGAAGATTATAAGAAGCAGTTAGCAGCTCTCGAACAGAGAAAAGCTCATCTCGATCAGATCAGACAGAATAACGCCAGCATGGCTACTGAGATCCAGACTCTCATTGAAGCAAATAAGCAGCTGGAGTTATCCTTCATCGATAAGGTTGAGTCCGAGACTATTACGGAATATGTCCTTAAGTTATTTGAAAAAGAGGGCTGCCCTTACCTTACTACTGTCACAGCATTGGATACAGGTATGCCTACTATTACATATCCTGACGGAACAAATTCACCTGACGGACTTGTTTGCCTTAAGCTCCTCGTCAAATATGTATCTACAGACGGTTATACTGTTCCCGGATATAACCTCAACCCTAACTTCACAATCAGCGCAACTGAGAATCCTGCTGCACAGGCTTTGAAGATGAAGGATCAGATGGGCAATCCGGACTATGCACCAAGAACAGGCTATGATCAGTTCATCTCAGCAGTTAAGAAGATCAACGCTGCAAATGAAAGCTGCATCAAGGTAAATTCTGTAGAAGTTACAACAGTAAATGCTTATATGGAGCTTTCGGCTGAGATCAGCTTCTATGGCACTAGCCTCAGAAACAGACTTTCTGTTGATAACAGCACAGATGATTACACAAAGTGGAGTGGTCCTTCCAATACCGAAATCAAATGTGATGGTGGATTCATCGGATTCCCTTACATTTGTGATAACCCGCTGAGCTTGTGGTATGGCGTTGAGAACGTAAGCATCGATCATAAGGCTCATAAGCCGTTCGCTACATACTGGGCTAACTACCTGTTCAACCAGAACTATGAGAAGAGCGGTAGAAATATGAGAAAGATGCTTAATTTCGGTGCAGCTCCTACACCTGCACCGGAAAAGACCCAGGACACCAAAAAGAACTAATTGTGACAAAATTTTGAAAAACTTTGAAAAAAGTGTTGCAATTGTTCAAAATAGTCTGTATAATCAGGCTACAAACTCAAAAACTTACAGGAGGAATCTAAAATGAAGAAGATTCAGAAGTCAAAGAAGGGTTTCACCCTCGTAGAAATGGTACTCGTTATTGCTATCATCGTTATCCTTGCAGCAGTTCTCGTTCTTGGTATCGGTGCTTACCTCAACAAGGCTAAGGCAGCAGCTTCTTCCGTAGTTGAGCACAACAGCTCTGTTGAGACAGTCAACAGCGAGATCAACGCAGTTCTCGGCTAATAGCCAATCCAGAACTGATTGCTGATTAAAAAGCAATAATAATAGCGGAGAACTTCGGTTCTCCGCTATTTTTTGTATTTGTTAATGAATTATGAAAAATTTTAACAAATTATTAACTTTC
>CADCJM010000037.1:0-16325 GCA_902801755.1 Oscillospiraceae bacterium
GGTATGAGGTGCGCAGTTTCATGCATGTGGACACCGGCTTCCGTTTTCCGTGGGAGAGCAAAGCCCTGCCGGAGGCGGACGCGGGCTATGAGGTCAGCCGGGCCGGGCTCAGTGCGGGCGAAACGGAGCGGGCCGATGCCGCCGCCTACAGCGGAAATTATGCCGGAAGCCGGCAGGAACCGGAGACTTTCGAGGAGCAGAAACGCGCCTACGACGCCCAGGAATACCGCCGCGCACTGGAAGCTCAAAAGCGCACAAAGAAGCGTAAAAGCGCTGTGAGATACCTTGAGCTTGTCCTTTGCCATGAAATAGAGCTGGCCGGGCTGTCCGCCTGTCGATGAAGGCGTGATAGAGCTGAAGAAAAAGCCTGCAAAGGAGTATTTCATCATCTGCGCGAAAGAGATCTTATATCCTGCAAGCTTTAAGCATCTGCTGATATTTATACCGTCTGCGACAGCATAAAGCGCCATGGAGACGACGCCCGCCAATACCCACCAGATATTGGCATTCTTAAGCGTTCCCAAGATATCCTGTCCTTCAAGTTCCTTGTATATGACGCAGACCGTCGCTCCGCCGAGTATGAGCAGGAACAACGCGCCAAGCCACAAAGACTTTTTCTTCAGAAGACCCATTTAAAGTATCAATCCATCCCAAAAGTATTAATCAGATAAGTTATTTTAGGTATTTTTCTTTTAGTTTTCAATTATAAGGTGCGGTAAATTGCCGCTTCAGGCGCTGTTGTCTTCGAAAAGTCACATCTTGGGTAAACGTCCTCACCTGTTCACTGATGATGAACGGCTTTCCCTCAAAGTTCGCTAAAAAGGTTACCCTGAATCATATATAATATCCGCGAGCGAAAAATATGGAGAAAGAATATGCGAAAAATACTTGCAACCATACTTGCAGCGGGCATGGTCTTGTCCCTTGCATCATGCGGCAAAGAGCCTGAACAGAGCGGGGAAATCAACGCCAGCGGCAGCATCCTGACGGAGCAGTCCGGCGAGCCCCGGTCCTCACAGCAGCAAAGCCTGGAAGGCGAATATAAGTCAAATGATACAGAAGAGCATTTCAAGATCTATAACCTGACAGACACAGGATTTCTTGTCGAGTTCTATCATTTCGAAGAAGGCCTCCTCGAGAAATTCGATTATGAGATGGAGTTTGACAACGCTGATAAAACAGTGGCTTCAGAGAAGGGCTCGATCGACGATAACGGCGGCTGGGAATATACATTCTATATGGGAGACGGCGCAATCACTGTTACCTGGCAGCAGAGTTCACAGGTATACACCAGAGTGAACGTGTAATAATCCAAATCCACCCCGTGAACTTCAAGCACATTTGAAAACTTTGGGGACAGCCCGGAATTCCAGGCGGAATTCTCGGCGGTGCCTAGAGTTTAGCCTGAAGTTTAGTTACGAACGGCAGAATGAACGGCGTCGCCGCATGTTTTGCCGCATGTTTGGCCCTAAAACGGCGTTTTGAACGGCAGAATGAACGGCGCTGCCGCATGTTTTGCCGCACATTTGGGCCAAATCAGCCATTTTGAACGGCAGAATGAACGGCACCGCCGCCCGATTTGCCGTCCATCCGTTCATCGCTTCATCGCTTCATCAATCGAGTTCTATCTCGATAACGCTGCCGATCTTATCCTTGGGAAGCACATTGGTGCCTTCGCTTACACCAACGCCATCGACCGTGATGGACTTGACCAAAGCAGCAGAAGAAGACTTCTTATAGATTACCGTTACCGGCTTGCCGTTGAACTCGAATTCGACCGATGCTTTGCCGTCACCATCGAACTGCGAAGGCAGTAGTTTGGGCTCGAAAACCATATCTCCGTAAGAACCCTTAATACCGAACATCTCTGTGAGGACAGTGAGCATGAGCCAGCTTGCTGCGCCCGTGAGGTAGTGGTAAACGCCTCTGCCCCTTGGATCGAAATATTCAGGTATGCCGGGATAGATCCTGCTCTTCTCAAAGTCTTTAGCGTGGCGGTAGAGAGTACCGATGACCTTCCAGCCTTCTTCCTTAAAGCCTCTGGAATAAAGGGCATTGCCGAACATTACGGTCATGTGTGAGAACACGGCGCCGTTTTCTTTCTGGCCGTAGGAGAAGCCGAACATACGGCCCATGTCGGTCTTGATCTCATGGAAGTCGGTATTGAGCTTATAGCCGCCGATCGAAGGATCGTAGATATATCTGTCAGCAGACTTAACGATCTCAGGTATCTGTTCGTCGGTTGCAACGCCAGCCATGACCGTGAAAACTTCGCCGGTGAGCATCATGGCAGGGCGGCCGTGCTTATCACCGTTCTTCTCCAATGCATTTCCGCTGTTATCGTAGTAGCCGTTATATCTGGAATATCCTTCGCTGTCAGTGAACCATTCGGTCTGTCTGATGTGGGTGATTATCCAGTCAGCCTTCTTTTCGAGGTCACCTGCGAGCAGGTCGATGTCAAAGGACTTCTTTTTGCCCGTAAAACCCGTTTTAACATTGTTACAATAGCTCAGCAGTACGCTCTGGAGCTTATCCGCATCGTATACGCCAAGGAGGCCTTCGAGCTCTTCACAGGCCTCGATGGAGGATGCCCCGGAGACTTTTTTATATTCGCGAAGGATCGATGCGAGCTTTTTATAGTTGCCGGCGTAAGCTGCCGTGAAGGCGACGCTCTCGCCCTTGTCCTTGCCCATGTCGAGTGCGTCGTTCCAGTCGGCACCTCTGAGCTTCATGTGGCCGTGCTCACCGACGTCGAAGAAGGCTGCGAAATTCTGCAACAGGAGGTGCTCCATGACGGTTCCCTCAGAATGCACGCTGCTAAGATCGGTGTCCTTATCCAGGAGCTCCTCGCCGCGCATTACCTGGCGGTCGATGAAGTAGGGAGCCTTCTCGTCAAGGATCTTGAGGTCGCCTGTCTGCCTGATGTAGAGGTCCATGGTCATGAAAGGCCACATAGCATGGTCCATCCAGACTCTTGTGATGCCGTTTCTGTCAGCGATGAATTCGCCGCTCTTGCTGCCTATTATGGTGGCGTTGGTGCCGTCGCATCTTACGCCGCCGAAATTATCAACGAGCATGCCCCTGACGTCAGACGGGTCCATGATTATGAGCGCCAGACAGTCCTGCCAGAGGTCTCTCCAGCCTCTGCCGCCCTTGCCGTAGTCGTGGTGGGGGAGGAATGAGCAGCCGTATATCCTTCGGAGCATCGGCTGGACGCCTACCCAGAACATCCAGTTATCGAAATCCTCGTCTCCGGTGTGGAATCTGACATTATTCCTGTCGACCCAGTAGTTCTTGTTTTTCGCGAATTCGGCATCGAACGCTTCAGGATTCAGGTATTTAATGGCCTTTGCCTGAAGAGCGTCAGATACTGCGAGGATCTCCTCCTCTGTATCGGAGGGCTTATCTATGTCATCGATCGCGAGCGCGAAAAAGTAATCTTCAGATTCTCCGGGAGCCAGGGTCTTATTGTAGAACATGGCTGCTCCCATAGCTTCGAAGCCGTC
This sequence comes from Oscillospiraceae bacterium, assembly GCA_902801755.1. Classification (GTDB taxonomy): domain Bacteria; phylum Bacillota; class Clostridia; order Saccharofermentanales; family Saccharofermentanaceae; genus Saccharofermentans. The sequence goes on from CADCJM010000037.1 coordinate 3,507, forward strand.
AACACGGTCGCCGGGGTGATATGCATCGGTATGAGGTACAGGGAATCTCGGATTATCGAAAGAGCCGCCTTCACCGATATAATCCTCAACGTCAGGGCAGAATACGGCGGGCTTTTTACCGTCTTCTTCAGCTGCGAAGAAGCCGTAAACCACTTTATTTCTTCTGTGGCCTCTCTCATCGAAAGTGAGCGTCGGATTGTTGGTTACGCCGTATTCCGTGACGGTCATGCGGTTGAGCATGGAAGTAACGTTTCTGTGGTCTCTGATGTTATCAGCGGAACGTCCGTAGATGGGCGTTGCGGCAGTAGGAGTGAAGGTGACGGGAGCTGTTCCGTTGTTGGTGACTCTTACGCGGGTGCGCTCGATCCTGTCGGATGTCTCAACGGGTACAAAGGTTGTGATCTCAGTCTCGATATCCGTTCCTGATATCTTGCGGTTTACCTGCTGCCATAAAAGACCGCCGTAAAGGGTGACCTTGTCCTTTTCTTCAGTAAACTTTTTCGCGTGCTGGGATGCGGACGCTCCTGTCGCGGAAATAAGAGTGCCGTCTTCCATGTAGAGCCAGAAATTCCTGGTCGAGCGGTTGTTGTGAAGATTATCGGAAGATACGGGCTCTAAGATAAATGTGTTCTGTGAAGTCTTAAGGTCGCCGCCGAGCTCAGGGGTGACACATCCCATCATGCCGCTCGCAGCGCCGACGGGGAAATAAAGATAGCTGTAAAGATCGGGATCATTTATTACAAACGTGCCATTTTCATCAAAGAATTTATAACCTTCCATAGTTATAGTCTCCTTAATCGTATTAGCCACCTTCTGACAGTATAAATGATTTCGATTACTTTTTCCTCACGCATTTATGTATTAAGTATATTCTGCCCGTGTGTTTTTGGTGTGAATGAATAAAATTCAATCGGGCGGAGTATGCCTTATAATTATATTTGTCCGCCTGATTGGCGCGGGCGAAAAATCTTTCTCAAAGGAGAAAAAGGAATATGAAGATCGGATGCGTAAAAGAGATCAAGAACAACGAGTTTCGTGTAGGCCTCACACCTGACAATGTCAGAGCCTATGTTGCCGCCGGCCACCATGTTTACATGGAAAAGGGTGCGGGTGTAGGTTCAGGCTTTACTGACAACGAGTATATCGATGCCGGTGCGTCATTAATCGACAACGCGGCAGATATATGGGCTCTCGTTGACATGATGGTCAAGGTAAAAGAACCCCTTCCGGAAGAATATCCGCTCTTCAGAGAAGGCCTTATCCTCTATACATATCTTCACCTCGCAGCTGACAGGGAGCAGACAGATGCTCTCCTTGCAGGCAAGGTAAAGGCAGTCGCTTATGAGACTATCCAGGAAGCAGACGGATCGCTGCCGTGCCTTGCTCCTATGTCCCAGATCGCAGGCCGTCTCTCCATTCAGGAAGGCGCCAAGTATCTCGAGAAGAAGTTCGGCGGCGAGGGCATCCTCCTTGCAGGTGTACCCGGTACACCCAAGGCCAATGTTGTTATCTTAGGCGGCGGCACAGTCGGCATGAACGCATGCAAGATCGCTGTAGGCATGGGCGCTAACGTTACCATCTTAGATGTTAACCTTAAGAGACTCGAAGAGCTCGACAACAGATTCGGCTCACATATCCAGACACTCGTTTCCAACGATTCGAACGTTGAGAGAGCAGTCAAGGACGCTGACCTCGTTATCGGTTCCGTACTCATTCCGGGCGGATCCACACCTAAGCTCTTCAAGCGCAAGTATCTTCCTGAGATGAAGAACGGTGCAGTATTTGTAGACGTTGCAATTGACCAGGGCGGATGCGGTGAATCTTCAAGAGTTACAACACACGATGATCCGATCTTTGTAGAAGACGGCGTCGTTCATTACTGCGTAGGCAACATGCCCGGCTCAGTTCCGAGAACATCCACTATCGCCCTCACAAATGCTACACTCCGTTACGGTCTCCAGATCGCTGCATCAGGACTTGAAGAGGCTGCCAAGGCTAACAAGGCAATCGCTTTAGGCGTTAACTGCTACGACGGAAAGATCGTAAACAAGAACGTTTCCAAGGCTTTGGATATCGAGTACACGGATCTCGCTGAGCGCATCTGAAGAAGACAGCAGGAAATTAATTAAGACAGGCGGCAGACTTAACGGTCTGCCGTTTTTATTTTTTCGGGCAACAAAAAAGTCAAAGTGAATTTATTTTTGAAAACAAGGTAGTATAATCGGAATATGATACCCATAATTGACATTTATGCAGTAACAGTAGCTGATTTTATAGGCATAGCTATCCTTTTGGTCATCTTGGTTTCAAGGGGCTGGAGTTTACCCGGCCGTAAAGAGGAGAGCCATATCCTTCTGCGCATGCTCATAATGTCAGTGATCAACTGTGTTGTCGATCAGCTCGTTGCATATTTCGATGGCAGGCTCGGTGCGGGTTCCCAGTTCTACCGCTTGGTGCTCCTGATAGGCAATACCTATCTGTATCTGTACAACACATTAGTAGGCATCTTCCTCGCTCACATGATAGTCAAACACATTGACAGCAAGATTTCGCACCGCAAGTTCATTGTGTTCTGGATCGCCTGCTTTATCCAGATCGTGCTTCTCATCGTTAACCTGTTCACGCCGATCGTATTCAACATCGACATGAATAATGAGTACAGGAGAGGCGAACTTTTCATGTTCTTCATTGCGGCCGGAATAGTGCTTAACGTCTATGGCTTTGCTTATTACATCATCTCGAAAATCAGGAATCCCGGACTCCGTTATTTCCCGGTCATCGAGTTCCTTATGCCGATCCTCCTCGGCATGATCTGCCAGACCTTCATGTACGGCATCTCGCTCCTGCCGGCATGCTTTGCGGTATCTCTTGCGGGCATAGTAATCGCATTCCAGAACGAGTGCATCTATGTCGACAAGCTCACAGGAATCTATAACAGATTCGAACTGGACAGGGAACTTAAGCGTTATCAGAAACGCAGGGAAACGATAGTCGCCTACATGCTCGATCTTAACGGTTTCAAGAAGATCAACGACAATTATTCCCATGAAGAGGGAGACCAGGCACTTATCGCTTTTGCAGGTATCTTAAGCGAAGTGTTCGGATCCGTAGGAACTGTGATCAGATTTGCCGGCGACGAATTCATTGCTATCGTCCGTAAAGGCAAAGAGTCTGATATCGCTCTTTATAAGCAAAAGACCATGGAAGCAGTTGAAAGATATAACGAGCGTTCCGGCAAGCCTTATAAGCTCTCTGCGGCAGTCGGAGGAAGGGTTTTCGACTTCAGCAAGGAAGCCAATCAGGATCTCGTGGTCGTCATTGACGAGATGATGTATAAGGACAAGGACGACTATTATAAGGATCACAAGAGAGAAAGATAAACTGCTGCCACGGAGTTTTTATGAATACAAACAACATGCTTTCCAATGAACAGATCAAAGAGATGATCCTTGCTGCAAGAGGCGACCTCGTGCCGGACCTCGTGCTGAAGAACGCACGGATCGTGAACGTATTTACCAATGATATCGAACCGGGAGACGTTGCCGTAAAAGACGGCTATATCGTCGGAATCGGTGAATATGAAGGGAAAGAGGAGATCGATATCGGAGGCAAGGTGATCTGTCCCGGTCTGATCGACGGTCACATCCATATAGAGAGTTCCATGATATCCCCTTCAGAATTTGCCAAAGCCGTTGCCCCGCATGGCACGGCTGCCGTTATTGCAGATCCTCATGAGATAGCAAATGTGGCAGGAACAGACGGAATAAGATTCATGATAGAAGCAAGTGCCGGTCTTCCTGTGGATATTTTCTTTATGCTCCCGTCCTGCGTTCCTGCTACACCTTTGGATGAGTCAGGTGCGGAATTAAGTGCGGCTGAACTCGAACCGTTCTATAAGGAAGATCAGGTGGCAGGTCTTGCCGAGCTCATGAATTCATACGGCACGGTGAGGGCCGATGAGGAGATAATCAGAAAGATACAGGGTGCAAATTCCTGCGGCAAAAGGATCGACGGCCACGCACCATTCCTTACGGGCAAAGATCTTAATGCCTACATAACTTCAGGCGTAGGATCCGATCACGAGTGTTCTTCTTTTGAAGAAGCTCTGGAGAAGCTTAAGCGCGGTCAGTATATTATGATCAGGGAAGGCACCGCCGCGCGCAATCTCGAAGCGCTGCTGCCTCTTTTCGACGACAAATACTGTGACCGCTGCATGCTCGTTACAGACGATAAACACGGCAATGATCTGATCGATAACGGCCATATCGATTACATAATCAGGAAGGCCGTTAAGGCCGGAAAGAATCCTCTTAACGCCATTAAGATGGCGACATTAAATGCTGCCGCGTATTTCGGTCTGAAGAACAGGGGCGCAATAGCACCGGGCTATATAGCTGACATTATCGTCCTGTCTGATCTTGATGATTTTACTGTCGAGAAAGTGTTCAAGAACGGGCGCCTTACAGTAGACGGCGGAAAGCTTGTCCGTGAGATAAAGGCACCTGCGGTCGATAAGGAAAAATATTCCCGCGTTTATAAGAGCTTCAATCTCAGAGAGATAAAGCCTTCTGATTTTGAGATCAGGGATGAGGGCACAAGAAAGCGTGTGATAAAGGTCATTCCCGGCCAGATACTTACAGAAGAACTCATCGTGGAGTCTTCGTCAAAAGAAGCCGAGACTGATAAGGATATCATCAAGCTCGCGGTCATCGAACGCCATAAGGATTCAGGTCACACCGGTGTCGGATTTGTCACTGGATACGGCCTTAAGAAAGGTGCCATCGCATCAAGCGTTGCACACGATTCACATAACCTTATAGTCGCCGGATGCAGCGACTCCGACATGGCTCTTGCTGCCAACACTGTCCGTGAGAACGGAGGCGGCCTGGCGGTAGTATGTGAAGGAGAAGTCTTATCGTCACTGCCTCTTCCGATAGGCGGTCTTATGTGCGATATGGATGCTCATGAAGTCGAAGACATATTAAGTGTCATGAAAGAACAGGCAAGACAGTTGGGTGTTAATGAAGGCATTGACCCGTTCATGACGCTCGCATTCACGGCGCTTCCCGTTATCCCGAAGCTCCGCCTGCTCACGCAGGGCGTAGTCGATGTCGACACGCAGAGCTATGTGCCGGTAATGTTCTAAGATATTATCAGCAGTTAAGGAGCTGTAGCAGCAGGAAGGACTAGGGCTGCGGGAAAACTCCGTTAAGGATTTGTTGCCTTCCGGGCGGACAAAAGAAGCAACATTTTTGCATTTTATAAATCAACAGTTTCGCAACATTCCGCGGCACAAGAGTGATAACCGACAACATAAAAAAGGCGCTGCCCTTCACATAGAAGACAGCGCCTTTCGTTAATCTTTAAGAAAGATCAGAATGCCAGGAAGAACTTGACGAGGAAGATCAGAGAGAGGATGTATGTGAGAACGGATACTTCCTTGAACTTTCCTGTTAATACCTTGATAAGCGTGTAGCTGATGAGTGCAAGGCCGATACCGTGTCCGATCGATCCTGAGATGGGCATTGCGAGGAGCATGATGCCTACAGGGAGAAGCTGGGAGATATCGGTGAAGTCAATGTCCTTGAGGTTGGCGAGCATCAGGATTCCGACATAGATCAAAGCGGCAGATGTAGCTGCAGCAGGAATGATCGCAGCGATAGGTGCGATGAACATGCACAGAAGGAAGAGAGCAGCTGTTACAAGTGCTGTAAGGCCTGTTCTTCCGCCTGCCTCGACGCCTGAAGCGGACTCGACGAATGTTGTGACTGTTGATGTACCTGTGAGTGAACCTGTAACCGTACCGATAGCGTCAGAGAGGAGAGCTTCCTTCATCTTAGGCATGTTGCCGTCCTTGTCGAGCATGTTTGCACGTGAAGCAGTACCGACGAGTGTGCCGATAGTATCGAACATGTCGATGATGCAGAATGTGATAACCAATGTGATGATCGTAAACCAGCCGATCTCTGCAAAGCCCTTGAAGTTAAGCTTGAAGAGAGTTGTCTTTGCCATGTCTGCGAAAGGCGGAACGAATGATGCTGTAGCAAGGCTTGCAAAAGGATTTGTCTTGAAGAAGATCGCTTCGCCTGCCCAGTAGACTACCGATGCGATGAGCATGCCGTAGAGAACGGAGCCCTTGATCTTCTTGTGGCTCATTGCAACGATCGCGAAAAGTCCGATGAACATCGTAACTACTGTGAGAACCATCATGCCGTAGCCTGTTGTCATTGTATCTCTTGCAGAATTTGCAGTAAGCGCGCCGAAGAAGTCTCTCATTGCGAAGAACTGTGATGAAGAGCCGTCATCGTTGAATACAAAGACGCCTGCGTTGGAACCGAAGCCGATGTTCATGAGCATAAGACCAATGGCAGGTCCGATACCCAGACGTACGCCGAGAGGAATTGCCTGAACGATCTTTTCGCGCACGTTGAAAAGCGAGAGAAGGATGAAGATGATACCTTCGATGAAGATGATGACGAGTGCACTCCGGAATGATTCAAGATATGTCATTCCGGTCATCATCGCGATGTTGGCAGCAACGAGTGCGAAGAAACTGTTAAGACCCATTCCTGGAGCCATTACGAAAGGCTTGTTTGCCAGGAATGCCATGCACAGCGTGCCGATCGCAGAAGCGATGCAGGTGGCAAGGAAAACGCCGTTCCAAAGGTCCTGGCCGTTAGCTCCGAAGTTGGTCAAAAGGTTGGGGTTCAGGGCAATGATATAAGCCATTGTCATGAATGTCGTGAGGCCCGCAATTACTTCTGTGCGGACAGTGGTGCCGTTCTGTTTCAGATGGAAAAGCTTTTCCATAAATGTACCTCCTATGACATCTGGGAATATAATTTAATATTAGGATAGCCTTTCGTATAAATCTATTTCATAAAATGCTAAAATATATTCAGTTTTTTTAGAACTAATGAATTAAAACAAGGGGGGAAATCTATGTTAGAAGTATTAGCTATCATCGGTCTTTGCAAGCTCAACAGAAAAAACGCGATAGCCAGAGGTAAAAGACCCGGCGGATTTATCGCGCTCACCATCGTTTTGTGGATCGTAATGGAGATCATCGGCATGATCATCGGCATAATCGTAGCCGGATCTTTGTCGAATGGAGATATGTCAGACGAAACGAGTTTTAAATTTATCGCTATGATATTCGGAATAGGATTTGCGGGACTCGGTGGCCTCATTTCTTTCCTGTGCGCGAAATTCGGTCCCAAGGGCGATTATGTTGATCCCAGTATCGCAGTAAATCCCCAGTACGGTGCACCGGCCTATGTTCCCGGAAATACACCTGCTTACATGGCACCCCAGCAGCCCGTACAACCTCAGGAATATGTACATGTAAATAATCCTTATCAGGCTCCCGTTCAGCAGAGCTCACAGTACTGCGAATTCTGCGGCGAGCCTCTTAAGCCCGGCTCGAAGTTCTGCGCTTCTTGCGGAACGAAGATCAATTTCCCGGTTGACGAGTAAGGTGAGATAATAAGCAATGATAAGATGGGCTGTCTCAAAAAATGAGGCAGCCCTTTTCTCTGCGGCTTAGCAGATATTCGCTCACATAGCACGGAATAATGCCGATGCAGTATGATGCGATGTCGATCCACGAAAATCCCGTTCCGATAATTATGCGCAGCAGCTCATTTGTGATGCCGAAGCGGTCGCAGAAGCCCCATAACTGAAGGAACTCCACGATAAATGCAAATACCAGAATGGCCGTCGGAATGACAAACCATCTGCCCTTTTTGGGAACGATGGTCCTGACGATCGTGTAGAGCAGTATTACGACCAGAACGTCGCCCAGGTAACTTCTTACCCAGCCGTGTGCGAAAAGTCCGATCAGCACTTCAATGCCGAACAGGAGGATCGTCAATATACCGAACACTAAACGACGCAAACAGATAAGACCTCATTTCTTTCAGGATGCACCTCCTAATTATACACGGGTGATCACACTCTATATAATTTCAGTTCCGGATGCCCTTAAGGCGCTCTCCATTCTCTGCAGGCGCATGCCGGAAGAGGTTGCTTCCTTAACGATCTCTTTTACCGAATAACCTGCTTTGTAGTGATTGTGCGCCAACGCCTCATATGCCATGGTACCGGGTGCATACAAAGTCTTGCGGAGGAGCTTGCCGACAGCCGTTGGAGGCAATACAGAAAGTATCCGTGTCATCATATCCAAATGAACATTTAATGCTTTAAGGTAGGGAACCATCTCCCTGATGTTTCTGATCATGTCTGCAAGCGCGTCACTGTTCTTTGCAACGTTTTCGAAAGAACCATGTTTAAGAACTTCCGCTTCCATAGCAGCATTTGCGGCATAGTGGTTAATAAGGAAGCTCCTTATGTCCTTCTTTAATGCGGGCTTGAAACCTGCTGATTTGAAGAGTTCTATAACGGCCTTTTCGCGTGCTTTGGGAGCATTATCCCTGATGCCTATCTGGACCTGTTTGAACATGTTGCCGTAGAGTTTGCTGCCCTCAAATCCTCCGCCTGCACCCGGAAAGCCCACAACGATCTGATCTTCAGGCACCGGGGAAGTGGCCTTAAAAGGGTCCTTTCCAAAATTATTGAAGAACAGGAGTGTTGCATCGCCGATCACAGGCGAAATGACTTTTGCGGCTTCTTTTACCTGGTCAGGATTGATGCTTAAGAATATGAGGTCATACTTTTTGCTGCTGCTGATTTCCTCGGTAAGTCTGACAGGCCACTTCTCCTCGACGATCTTTTTTTGACGCGCATCTGAGATCTTGAGATCGACATAAGGTCCGTACTGATCCCTGCGTCCCTTTCTTACATAGAACTCCACATCGTGTCCTGCTTTCTCAAATGCCCATGCATACTGCGTTCCGATGGCTCCTCTTCCAAAAATCAAGATCTTCATTCTAATCCGTCCTTTCATTGAACATGTGTTGAATTATCAACAGGTGTCTGATATCTTAATCTTAAAGAGGGGCTCTGCCTTAAACAATGAGCAAACACTGATAACTGTTGAATAATCAACAAAGCGTTTAAATTGTTCAAAAAGGAATTCTTATGGACAGAAGGAATGAGAAAACAAGCCGGCTGATAATGAACACCTTTATGGATCTCCTGAAGGAGAAGGGCTTTGAGAAGATCACGGTAGGTGACATATCGGAGCGTGCCGACATCAACCGCGGCACGGTCTATCTTCACTATAAGGACAAATACGATATCCTTGAACAGTGTATCGGCAGTTATGTAAATGAACTGATAACGCACTGCAGCGAGGATGCGCCTCTTAAGCTTCAGAATGACGCACTTCTCAATATCTTCCGGTATCTTGAGAACAACATCACGTTATACCGGCTTCTCTACAGAAACGATAAATCAGGAGTATTCAAAGCGAAGCTCAGCACTGTGATTTATGACCAGACAAGACAGGTGATCGGCAGGTTCCCTGAAGAATATACGTTGTCTAAAGAGGTCACAACAGAGTTTCTGGTAAACGGGTTTCTCGGCGTCATAGAATGGTGGCTTGCAAATGACCTTCCGTGTTCACCGGAAGATATAACAAAACAACTCATGTCATTTCTTGACCCGTATCTGAAGAATCTTAAATGAGAGGATAAGGAACTCAAATGAAAGTTGTTGTCGCCGTTGATTCTTTTAAGGGGAGCCTCACTTCAATTGAGGCCGGAAATGCCGTAAAGCGCGGTATCCTGAGTGCATGCCCTGACGCAGATGTCACCGTGCTTCCGCTGGCTGACGGCGGAGAAGGAACGATAGATTCAATAGCTCCGTTTCTTTGCGGAATAACGAGAACGATCCCTGTATCAGATCCTCTCGGAAGAAAGATCGAAGCATCTTATATCTTCGATCCTGAAAGCAGGACTGCATATATCGAGATGGCAAAAGCAGCAGGGCTTACACTCCTTAAAGAAGATGAAAGAGATCCTTATCTGACCACCACATACGGTGTAGGAGAACTCATGAAGGATACGGTCACTAATGGTGCTGAAAGGCTCGTTATCTGCATCGGAGGGAGTGCGACAAATGACGGCGGCGCAGGCATGCTGCAGGCGCTTGGCGCAAAACTGCTGGACAAGGACGGCAATGAAATAACCCGTGGTGCGCGCGGCCTTAAGGACTTATGCAGGGTTGATCTTTCTGAGCTGGCAGACCGTGATATCCCAATCGTTGTTGCAAGTGATGTTACTAATCCTCTGTGCGGACCTGACGGTGCGAGTTTTGTATACGGACCGCAGAAAGGCGCTTCTCAGAAGGCCTGTGAAGAGATGGACGGATGGCTCAAAAACTTTGCTGAAATATCAGGCTTTGACCCTTACGAAAAAGGCACCGGCGCTGCAGGCGGAATGAGCTTTGCATTGAAGAATATTCTAGGCGCAGAATTAATGTCCGGCGCTGAGATAGTTATGGATATAACAGGCGCAGAAGACCTTATCCGTGAGTGCGGCATCGTAATAACCGGAGAGGGCAGAATAGACAGCCAGACTCTTAACGGAAAAGCTCCGTTTAAGGTCATGAAGACGGCTGTTAAATATGGCAAGCCCGTTATCGGAATATGCGGTATCACAGGTGAAGGATATGAAGAATGCCTTAAGGCGGGCTTTACAAAAATCGCTCCGCTTGATGATCCTGTGATGGAGACAAGCAGAGCGATGATCAGCGTTGAAGAGACTGTTGAAAGATTATTTATTCAGGCAAGTGATTGCACTTTCTAAATCTGAAGCCTTTCCTGACTCCAGGAGATACTTTATTTTTGTCATGGAATGATAATTCCTGTACTTTTCAGGAATACTACTATCGAGCTTCATGAGTTCTGACTTACAATCAGCAAGGCGGCTTTCGAGCTCCCGGTATTTCTTTCTGAGATCAGCCCTGTCCTGTAGTTCCTGATTGGTATGCTCGACCAGACCATCATAATCTGCTCTGCTTGCTCTGATCGAATAGATCAATCCGAAGATGAAGATTCCGGGTGGAATGATGGCATAGAAGATAGTAAGGGCTTCCGGCCAGGGAAAAGTGCTGTAAAAGTTTACACAGGTGGCTAACCAAAGAACGAAGCAAACAACAACAGCAATACCTGATGCCAACAGAAATTTCCAGAAATAACGGAACGGGTCTGTAGCAGTCCTGCCGTGAACTAAAGGATGTGAGAGTTTATTCTCACAGTCGCCAACCTCACTTTCGAGGTCTTTTATTTCCGTGTACTTTGCCTGAAGTGTTTTTACAAATTCCAAACTCTCTTTCAGAGACATATCGGGTATTTGTAAATCCGTTTCTATCTTGCTGCCGCACTTGTTGCAATAGAGAGCGCCGTCCTTTAATCTGTTACCGCATTTTTTGCAGAGAGACATTCCAAGCTCCTCCCCATAAGGATATAGGTACATATTATCAGCGTTGAAGAGACTGTTGAAGTTTTATTCTCTCAGGAGCGCAATAGCTTCCTGTATGTTTGAAGCTTTCCCCGTCTGAAGAAGAGTTTTTATCTGCGCCAGGACAGAGCCCTTTCTTAAGTATTCGGGTATTGCGGCTGAATCTTTGGCGAGGGCATCCTTTTTGACCGCCAGCTTGCTTCTTAGTTCAGCTGTATCCTTTTCAAGCTTTCTCATTTTTTCTATGGCCTGTTCATTATCCTCTGCTATGAACGCATTCTCTTCATCACAGCGTTTCTTGGCTCTTATGCCGCCTACGACCAGGATGGCGATCGGAATAATAAACATCAGAGCAAAAAAGAAGCCGAAAGCACCTTCGCTGCTGGTTGCGATCGCGGTGATGATCAACATAACGATATAGGCGATGGCTGCCCATATCAGATTTACCCAGAAGAACCTGAAGAACGAAGCCTGCTGAGCAGTGCCTCATTATCCATGACCTGGCGTTCGAGTTTTTCTATTTCGTTATATTTGTATTTGAGCTTCTCGACGAAAGTGATGCTCTCTTCAAGAGTCATTTCAGGTATCTCAAGCTCTTCGCTCTTTTTCACAACTTCTCCGCATAAATTGCAGAAGCGCGCATTATCCGAGATCTCATTTCCACATTTTCTGCAAAACATATTCTTGATCCTCCTTTAAAGAATATTGTTGAAAGGTTATTTCCGCAGGATCGCAATGGCTTCACCGATATCTGATACTTTTCCGCCCTGAAGAAGTGCCGATAACCGGGCCAAAGAAGAGCTGTTTCTGATGTTTTCAGGAATGAATGATGCCATTTTGGCAGCATCGCTCTTTTTGATTGATAGTTTGCCCTTAAGATCAGCTGTTTCCTGCTCAAGTTTTTTCCGGCGCTCCTTTTCGTGTTCATTGTTAATGGTTATGGCCTCGTTTTCTATGTCGCGGCGCCTGACAGCCATAACACCGCCTGCGATAAGGAGTCCGACAGGAGCGATAACCGCAAGAGCAAGAGAAATGTTGAAGGCTACATCAATGTCTGACACAATTAATGAAAATATCAAAAAGCCATAAAAGGCGATAGTGGCAAATACAAGATACTTCCAAAAGAACCTGAAGAACGAATAAGATCCGTAATTCAGGTTTATCGGTCTTTTGAGCCTGGATTCGTTATCGGCGACATTCCTCTCCATCTTCTCGATCTCTGAATACATGAACTTGAGCTTATCAACTAAAACAATGCTGTCATCAAGAGTCATTTCAGGTACATCAGGAATTTCTTTCTTATCGGTCTTTTCTCCGCACTTGTTGCAGAATAAAGCACTGTCTGATATTTCATTACCACACTTCCGGCAAAACATTTTCCTAATCCTCCCTTAAAGAATTATGAATATATTATCATCTATATTTGACTAAATCATCAGAAACCGTACCTGTTGCC
>CADCJM010000037.1:16348-31279 GCA_902801755.1 Oscillospiraceae bacterium
CTGAAAAGCCCGAGTATAATAGTGTCATGAAAATTTGTGTTTTTATCGGCGACATGTACAGAGATTTTGCTATGGGTATCCTTAAGCAGCTCGATTTCTATGCCCGCGAGAAGGGCTACAGGATCGATGTTTTCGGAATCTGCTCCATGCCTACAAAAAACCCTCTTCATGTCATCGGTCTTAAGAGCATATTATCCCTGCCTAATGTCCATGAATACGACGGCGTTATCTTATGCTATGACACACTTATTCACGAGGGCGTAGCAAAGGATCTTGTTGAAGACCTTCTGTCCGATAATGATGCACCCCCGGTAGTCTGCATCAGAGCAGAGATCTCCGGTTTTTATAATGTAGTTCCTGACAACAGGGCATTGATGCACGATATCGCAAAGCACGTTATCGAGAAGTGCAAGACAAATGATATCGGATTCGTAACGGGCAGAGATGACTTAGACGACTCCATTGAGAGAAGACTGGGATTCGAAGATGCCATGCGTGAAGCCGGCAGGAAGGTATCAGACAAGAAGATCTTCCACGGCAATTACTGGTCCGACCAGGGTCCTGAGATGGCTGATTTCTTCATCAAGAAGAACGGCAAGCTCCCCGAAGCGATAATCTGTTCGAACGACTACGAAGCGATTGCGCTCTGCAATGAGCTCCGCAAGAGAGGTTATACCGTACCACAGGATGTCATGATCAGCGGCGTTGACAATGCACAGGGCGCAGCAGATCATATACCGTCCATAACCACGATCGAGATCTCCAATGCAGTCTTTGTGGATACAGCGATAGAGGTCCTTGAGGATGTTATCGCAGGCAAGAAGCCTGATCTGAATATCTACGTTCCGGGCACCCTGATCCTGCGTGAGAGTACGAATGACCTGTTTGTTGAAAGAGACATCTTCTCTGAGCTGTTAGATCTTACCGCGACGATATCGATCAATACCGAGAACATGAGAGAATATGTTGTTATCGGTGATCTTTTCGAGGGCGCCCTCACAAAAGATGCAGGCAAGGAAATCACGCTCGAACAGTTCAAGACAATAGAGAGCATGAAGTCCTGTTATATCTGCAGATACAGGGAAGAGAACCGCGAGCTTGTCGGGTATTTTACCAACAGGGGCAAGAATAAGCTCTGCAGCATCTCGTATTCCGACGAGAAGGTTTTCCCTGACGGATTTGAAGACGATAAGCGCGGCATGAGAGTTCATTTCCCGCTTGCATATAAGAATGAAGTCTACGGTTATCTTGTTGCGGTATTTAATACCGACATGCCGAACTTCATCAACTTCAAGGTCGAATATCTCCTGATGCAGGTAGCTGCAAACATGAATAAACTCGAGCTTTACGAGAAGCTCTTCGGTATCTCCGACGTCATGACGCTTTATATCACTGATCCTCTCACCGAGACGCTCAACAGACGCGGATTCGAAAAGAAGATCTCCGAGAAATTCGATAAGGACGGCAAGATGATCAAAGAGATCGCCGTCGTCTCCATCGACATGGATGACTTAAAGATCATTAACGACACATACGGCCACAATGCCGGTGACGACGCGATCAAGGAGACTGCGCAGTGCATCGATAAATCACTTAACAAGGGTGAGTTCGTAGCCAGAATGGGCGGCGATGAATTCGAAGCGGTCCTTGTTATCTCGGAGCCGGGAAGAGTAGGAAAGTTTATCCGTAACGTCCGCAACAACATAAGGCAGGTCAATCTGTCCGGCAAATATCCTTTCGAGCTTTCCGCAAGTATCGGAACGTGCGAGGTCCAGGACTGGCACGGCGTCGGTGAATCAATGAAGAAGGCCGACAAAGCGATGTATCTCGAGAAGAAGGCTAAGAAAAAGGGCAGAAGCTGATAGATTCAAGCATATTAAAACCCCCGCTCCGAGCTGCTATTTGTTTTAAGTATATTTTCCGTAGTGGGATATGTCATTGTTCAGAAGATCCATAACGACCTTTTTCTGTTCGTCATTCAGGTCTTCCATATCGATCTCTTCCTTGAATTCGTTATAGAGCTTTATTGCACCTTCGTCATCGCCCGATCTCTTTGCCGCGACGAGCTTGAAGAAAGCAAGGCTCCTCCTGATCCTGAGGTAGTGGTTCATATCGACGGTTTCCTTCCTTGAAGCGTATGCCTTGATGATCCCTTCGCACCAGCCGATAACTTCTAAAGCCTCGTCCTTTGCGCCATACCAGCCGTAGTCCTGTGCGATCGTATTAAGAAAGCTTGCGACCGCGTCAAAGAGCAGGATAGAACTGTCAGCGATATCGTCCTTCATCTTCTCAAAACCGCTCTCGAAAAAAGTAAGTTCCATGGCTAATTTCTCGGCGATCGCGCCTGTCTTAATGCTCGGCAGCACATTGATATGCGCCCTTGCATTGTCGAAGTCTTTCATGTGGATATAGATCCATGCGACCGCATAATGGGTAACCTCGATAAGGTTCCTGTCGCTGCAGTGACCGATGAGATAAGCGCCTTTCCTTATGGCATCCTTATAGATCTTATAGATCTTTTCCTGATCATCAGGGAAGCAGTTCTCGAGCACCGGATCAGCATACATGCTGAGGTTCGCGGTTTCCTTTGCATAATCCTTTATGATCTCAAAGCATCCGGGATTAAGAGTTGTCTCGGTGGCGAGATATTCCGAGATGCGCAGGGCCTTTTGGGCTCTGCCTTCATCGCTGTTCTTCATGCCCGCGACAGTCTCTTTAACCCTTGCTATCACCTCTTCATTCTCTGAGAGTGAATCGTATCCCAAAAGAGCGTCTGTGCTTACTCCCAGAACCTGTGCCAGAGGTATCAGCATCGATGTGTCAGGAAGGCTGTTCTCAGATTCCCACTTGCTGACCGCCTGGGGTGTCACGTTCAGAAGGTCAGCTAATTCCTCCTGTGTGAAGCCCTTGTTCTTGCGGAAGAGCTTTATGTTGTTTCCTATTGTCTTTGCCATATTTCATCTCCTACATCAGTTGTGCATGCAACTTAAGCATATGGTATTTCTGTTTCCTGAGATTATCAAACAACGGGCAGTTGAGGGGAACTCAACCAAGGAGTTTTGCGGGTGTAAAACATGTGTTTTTACACCAAAAGCAAATATTTTCAAAATGGTGTAAAAAACAGGCCTTTTTTTACACCAGATTTATATATATGGAAAATGGTGTAAAAACACCGGCTATCCGGATCACGGTCGCAAAAGAAGGCTGCCTTGCGATAGGGCAGCCTCCTTTGTATGGGGCACTATGAAATTATAAGAATATCAGCCGATTCCGCCGCCCTCTTCTACTGTGCAGATAACGATCTGGTTAGCTGCGTCGTATGTGAGTGTGAAGTTCATAAAGCGTGCGCAGTCGGAGGGTTCGATCTTCATCTCCGGTTCAGGTCCTGTCCATGAAGCCTTATAGACTGCATTACCTTCAGAGTCAGTGCTCTTTGTCCAGAAGCCGTCATAGTCAACTGCACTCTGGTTATGCTCCTTGCGCTCATAAGAAACGATGTTGTAATTGTTCTTCATGAAGCCTTCGAGCTGTTCTGCGGTTGCCTTGAAAACAAGGATCGTGCCGGAAGTGGGCTGTGCGTTCGTACCGGTCTGATAGGTTACGAAGAAGCCGTCGGAATACCAGTCGTTTGTCTTCAGATTGCTGTA
Source organism: Oscillospiraceae bacterium (assembly GCA_902801755.1). Lineage (GTDB taxonomy): Bacteria > Bacillota > Clostridia > Saccharofermentanales > Saccharofermentanaceae > Saccharofermentans. Next base: position 19,996 of record CADCJM010000037.1, read on the forward strand.
ATTGTCGATGTACTCAGCGTCCTTTTTGATATCCATGATGTTGTATTCCTGCTGGGCATAGTAGTTGGCATACCTGTTGAGCTCAGGATCGGAATAGTAATCAGCGTTTACGGTTACATCATTGAAGTACTTGTCTGCTGCCTCATCCTGTGAGGATACTGCTGCCTCGATCTCTGCCTTTACGGATTCTTCGACATTATCTGTAGGGACAACACGGTTTTCTCTGCCTTCGAGTTCTTTTGTATGGCCGTCTTCTGCACCTTCAGGGATCTCCATGTGGAAGAATGCCTTTACGCTTGCTGAGATCGCTGTTCTTGTTGTGGGGATTGCCATGAGTGTACCCATTGAGAGTGCGACTGCGGCTGCTGCGATTCCTACCTTGGCACCTGTGCCGAGGCGTGTTGTTTTAGCGGGCTTCCTTGTCTCTTCTGAAGCCATTTCGTTTTCTAATATTTTTCTCATTTCCATTTTCCTGTCTTTATTCATTTCTATCTTTTCGATAGCTTTGATGTATTCATCCTGCATAACTGCTACCTCCCATGAATCTTTTTCTTAAGATTTCCTTTGCCCTGGTAAGTCTCATTGACACTGCTGACGGGGCTATATCCAGGATCCTGGCTATCTCATTAAGGGAGTAGCCTTCGTAGTAATGAAGATGTATCGCGACTCTGAGTTTTTCGGGAAGTTCGGATACAGCTTCGTACATTTCCGTATCATCTTCATCTATCTCGATGTCTGACCCTGCTTCGACCGCATCATCGAACGGTGCTTTGAAGACTACGTCTGCTGACTTTAAAAAGTCCCGGCACTTGTTGGCGGTCATGGTAAGGATATATGATTTTTCTTTGCCTTTAGTGATAGTGATATCGGATCTTATGAGCTTTACGAAAACATCCTGAACAACATCTTCGGCATCAGGTCTTGAGCCCAGATACGTATACGCCAGACGGAACGCGTCATCGGCATATGTATCGAAAAGTCTCAACACAGCTTCATTGTTCATTTAGCTAACCTTCCTTTGCGTGTTATTTGAGATCTCACCTATAAGACGAATGAGGGTATCACGTTTCACACATTTTTTCGAAAATTGATCAAAAAACTTTCATCTCAATTATACGCCACACTCAAAAAAGCCATGAAAAGCCCTGAAAATAACATATTTGTCCTATTATCAGACTTGTTTACTTAAAACTCTTTTGCTAAAATTCTCGAACCGACAAAATAAGGAACAAATATAAAAGGTAAAATGACAGGTACTAAAGAAGACAGATCCTATATCAAGAAGCTCCTTCTGATCGCTATTCCGATAATAGTGCAGAACGGAATCTCGAACTTCGTAAACCTTCTCGACAATCTCATGATCGGAAGGGTTGGTACTAATGCGCTCTCAGGCGTTGCCATTGCAAACCAGCTTACATTCGTTTTCTTTCTCGTTATCTTCGGCGCCACTGCCGGAGTAGGTATCTTTACTGCACAGTATAAGGGTAAGGGTGACGATGAAGGAATCCGTTACACTTTCCGTTTCAAGATTGTATTCAACACGGTGATCTCAGCGATCTGCTCACTGATCCTGCTGTTCGGCTCACCGTTCCTTATTAACCTTTTCCTTCTTGGAGAAGGTAATCCTGCTGATGCTGCAGAGACACTTCAGATAGGCATCGACTACATGAATGTGATCATCATAAGCCTTATCCCGGTCGGCATCACACAGGCTTATGCAGGCACATTAAGAGACCTGGGCTCGACCAAGGTTCCGATGTATGCATCGATGGCAGCCATCGCAGTAAACCTTGTCGGCAACTGGATACTCATCTACGGACACTTCGGTCTTCCCGCAATGGGAGCTGTCGGTGCGGCTATCGCGACCGTCATCTCCAGATTCGTTGAGCTCTCGATCCTGATAATCTATGCAGGAAAGCATTCAGCCGATTTTCCTTTTATCAGGGGCGCCTTCACGAACTTCAGGATACCAAAAGAACTCGTCGGAAGGTTCTTCATCAAGGCTCTGCCTCTTATGTTCAACGAGACAATGTGGTCACTCGGCATGACTACTATCAACCAGTGCTATTCATACAGGAGCCTTGATGCCGTTGCAGCCCTCAACATCGAATCCACTATCTGGAATCTCATGGGTGTTGCGTTCATTGCGATGGGTGAAGCGGTAGGTATCATGATGGGCCACATCCTTGGTGCCGGCGAGCTTGACGATGCAAAGCAGAAGGCATATAAGATGCGCCGCGTCACAGTTGTCTGCGGTCTTATATTCGGTGTTGTAATGGCTGTCATCGCGCCGTTCTTCCCGCTGCTCTATAACACGTCAGATTATATACGGCACTTAGCGACGAACTTCATCCTGATCTGCGCGTTCATGATGCCGTTCTGCTCATATACGCACGCATCTTACTTCATCATGAGATCAGGCGGAAATGCCTTCCTCACGGTCCTTTTCGACAGCGTATACACATGGGTGCTCGTTGTGCCTCTGGCATTCTGCCTGAGCCGTTTTACAAGTATGAGCGTTACATGGATGCTCTTCCTTGTTCACGCCATGGAGATCGTAAAGTGCACCATCGCATTCTTCTTCGTCAGGTCAGGTATCTGGGTAAAGAATATCGTTAAATAAAGCGGCATCTCCAACTTCAAGGAGACGTCGCTTATATTTTTCCGTTGACTGTTTTGGTACCTGAATTAAGGAAAACAGTTATCGGTATTTTTTGCGGTTCATACTATTGAGCTCTTCTTCATCAAGCTTGCTGAACACACCTGAGAGACTGCCTTTGGCATTCCTGCTTTCCCAGAGATTGAAGCTTTCTTCGAGATCTTTGATGCGTTCCTCATGCTTCTTGGCAGCTTCCTCGACAGAGGTGTGATTATAGAAGGCGAGTTCTTCGTCAGTGAGTTTTCTCACGGGCTCTGAGTCAGCAGGACCATCGCTGTCTTTGCTGATATTCTTTCCGTATGAGTAGCAGAAATTATTGCACTCGGTATTGTTAATCCCGTCTTTTCTTGCGGAAAATTTGGCATAGGCTTTGTAGTAGCGTTTGTCGCCTTTGTTGTCGCCGAAGCTGTTTGACTTCTCAAGAAGTGTTCCGAAGATCCAGCAGGATAAGCCGAAGCCCACACCAATGGCAAACAGGAGTGCAATTAAATCAATGATATATATGCCCATTTGATCACCCCTGTCTCTTCTTCATGAAGTTGAACGTATCTCTGTCCTGAGTAAGTTTTATGTTCTTGACTACTTTTACGACTTTTCTTATACCCGTCGTGAACAGTGCGATTATGCCTACGACGAGATAGGCTATCAGCTTTCCGCTTTTGCTGCCAGAACGTGATCTTCCCGCTGCCATGACGAGAGGAAGAGTATATTTAAATAAAAAGAAAGCTGCGACCGTTGTAAGGATGCCGAGTCCTATCAGAAGTGAATAGAACAGGATCTTATTCCATGGGATTCCGCACACGACTTTGCCGGTGTCGCCGTTAATAAGTATCGTGTGATGTTTTCCCTTATATTTGAATGAGATGAACCACGCGGGAAGCATGGCATAGATCAAGTCGTTATTGAGCTTTATTGAAGGGTACGCTCTGATGATCTTCGGGTTATCCACATGGCAGTCGTGGATCGCTTCATCTTCAAAGTATTCCTCTGCCCTCTTAAGAGCGGATGATCTCAGATCAGAATATGTGATATCCGTTACGTTTGAATAAAAGCCTGCGAGATAATCTTCATCAAAATGCTTAAGACGTGTCATGCTGAAGGGCTCAAGTCTTGCTGTGCTCTCATCGGATACCATTTTCGAGGCATCGATCGGAAGATTCTTGATATTTATATCTCCGGCACGTCCGAAATAATACGTTCTGGTATGTTTGCCTTCTTGAACCTGGCCGCTGAGAACTACTGCGCCCGAGAATTCGGCATTTACGAGCCAGTAGGGAAGATAGATCCCTCTGACGCAGTCAATATTGACCTTCTTGATCTTATGGGGAACGAAGATGCCTTTCTTAAGACGCTCGCGGACCATAGATACCGCTTTATCCTTCGAGATGCTGAAAGGCAGGATATAGTCAGGGCACTTCTGTCTGGCGATCCTGCTGAAGACAACATTGGGGTTGCCGCAGTAGATGCAGGTCGTTGAAGATTCGCTTCCGTTGATGATGATCTCGCCACCGCACTCAGCGCATGTGTAGACATAGCAGTCCATGTACTTGCCGTCGGTCTCACCATAGATCGTATCCATCGATTCGGCCCGCAAGTCCTGTCTGTACTGCTTGGATTCTGCTTCGACCTCTTCGGCAGTGAATGAACTTCCGCAGGAAGAACATACCAGTTTTTGTGTTTCAGGATCAAATACCAGCGCGTGGCTGCAGTTTTTACATAGAGTTGCCATATCCCGTTATTCCTTTTGCAAAACTATTCGAAAAAAATTCCTACAGGAAATAGTTTAATGCAAAAGGGTCGGGTGTCAATTACTTACGGGCGGAAGTTACGATCTTCTGGGCTCTGGCAAGAGCATCGTCGATATGTGCGCAGAAGTTCTCTTCTCCGAGCTTGTCGTAGAAGCCTGCCTTACGGATGACCTTCATTGGCTGCTCGTTTACATGTGACATGATGAGCTGGACGCCTCTGTTCTGACAATCCTCGCTGAGGAGTTCAAGGTTCTTCATTGCTGTCGCGTCGATCGTGCTTACGCTTCTCATACGGAGAACGAGAGCTTTTGTATCTTCCTTAGGTGAGATCTGAAGTATCTTTCCTGCTGATGCGAAGAACATAGGACCGGAGATCTCATATACGAGAGTGTGTTCAGGAAGCACTCTTAAGTCGATGCTGTCAGGGTCGTTCTCGGGATCGAAATCCTTCCAGCCTTCAACCTGTGTAACCTCGCTCATTCTCTTCATGAAGAGGACTGCTGCAAGGAGCACGCCTACTTCGATTGCTACGACGAGATCGAAGATAACAGTGAGCGCGAAAGTGATAAGAAGGACAACGATGTCGCTCTTGGGTGAGCTCTTTACGAGCTTAACAAATCTTCTCCAGCCGCTCATGTTGTATGCGACCTGGAAAAGGATAGCTGCGATGCAGGGCATGGGGATGAGCTTTGCGTAGGGCATAAGGAATACAACTACGATAAGGAGTGTAACGGCGTGGACCATGCCGGCTATAGGTGTCTTACCGCCGTTCTTGATGTTTGCTGCAGTTCTTGCGATTGCGCCTGTTGCAGGGATACCGCCGAAGCATGCGGATGCCATGTTGCCCAGGCCCTGTGCTACGAGCTCGGCATTAGGTCTGTGCTTTGAGCCGATCATGGAGTCTGCAACGACAGCGGAAAGAAGTGACTCAACACCTGCAAGAAATGCGATGGTTACGGCGTTTGAGAGCTGTCCTCTGATGTTCTCGAAAGTGAACATTGAAAAATCAACGCTGAACGGAGGAAGGCCTGCCGGGATGTCTGCAAACTGCTTTCCGATCGTATTAACATCGAGATGGAATACCTCAACGATAACTGCTGTAACGATAACTGCGATAAAAGATCCGGGGATCTTCTTGAAGAAGATGGGCCACACGATGAGGATGACAAGGGCGATCGCGCCTACCATGACTGCCTGCCAGTTGAGCGTTACGGCATTCTTGATGAGAGCCATTACTTTCTCGCCTGTCTCGATGGGCTTTTCGCCGTTTTGGTAAACGATGCCGGTGAAGTCCTTGATCTGTCCAATGAAGAGGGTGACTGCGATGCCTGCGGTGAAGCCTGTTGTGATCGGGTCGGGAATATATTTAAGAAGGCTTCCGAAGCGGCAGATGCCCATGATGATGAGGATGATGCCTGCCATGATCGTTGCGATCATGAGACCTTCTCTTCCGTCCTTCATGACGATGCCTGCAACGATGGTGGCAAAAGCTGCCGTAGGGCCTGCGATCTGAACTCTGCTTCCGCCTAATAAGGATACGATGAATCCTGCGACGATCGCGGTGTAGATACCTGCCTCAGGGCCGACGCCTGATGCGATCGCAAGCGCAATGGATAAAGGCAGAGCGATGATAGCTACGATGATTCCCGCGATGATATCCTTTACGAGCTGGGAACCGGAATAGTTCTTCATTACTGAAAAAAGCTTAGGTTTAAATTCGTTCATACAGACCCTCTTTATTACTCTTATAAACTCAAACTTCGAAATTATATGAATAGGGGCACTTAGTATCAATTAATAATTTGCACGAATGTAACAGCATTTTAAGAAAGAACATAATACGAATTGAGAAGATGATATATAATATCTCTGTCGGACGCAGGCGGCATCCGGCATGGGGGTAAGAATAAATGAAGAAAACCATTATCACCGTTCAGCACACTGAATCTGAACATCACTTGAACGGGCACGCAGGTGCCTGGGGCAATTGGCAGCTCACGGAAAACGGCAGAAATCAGGCCTTTGAGATCGGTAAATGGCTTTTAGGCGAAGGCTGTGCCGACGGCTTTGTCATGTATACTTCTGACCTCGCGCGTGCTTTCCAGACAGCAGAAGAGATCAATAAGACTCTTCATCTGACGCCTGTGATCTCCGAACTGATAAGAGAAGTCAATGCAGGCGCGGGCAACGGCAAGCCCTGGGACTGGTTTGACGAGCACAAGATCAAGCCCGGAGAAGGCTACGATCCTGATTACAGGCCTTTCGATGATGCTGAATCCGACAGGGATCTGTGGAACAGGATAAAGCCCTTTTATGAGAAGATCATCTCAGATCCCGATGAGAAGATCCTTATCGTATCTCACGGATGCACATTAGGTTTTCTGCAGGCGATGATCATGGGATTCGAATTCGAAGACTTAAGCAAAGCGCGCTTCAGCGGGCGTTCGGGCTCCATATCAAAGTTTATTCTAGGCTCTGACGGAAGAGTCACAGCGAACTATATAAATTTCCGATTGTAAGATTTTTCATGCAGACACAGAAATTACATAGTTACGTGCTATAATTCTGAAAGCCAATAAATCAGGGGATTTTAGAGAATGAAGAAGATTGGTTTAGTCGGCGGGACAGGTCCCGAGTCGACGTTGATGTACTACAAGATATTGAATGCTGAGATCGACCGCATCACGGGAGGTCAGGCTATGCCTGACATCGCGATCGAGAGCGTCAATTTCACCAGGGCATGGAACTATGTAACAGAGGGCAAGTTTGACCTCCTTGCAGATTACCTCTATGAGAAGCTGGACTGCCTTGATAAGGGTGGTTCGGAGGTAATCTCTCTTACCGCAGTTACGATGCATGTTGTATACGATGAGCTCGCTGCAAGGTTCAATAAGCCGATCGTAAGCATACCCAAGGCTGTCTGTGAAGAAGTTCAAGCCAAAGGGATCAAGCGTATAGGGCTTCTCGGCACCATCTTCACGATGGAAAAGGACTACATGAAGAAGGATTTAAGAGAAGCCGGGATCGAGGTTTTCGTGCCATCGGAAGAAGACAGAAAGCTCGTTGCAAAAAGGATCTTCGAAGAGCTCGAAAAGGGCATCGTCAAAGAGTCCACGCTTAAAGAACTTCAGGATGTAATTAACAGAATGAAGGAAGAAAACGGCATTGAAGGCGTCATATTGGGATGCACGGAGCTGCCGCTGATACTTAATCAGGATAATTGCCCGGTCGCATGTTTTGATGCGGTCGAGATACATATAAGACGGTTGATCGACCTGTCGGTCAAATAAATACAGGGGGACATAGGAATGAAATTCGAAGAAAGGAAGATCCTGCTAAAAGATGGCAGGACGTGCGTGCTCAAGCCGAACTCGCCTGAGTACGCGCAGGAGATGCTCGACTATCTCCGGAAGACTTCCGCGGAGACTGAATATCTCCTGCGGTATCCGGACGAAGTCAAGTTCACGCTTGAGAGCGAGAAAGAGATCCTTGGGAATCTTCTTGAGAATCCTTATGCCATCATGATGATCGCTGTAGTTGACGGCAAGGTAGCCGGCAACGGCAGTGTCAACGGCATAGGTGACAAGAGGAAGATCCAGCACCGCTGCTCACTTGCGATCGCACTCTACGAAGAGTTCTGGGGCTTAGGTATCGGCACAGCCATGATAGATTACATGTCTGAGCTTGCCGGTCAGATCGGCTGGAAACAGTTAGATCTTGAGGTCGTCGCAGAGAATGAGCAGGCGATAGCGCTTTACAAAAAGTGCGGTTTCATCGAGACCGGACGCCGTCACAATGCACTTAAGTTTGACGACGGTTCGTTCCACGATGAGATCCTGATGTATAAGGACCTCTAAAGATCCACAAAGCACAAGTTGAGTATGCTTTAGCCCGGCGCCAGGAGGTTGGCGGCCCGGGGTATTATTGCGGTCATTACAGGGAAAAACACATTGATTGATCAAGGGGGATAAAAATATGAAATTAGGTTTTTCTTATATCGGACTTATCTGGCTTGTCATGCTCTTCGTTCCGAATTTTATCTGGATGAAGAACAAGCCCAAAGATTATGAGGAGTACGCAAAAAAGGAGAATAAAGTGCTGCTCGCATTTGAACGTGTGGGACAGTTCATCGTAACACCCGCAGCGCTTATCTTCTCGAACTTCAATATTCACAAGTTCACATTCTGGAGCGTCGTACTCCTCATTTCTTTTATCTGTGCCGGGTGCAACACTTCCCGTAGTTGCTTTCTTCCTTCTGGGAATCTATGGCGGCAACATCATCATGATCTTAGGCGCCATCATCTTAGGAATCGGACACATCGGGATCCACATTGCGCACCGCAATGAAGTATGGGGCAAAAAGCCTAAGAAGAAGCTTCCCGTAAGGATCATCCTCGGCGTCTTGAAAGCTGTTGTCATACTGCTCCTGGTCGTTGTTTTCGGATTCTTTATCTACGCCATCACAGGACGCAATATCAATGAGATCAAGCGCGCTTTTGCGTTTAAGGACGGAATCAATGAGGAGCTCTATGTTCCTCTCAAGAATGGTGACGGCTTCGTCCGCCTCATCGGAAAGGATCAGAACAATCCTGTCATCCTGTATCTGCACGGCGGTCCCGGAGAGCCTGACGGCTATTCGGATTACCTGTGTTCTGACGGTCTGACGGATGAATACACTCTTGCCGTCTGGGATGAGAGCGGCTGCGGCAGATCCTACTACAGGAATATCGAGAAGGGCAATGCCAAGATTCCCACACCGCAGAGCATGCAGGAGGACATTGATTCACTCGTTGATTATCTCCGCGGCAGATTTAATCAGGACAAGGTCATCATTATGGGACATTCTTTCGGCACAGTCCTTGGAAGCACCTATGTCTCGGCTCATCCGGAAAAGGTTACCGCATTTATAAGCATCGGCCAGGTAGTAAGCTTCAAGAACTTTGCGAGCGAACACTACGCATATGCTGATGCTATTGCCCAGGCAAAAGCCAAGGGTGATGACACAACAGAACTTGAGAAAGTCTATAAGGCATTCTGTGAAGATCCCAATGTCGTGAATATGCAGCCGCTCCGTCAGGCTACTTCGGTTTACCATCAGGAGACCGTGCCACATGCATTCTCATACGCGGACCTTGTCTGCTCTCCTTATCTCGGAGTCGACGATGTCAGGTGGACACTTTTCGAGTATTCCATGATGTTGGGCAACCCGGGATTTGAGATGTCTCAGGGAGAGCTTCTGGCAGATCTTATGGAATTTGATATAAACGAGCACTACAAGAGCTATGAGGTTCCTGTAATGTACATATCAGGCTCTGCAGACTGGATCTGCCCCTGGACTATGGTCAAGGAGTATTACGAGAGTATCGAGGCTCCGAAAAAGTCCATGTACGTCATGGAAGGCTGCGGCCACGCACCCCAGGACCAGCTGCCTGACGATTACGTAAGCGCTGTTAAGCAGTTCCTTAAGAGCGCGTAAAACTTCAGCTCAATCTGTTTATCCCGCATAACCTTCCTTCGCAATCCAGGAAACGAAGTCCCTTATTCTTTCCAACGCATCTCTCTTCAAAACGGGATAAACTTATTGATACTATTAACCCAAACAGTTGATCCGTTCGCTGTTTGGGTTAATTTTTTGCGTTTCCCTTGCCGTGCTTGACTTTTTCCGGACTCCATATTATAAATAAGTCCTGCAATGAAGGTGCGTAAGTAGTCTTCCTACAGACAGTAACAGAGAGTCGTGTCACCGGCTGAGAGCACGATACTAAGGGTAGAAGGATGAATTTCAACACTGGAGCATTCTGACGGAAACGGCTTTTGCTGACTAAGCAGATGCGATCGCTGCGGCATTACGGCAGCGACTATAAGTGCGAAAAGATCATAATGGTCTTTCGAACATGGGTGGTACCGCGAAGGTGCAATAAATACGCTAATTCGTCCCATGGCAATGAATAATTGCCGTGGGCTTTTTATTTGCTCAGGCAAAGAAATTTGATGGGGTCAGACCCCGTCAAAAAAGGAGGAAAACATGGCTGAACTTAGTGAATTAAGTGAGAAGTTATCCGCTATCAAGAGTCAGATCGAAGCTGATCTGGCAGGAATTACGAGCTCCAAGGGAATCTTCGAGTACAAAAAGAGCGTTATGGACTCTAAGGAAGGTAAGATCGGTTCCCTCATGAAGGAGATGGGCAAGATCCCGAAAGAGCAGAAGGCCGACTACGGCAAGATGGTCAACGAGATCAGAAACTGGGCAACAGAGAAGTTTGATGCTCTGGATGCAGAGTTCAAAGAGGCTGAGCAGAAGGCACGCTACGAGGCTGAGGCCATCGACGTAACACTTCCTTCAAAGAAGCTCAAGAAGGGCTATCTCCATCCGAATACCCAGGTAAGAAACCAGATCGTTGATATCTTCGGTTCAATGGGCTTCTCTGTCTACGAAGGAAACGAGATCGAGACAGACCACTATAACTTCACGGCTCTGAACATCCCGAAGGATCACCCTTCACGCGACATGCAGGATACTTTTTATTTAAGCCCTGAATTCCTTTTGAGAACACAGACCTCTGCAGGTCAGGTTCACGTTATGGAATCCCAGCAGCCGCCTATAAAGATCATCTCACCCGGTAAGGTTTTCCGTTCAGATGACGACGCCACACACTCACCTATGTTCTCCCAGATGGAAGGACTTGTAGTTGATGAGGGCATCACACTCTGCGACCTCCAGGGCATGCTCGATGTTTTCGTAAAGAAGATCTTCGGCGAAGAGACAAGAACACGCTTAAGACCTTCATACTTCCCGTTCACAGAGCCTTCCGTCGAAGTCGACGTATCCTGCTTCCAGTGCGGCGGCAAGGGCTGCAAGCTCTGCAAGGGAACAGGC
>CADCJM010000038.1 GCA_902801755.1 Oscillospiraceae bacterium
ACTCGGCTAAGACCTTAAGGAGGTAGAAAAATGTCTGAGAATACAAGAAAAACAGCAATCGTTACAGGCGCTTCAAGAGGAATCGGTAAGGCAATCGCATTAAAGCTTGCTAAGAGCGGCTACAACATCGCGATCGTTGATGCATGCCCCCTCGAGATGAGCAAGGATGCAGAAGATGAAGTTAAGGCTCTGGGCGTTGATGCCAAGGCATATCAGTGCAACGTTGCTGATTTCGAAAAGGTCGGCGAGACAGTAGCACAGATCAACGAAGACTTCGGCGGCATCTATATCCTCGTTAACAACGCAGGCATCACAAGAGACAGCCTGCTCCTTAAGATGACAGAGGAGAACTTCGATTCAGTTATCGCAGTCAACCTCAAGGGTACTTTCAACTTCATCAAGCACGCAACACCTTTCATGATGAAGAAGAGAGAGGGAAGAGTCGTAAGCATCTCCTCCATCGTAGGTATCGAAGGCCAGGCAGGCCAGGTCAACTATTCCGCTTCAAAGGCAGGCATCATCGGCGTAACAAAGTCCTGCGCAAGAGAGTTCGCTTCAAGGAACATCACATTCAACGCTATTGCGCCCGGATATGTTGAGACACCCATGACAGCTGTTCTTACCGACAAGCAGAAGGAAGCAATCTTTGCAATGATCCCTCTTAAGAGATACGGACAGCCTGAGGATATCGCCAACGTAGTTAACTTCCTCTGCTCTGATGATGCTTCTTACATCACAGGCCAGGTACTGTCTGTTGACGGCGGCATGCACATGTAATCAATGGTGCTTTTGGGGAGCGCCAGGATAAATAAAAAATAACGGAGAACATTTAAATGGCAAACAGAGTCGTAGTAACCGGCATGGGTGCGATCACCCCGCTGGGTAACAGTGTTGAGACTTTTTGGGAAGGTCTCAAGAAGGGTAAGGCAGCAACAGCTCCCATTACCAAGTTCGATGCGAGCAACGCCAAGGTAAAGCTTGCTTGTGAGGTCAAGGGTTTCGAAGCCACAGATTATATGGACTTCAAGACAATGAAGCGTATGGAACCCTTCGCACACTATGCATTGGCAGCAGCAAAGGAAGCTATCGAGCAGGCAGGCCTCGATATGGAGAAGGAAGATCCCTACAGAGTAGGCGTCATCGTAAGCTCCGGTATCGGATCAATGCAGGCTCACGAGAGAGAGCAGATCAGATTCGAGAAGTCGGGCAAGATTGCTCCTATGTACATTCCTTTGATGATCGCTAACATGGCATCAGCAAACATCGCGATCCAGTACGGAATGAAGGGCATCAACACATGTGTTGTTACAGCCTGCGCTACAGGTCTTCATTCTATCGGTGATGCTTTCAAGGCAGTTAAGTACGGTGATGCAGACGTCATGATCACAGGCGGATGCGAAGCAGCAGTCTGCAAGACAGGTATCCAGGGATTCGCAGCACTTACGGCTCTTTCCACAAACGAAGATCCCGAGACAGCTTCAAGACCGTTCGATAAGGACAGAGACGGATTCGTAATCGGTGAAGGTTCAGGCGTTCTCGTTATCGAATCTTTAGAGCATGCTAAGGCAAGAGGCGCTAATATCCTCGCAGAGATCGTAGGTTACGGAGCTACATGCGACGCATACCACATCACATCACCTGCAGAAGACGGTTCAGGCGCAGGCATGGCAATGATCATCGCCATGAAGGAAGCTGGAATCGCTCCTTCACAGGTTGACTACATCAATGCTCACGGCACATCAACACATCACAACGACCTTTTCGAGACACGTGCGATGAAGTATGCGTTCAAGGAAGACATAAAGAATATCTCCATCAACTCCACAAAGTCCATGATCGGCCACGCTCTGGGCGGTGCAGGCGGAATCGAGCTTATCACCTGCGTTAAGTCCATCCAGGACGGTTATGTACACGTTACAGCAGGTTCCAAGGAGTCTGAGGGCGAGATGGATCTCGATTACACCTTTAACGAACCTAAGAATCGCGATATAGTTTATGCTATGACAAACAACCTGGGCTTCGGCGGCCACAACGCTTCCATGATAGTCAAGAAGTTTGCTGAATAATTACGGAGGATCCACATTATGGCAAATGCACTTACCACAACAGAGATCATGAAGATCATCCCTCACAGACATCCTTTCCTTCTCATCGACAAGGTAGAGGATTATGAACCGGGTAAATTCTGCATCGCTTATAAGAACTTCACCTTTGATGAGTATTTCTTCAGAGGACATTTCCCTGAGATGCCCATCGTTCCTGGTGTTCTCACAGTAGAAGCTCTTGCCCAGGCAGGTGCTGTTGCTATCCTCTCACAGGAAGAGTTCAAGGGTAAGATCGCTGTTTTCGCAGGCATCGACAAGTGCAAGTTCAAGCAGCCCATCGTTCCCGGCGACACAGCAAGACTTGAGACAAGGATCACTGCTGTTAAGGGACCTGTAGGTCTCGGCGAAGCTGTTGCTACAGTCAACGGCAAGGTCGCAGTTCAGGCAACACTGAAGTTCGCTATCCTTACAAACTCATAATAGAACCTTTATATCAGTTAATAAGAACAGGGCTGTCTCTTCGTGCGACAGCCCTGTTTTTGTATAATTTCCGGCTTGAAAAAGGGGCAATAATTACACAAAAAGCCGTTTTTGTATAATTTCCGGGTGTTTTTTGGGGCAATAATTTTACAGGCCCCTGCGGCGGTTCAAAGATCAGTCAATATAATAATTGCCTGTAATATTGAGGATGTCCTGGAGATCCTTGTTGCTGTAGCAGTAACCGTCGTAGATGACATGCGGATTGCCGTCCGTGTCGTAAAATGTGAATGTATACGTATCGCCGTCGCAGACATCTTCCTTATAGTTTGCAAACTTGCTCTTCTCAGCATTATCGATGCCGAACTTATAGAACTTGATGTAGTCTTCGTTCTTCAGCTTCAAGCTTGTCTGATTGACAGGATTTCCGGGAATGGTGATATTTCCTTCATAAGTGATCGTAATCTCGAACCTTGCCATCTCATACTGTTCTGCCGTCATAGCTTCCTGGGGGTTGCGGGTGATCACAAGCATGTTTCCGCTGTTCTTCTGAAGTTCTTCGATGTCGATCTTGTTGCCCGGGCTGGTCTTGCGGCCTTTGCCGCTCTTGCCGGTGCTTCCGCATCCTGCTGCTGAAAGTGCGAGCACAGCGATCATTAAAACGGTTAAAAGCTTTGTAATTATTCTCATTTTCATAACTCCTTCAAATTGCTTTATGCACTATATACAGACTTGAAACAGGTTATGTTGCAGAAAGGATGTGAACGATCGGACCGCCATTCTGAAACGGATGCCAAAATGGTATAGTAAATCCATATATCACTAAAGGAGCCGGGCCATGAACACCAAGAAATTCCTGAAGAAAATGACCTTAGAAGACAAAGCAAGACTTCTCTGCGGCACAGGACCGTTCTCTATCGGAGGTTTTGAATCTGCTGCCGGACCGGTTCCTGAACTCGTCATGCAGGACGGCGGGACGGGTCTTAACCACCAGCACTTTTTCCAGCGCTTCATGAAAGAACCGCCCAAGGACATCAATCCTCAAGAGGGCATGCATGTGTTCTTCAATTTCTATGAGCCTGATAAGCTTACCGCGCGCGAAAAAGAGATCCGCGAGGGCATCGTCTCAAAGATCACGGAATACCGCGGCGGGATCGATGAGGCGCCGGGCTGTTATCCTCCGGGGATCCTTCTTGCTTCGACATGGAATCCCAGAACTGTATACGAGACCGGCAAGGCTCTCGGCATGGAAGCTTCTGTTTACAGGATCGGTGTGCTTCTTGGAACGCCTAACTGCAATATTTTAAGAGAGCCCAGGAACGGCAGGTTTTTCGAGGGCTATTCAGAAGATCCTTTCCTCGCGAAAACCCTGGCACCGGAGATGTGCAAAGGCGTTGAGAGCATGGGCGTCTCATCGAACGTCAAGCACTTTGCCTGCAACAACCTTGAGATCAACCGCACGAACATAGATGAACTCGTAAGCATGAGGGCGTTAAGGGAGATCTATTTCCCCGCTTTCGAAGCCTGCTGCAAAGTGGCTTCGACTCTCATGAGCGCGTATCCCAAGATCAATGGGGTACACTGCCATGAGAATCCCTGGCTCCTTAAGACAGTTCTAAGAAAGGAATGGGGCTACGAGGGCGTTGCAATGACCGACTGGGATTCCTGCCAGGGAAGCACGGGCGACGCTGAAGCGGCAGGCCAGGATATCTTTATGCCGGGTCCCTGGGATCATTCGGACATCGTAAAGGCAGTCGGAGACGGAAGACTTTCCATAAAAGATCTTGATACCGCCGCGCTTAGAGTGCTCGAGCTGATAGATAAGTTCAGCAGCGTGAAAAAGCCTGAAGGCCTTACCACTTCCAGGTACAAAAAGGCCGGCGACAAGGCTGCTTACAATGCAGCCGCAGAAGGCATCGTAATGCTTAAGAACAACGGCTCCATGCCTTTGAAGAAGAATGCCAGGGCCGTATTCTTCGGCCCTGACCGTTTCCAGGATTCCGGATGGGGATCTGCAAATGTTAAGACGGACAGGACGACAGTTCTTTCTGAAGAATTAGGAAAACTCTTAGGAAGCGAAAACATTCTTGAAGGCGATATCGAAGCATTCAGGAAGGGTGCCACCGCGATCGTTATCGAGACCATTGATTCTGGCGAGAGTGCTGACAGGCCTGACCTGAAGATGAGCAAGAAGACGGTATCTACGATAAAGAAGCTCGCTAAGAATAAAGGCAAAGGCAGGATCTGCCTGATACTCAATGTCCCCGGTCCCGTGGAACTTGACGGCCTTGAGAAGTCCGTGGATTCGATCTTTGCGGTCTTCTATCCCGGCATGATGGGCGGAAAGGCAATGGCAGATATCATGACAGGAACCGTAAATCCCTCAGGTGCGCTGCCCTGCACATTCCCGGTAAGGTACGAAGACACACCGGCTTACCTGTGTTACCCTGACAACCTCACATGCAATTACGGTGAGGGCATCTATGTGGGCTACAGAGGTTATATGAAGCGCGGAATAAAGCCGCTGTTCCCGTTCGGATACGGACTTTCCTATTCGGAGTTTGCCGTAAACAGCATTCTCGGAACGAGGAAGGGCAGTAAGTTCAGTGTTACTTTTAATATTGAGAACAAGAGTAAGACCGACGGCAAGACAGTCGTCCAGTTATATGCTTCCAAGCGCAAGGCCGGCACATCAAGAGCGCCCGTAGAACTCATCGGTTTTGCAAAGCCTCTTATCAGGGCGGGAGAGGAAGCGGAAGCAAAGATCACTTTTGATAAGAAGGAACTTTCCTATTTCGATGAGGAGCTGGGCAAGTTTCTGGTCGAAGGCGGAACATACGACCTCTTCCTGGGACTTAACGGATGTGAGGATCTTATCTCTGCCGGAAGCATATATATCGCCGACGGTTCGCCGGAGCTTAAGTGCGGACCTTCATGGAAGATTAACCGGATACTGAAGGAAAAGGTCCTTACCGATGCGCTTAAGAAGGACTGCAAAGCCGCAGGTTTCCCTTTCGAGGGCCTGATGGAAATGGCAAGATGGTTCCCTCACATGACCTTCGCAGAGGCAGCCCGGGAGCCGGAGAAATTCACGGAATTCCTTAGAGCCTGTAAGGAGTTTAAGGAAGAGTAATTTAGGCAATATCAGTAAAATAGTGTATTATTATCAAGACTTTTAGATAAATGGAGGCATTTATATGGGTGAATATGACTTCCTGATCGTAGGTGCAGGCCTTTATGGTGCGACCTTCGCGCGTCTAGCCACAGATGACGGATACAAGTGTCTTGTTATCGACAGAAGACCGAATGTTGCAGGCAATGTTTATACCGAAGATGTTCACGGGATCAACGTACACAAGTACGGCGCGCACATCTTCCATACGAGCGACAAGGAAGTATGGGACTTTGCGAATAAGTTCGCAGAGTTCAACCGTTACACCAACTGCGTAGTCGCCAACTACAAGGGCGAGCTCTACTCAATGCCTTTTAATATGTATACATTCAATAAGATGTGGGGCGTTGTAACTCCTGCCGAGGCAAGGGCGAAGCTCGATGAGCAGATCGCTATGGGCAAGGTGGACGAGCCAAAGAACCTCGAAGAGCAGGCAATCTCCCTCATCGGCCCCGACATCTACAACAAGCTCGTTAAGGGCTACACCGAGAAGCAGTGGGGCAGGAAAGCAACTGAGCTTCCGGCATTCATCATTAAGAGACTTCCCGTAAGACTTACTTACGATAACAACTATTTCAACGATAACTATCAGGGAATTCCGGTCGGCGGTTACACAAAGTGGATCGAGAATATGCTTGAAGGTATCGAAGTAAGACTTGGCGTTGATTTCCTCGAGGAGAGGGATTCTTATTCGGATATTGCCTCGAAAATCATCTATACGGGAATGATCGACGAGTATTATAATTACTCCCTGGGCAAACTTGAGTACAGAAGTCTCAGGTTCGAGACTGAATATCTGCCTGATACTGATGACTTCCAGGGCAATGCTGTAGTAAACTACACCGATGCCGAGACACCGTTTACGAGGATCCTGGAGCACAAGCATTTCGAGTTTGGCAAGGGAAAGGGTACCGTTATCACACACGAGTATCCGGCAGAGTGGAAGGTAGGCGATGAGCCTTATTATCCGCTCAACAATGACAGAAACAACGAACTTTACAAGAAGTATGAAGAACTTGCTTCCGAAGACGGCAACGTTATCTTCGGAGGAAGACTCGGCAAATACAAATACTATGACATGGACGATACTATCGCTGCATGCATGCAAGACTACAAAAGGATAATTACGAAATGAAGAAAACCGCAACATTAATACTCTCAACAGCTCTTATTGCTGCCATGATCGCCGGCTGCGGCGGAAAACTTAATGCCACTGATCCTTCAACAGATCTTTCCGCCATGACGTCCACTTCAGAGACGACCGCTGAGACTACTCCGGCACCGGCCTATGAGGGTCCGAAAACCTTTGAAGAGCTCTACGGCAACCAGATCATGACTTATCTGGAGCACCAGTACTATTATGACGGCAATCCGATAATGAAGCAGGAGGCAAACTTCTATTTCATCAACACTTTCATCGAGATGAGCAACGATGCGAACATGGGCTACTATCCCATGACCGACATGAGATATGTCGATCTCGCAGCTGAGGTTGAAGGTGAGAGCCATGAGAAGTGCGGTGACATCTTCCTGCGCAAGGCTGAAGAGGATCTCGAGACAGCTTTTATAAAGATTTCCCGCGCTGAGGCTGAAGGCGTTACTCTTTCTGACGATACCAACAAGCTTATTGATGACTGGATCAGCAACATTAAGACCCAGACGATCCCTTCAACAGGACTTTCCGCCGATAAATATTTCGAGATGTGGTACGGCCCGGGAATGACTGAAGATATCTTAAAGACGGTCATTCAGAGATTCTTCCTCATTGAGGAATATGAGAGCCGTTACGTTAACTCATATGAGATCAAGAAGGACGAGAAGAATCTTCCCTGCGTTGTGTATGCGATCATATATGCTCCCGAAAAGTCCAACATCGACAAGGATACAAGGGCATCTTTCCTGGAATCCGCAAATTCGATGAAGGAATCCTGCAAGAGCATTACTGAATTGAAGAGCATGGCCCAGCAGGCTTACCAGTATGGCGCCGTTGAGCAGCAGGGCCAAATGGTCGTCAAGAAGGAAAAGAAGATCAAGAATGTCGAAGACTGGGCTTACAGCAAGAACCGTAAGATCGGTGATATCGATGTTATCTATGAGCCTGAATGGGGTTACTATATTGTCGGTTATATGGGCACATTAGCCGATCAGGTAGAGACAGCTCCCAACATCAGATATGCTCTTTTCCCTGTAAACAAAGAAGCTGAGCAGGCTATGAAGGACAAGGCAAAGTCAGATGCCAATACCATGAAGGATTCCTGCAAGAATCTGGATGATATTACAGGTCTTGCAGAGGCTGCTTATGCAAAGGGTCTTGTTCTGGACTATGGCGATTTCATGATCACCAAGGAAATGAGAGAGACCATGGCTGCCCAGAAGTTCAAGGAATGGGGCATCGATGAGAACAGAAAGAAGGGTGACATCGAAGTCATCTATGACGAAGAGTACGGCGGATACTTCCTTGTAGGTTATCTCGGAGAGGAAGAATACCGCTCAGACGCTCTTTATAACTACGTTCTGCAGAACCTGAACCAGTCCATTTCGAAGGAAGTCGAAGGCAAGAAGCACGGTTTCCATACTGACGATGAGTTCGGCGAGGCTCCTATAGCTCCTACAGCTACCCCTACACCTGAGATCACTGAAGAGCCCGTTCAGACACTTAACCCTGATGCTACTGCTCCTTCAGATGTAACACCTGCTGTTCAGAACACAGGAAGCTCAATGTCGACTACAGACGTTCTTATCGTCGTATTCTTCACACTCGCCGGCGTAGCTATCCTTGCAGTGATAATTATCCTTATCAACTACGCGGTAAAGAACGGCAGGAATGCCGCAAAGACCGCTGATGCATACTCTTCAGATTCCGACACAGACGATGATGACGAAGACGGCGAAGACACGAAGGAAGCTGACGAGGCAGAAGATGCTGATGAGCCGGAAGATGCTGAAGGTTCTGATGATTCTGAAATGCCCGGAAACGAAGACAAAAAGGCTGAATCCAAAGACGATGAGGACGAAAAGTCCGGAGATAATGAGGAATAAGATGAAAAAGATCGGATCATTAATTCTAACCGCAGCTATGGCAGCAGCCCTTATCACAGGCTGCGGCAACAAGATAACAAGCGAGACCACAGCTCCCTCGGCAAGCGCCGGAACAAGTACGGCTGCTGCAAATACGGCAGCGAATGCCAAGACTTTCGAGGCGCTTTACGGCAACCAGCTTCCGAGATACATGAATCTCCAGTACTATTTCGACGGCAAGGCGATCATGAAGCAGGAGGCAAACTTCTATTTCATCAATGCTTTCTCTGATCTGACCGCGTATGCTCAGATGGGATACTGCCCCTCGACATCTCTGGGTTACATCGATCTGGATGCTAATTATTCCGGTGCTGAATACAACACTTACGGTGATTATTTCGTTTACTATGCGGAGAATTCACTTGAGAGCACACTGATCCTTTGTGACCGCGCCGAGAAAGAAGGCATTACTCTCAAGGATGAGACAAAGAAATCCATCGATGACATGATGAATGATATCAAGAACACTACAGCTCCCGCCGCAGGCCTGTCAGTCAAGGAATATCTCCAGCTGCACTATGGCCCCGGAATGGACGAGGAGTCTTTCAGAAAGGTCATCGAGAGATACTATCTCGCAGACGCTTATGCACAGCACTACTGCACCAAGCCTGAGATCACTTCCAAGCTCCAGGCTAAAAAGGACGCAGCTCTTGCTGCTGCAAATTCAATGAAGGATGCCAGCAAGACATTGGAAGACTTAGCTGCCCTCGCAGCTGATGCCCAGGCAAACGGCACTGTCTTAGACCAGGGTGAGCTTGACGTTCCCAAGGGACAGATGGTTCCCAAGTTCGAAGAATGGGCTTACGGTGAGAACCGCAAAGAGGGCGAGATTGATGTCATCTATGCACCTGAATACGGTTATTTCGTAGTCGGATACAAGGGAATCAATCCTGAGACCAAAGTCCCCGTAGTAAGATACGCGCTCTTCTCCGCACCTGAGGATGACCAGGAAGCGCTGCAGATCATGAGCGATGAGCTTCTCCAGGAGATCAAGGCGAATAAGCACGATTTCCACAAGAAGGATAAGTCCGGCTCCATGGAACCTACAGATGTTCTTATTGTTGTATTCTTCACGCTTGCCGGAATTGCGATCGTTATTGTCATCGTTATCCTCGTCAATAACGCGTTGAACAACAGGAACGGCAAGAACAGTTCGAACGGCAAAAAGCCTGCCGGGAAACCCGCGGAGCAGAAGCCGAAAGTACGTAAAGTTGTGGACGACGAAGAGGACGATGACGACGAAGAGTAAGATCGTTTGCTGATTTATAACTTTAATGGGGCTGTCTTTTTAGGAGACGGCCCCCTTTATTGATCTGCTGAAGTTATTTTCGTATGACAGCCTATTTTCTTGCTTTTATTTACTAATATAGAGCGTCATGTTAAAATTTTAGGCTGTAGATTTCTAACTTTAGTAAGGACGGAGTGTAATTTCATGGAGATTACCAAAGATTTGGTTCAGTACCTTGAGAGCCTTGGGCGTCTTGAGCTGAGCCCTGAAGACGAGGAGAAGACTCAGAAGGCCTTAGGCGATATTCTGGGTTATTTCGACCAGTTAAGTGAACTTGATACAGAAGGCGTTGAGCCTTTAAGCCATGTGGCAGGCGTTTCCAACGTCACACGTGAAGATGTTATCGCTAATGAAGATATGAGGGATGCGGTCTTAAGCAACGCGCCCGAGACAAAGGACGGTACGATCCTCGTGCCGAAGACCTTTGATTAAGGAGTGTGCCATGACTGATACTGAGATTAGAAAATTAGGCGCACTTGAGATAGGTGCTGCGATCAAAGAAGGAAAGATCACTTCCGTTGAAGCAACGAAGGCTTTCCTTGACGCTATAGATGCAAAAGACGGTGAGTATAAGTCATACATCACCGTAATAAGAGATGAAGCTCTCGCAAAGGCCCAAAAGGCTGACGAGGCTATCAAGGCCGGCACGCTTACAGGTCCTCTTGCAGGTGTTCCGATCGCCATTAAGGACAATATCTGCACAAAGGGAATAAAGACTACATGCGCATCAAAGATGCTCGGTAATTTCGTTCCCCCTTACGATGCAGAGGTAATCCGTAAAATAGAAGATGCCGGAATGATCATTCTCGGCAAGACGAATATGGACGAGTTTGCGATGGGCTCAACAACAGAGACCAGCTACTTCGGCATCACATCAAATCCCTGGGATACAGACAGAGTACCGGGCGGTTCGTCCGGCGGTTCCGCTGCATGCGTTGCTGCTGCTCTTGCTCCTGTTGCCCTGGGTTCTGATACAGGCGGATCCATAAGACAGCCTGCTTCCTTCTGCGGTGTTACAGGACTTAAGCCTACTTACGGCGCAGTATCCAGATATGGTCTCGTTGCTTTCGCATCCTCTCTGGACCAGATCGGACCTATCGCGAGGAAAGCAGAAGACATCGCTGCAGTATATAACGTTATCAGCGGCAAGGATCCCAAGGACCAGTCTTCTTTAGAGTCTGCTAAGCTCGACCTCTCAGCCATTGAGGATTACAGCCTTGAGGGAAAGACGTTCGGTATTCCGGAAGAATATATCGGCGAAGGTATCGATGAGGACGTTAAGAAGGCCGTTCTTGATGCAGTCGAAGTCCTTAAATCAAAGGGCGCTGCTGTCGAGACATTCCCGATGCCCATCATCAAGTACGCTATCCCGACGTACTACATCATCTGCACGGCTGAGGCTTGCTCAAACCTCTCCAGATATGACGGCGTTAAATACGGCTATAGACCTGAGGGCGTTGAGGACTTAGGCCAGCTCTATATCAAGTCCAGAAGCGAAGGCTTCGGCCTTGAGGTCAAGAGAAGGATCATGCTCGGCAACTTCGTACTTTCATCAGGTTATTACGATGCTTACTACAACAAGGCATTGAGAGTTAAGAACCTCATTAAGCAGGCTTTTGACCAGGCTTTCGAAAAGTACGATGCCATCTTAGGCCCCGTTGCTCCTACAGCAGCACTTAAGAAGGGCGAGAGTTTATCAGATCCTCTGAAGATGTACCTGGGCGATATCTGCACGGTACTTATCAATATCGTAGGCATTCCTGCGATGTCCGTACCCTGCGGCTTCACATCCGAAGGCCTCCCTGTAGGACTTCAGATCATGGGAAAGAGATTCTCCGAAGAGACCATCATCGGCGTGGCAAAGAGCTATCAGAAAGCTACAGCTGAACAGGGCTTTGAGAATAAGATCCCGGAAAATGCTTTGAGAGGGGAGGGCTAAGATCATGCAGGATTATGAGATGGTAATAGGCCTCGAAGTACACTGCGAGCTCTCGACAGAATCAAAGATCTTCTGCGGATGCTCTGCCAAATTCGGCGGCGAGCCCAATACACACGTTTGCGAAGTATGCTCCGGTATGCCCGGCACGCTTCCCACATTGAACAGACAGGTAGTTGAATATGCCGTAAAGGCAGGTCTTGCGCTTAACTGCGAGATCACAAGGAATAACAAGTTCGACCGTAAGAACTACTTCTATCCTGACCTTCCGAAGGCATATCAGATATCACAGCTTTATTTCCCGATCTGCAGGAACGGCCATGTCGATATCAAGACATCACAGGGCATCAAGTCCATCGGAATCCATGAGATCCACATGGAAGAGGATGCCGGAAAACTTGTCCATGACCCTGTTACAGGCATGACCATGGTCGATTTCAACCGCTGCGGCGTCCCGCTCCTTGAGATCGTATCAGAGCCTGATTTCAGGTCCGGCGAAGAGGTTATCGCATATCTCGAAAAGCTCAGAGACACAATGCAGTATCTGGGCATCTCTGACTGCAAGATGCAGGAAGGTTCCATGAGAGCTGACGTTAACCTCTCTGTAAGGCCCAGAGGCCAGAAGGAATTCGGCACCAGGACTGAGATGAAGAATATCGCGAGCCTTAAGGCAATCGAGCGCGCAATCGAATATGAGCGCGACAGACAGATCGACCTCATCGAGGAAGGCGGCAAGGTTATCCAGGAGACAAGGCGCTGGGACGACGAGCAGGAGTATACATATTCCATGCGTTCCAAGGAAAATGCCCAGGATTACAAGTATTTCCCGGATCCTGACCTTATGCCGATCAACATTTCCGAGGAGTTCCTTGATAAGGTAAGATCAGAACTCCCTGAGTTTGCTGATGCTAAGCGCGAGAGATATGTTAAGGAATTGGGCCTGCCTGAGTATGACGCTGAGATCATTACAGGAACACCCGCACTGGTAAAGGTTTTCGAGGCCGCGTGCGAAGTGACATCAAGCCCTAAGGACTGCTCTAACTGGCTCATGACAGACCTTCTTAAGTTTGCCAAGGACGCGAAGGTCTTAGCAGGCGATATCGACTTTGACGGCAGGATCATGGGCAGGATCATAAACCTCGTAAATGAGGGCAAGATCAACCGCAAGTCCGGCCAGAAGGCTCTTGAGGAGGCTTTCCTTAACGGAACAGATCCCGAGAAGTATATTGCCGACAACGGTCTCGCTCTGGTATCCGATACAAGTGCGATCGAACCCGTTATAAAGGAGATACTGGCTGCCAATGAGAAAGCCGTATCAGGCTATCTTGCAGGTGAGGAGAAGAACCTCACATTCCTTATCGGCCAGTCAATGAGAGCTCTCAAGGGCAAGGCTGACCACCAGGTAGTAAGACAGACACTTATCGATCTTCTTAATGGAATGAAGTAAATGGACACAGTTTTAAGCATTTTACTGGTAGTATTCTTCGTTCTCGTTAATGCCTTTTTCTCAGGCACCGAGATGGCTGTCATCTCGCTTAACGACGCGAAAATGCATAAGCTTGCTGAAGAAGGCGACAGGAAAGCCCTCCGTGTTATCAAGTTCCTTGATAATCCCGGCAACTTTCTGGCGACGATCCAGGTCGGCGTTACTCTGGCCGGATTCCTGTCATCCGCTTTTGCGGCCAACAGTTTTGCAAGCAGATTGGCTCTCTGGGTCGATCCGTCATCAAAGTATCCCTGGATGGAATCTCTCTGGACAGTCCTGATCACCATTGTGCTGTCTTATTTCTCACTCGTTTTAGGAGAGCTCGTACCGAAGCGTATTGCTCAGAACAAGCCTGAGAAATGGGCGTTTGCGGCTGCAAACACCGTCAAGTTCTTTGGCGCGGTCTTAAAGCCTTTCGTATGGTTTCTGACCAAGTCCACGAACGTCATCTTAAGACTTTTCAGGATCGATCCCAACCAGACGGATAAGCCCGTTACGGAGGAAGAGATCCGTATGATGGTCGACGTCGGTTCGGAGTCAGGCAACATTGAAGATACAGAGAAGGAAATGATCGAGAACGTTTTCGAGTTCAACGACAAGGAAGTGTCTGAGATCATGACCCACAGAAAGAAGATCGTCTCACTTCCCATCGATGCAAGCTACGACGAGGTAATGCGCGTTGCCAGGGAAGAGAAGTTTACGAGAATCCCTGTCTATAAGGATACGATCGATGACATCATCGGAATCCTTCATATAAAAGACCTCATCGGCATCATGCCTCCCACGGAGGAGGAGCCTTTCAAGCTTGAGAAGTTCATAAGAGAGCCTCTTATCGTTCACGAGACACGTAAGATCTCATCCCTCTTTGGCGAGATGAAGAACTGCGGCATGCAGATGGCTGTTATCGTTGACGAGTACGGCGGAACGATGGGTATCGCCACGATCGAGGATATGCTCGAAGAACTTGTAGGCAATATTACCGATGAGTTCGACGACGAGGCTGATGAGTTCGTAAGGCTCTCCAACGGTGATTATATCGTCAGGGGCGACATGACCCTTTCAGATCTTGAGGATGTCCTTGATATCGAGCTCGACAACGACGAATATGACACTATTGCAGGTCTTGTTATCTCACAGCTCGACAGAGTGCCGGAAGAGACAGAGCACCCTGTGGTCAATTACAAGAACCTGAGGATCAAGGTCCTGAAGGTGGAGGAGAATGCCATCGCCAAGGTCCTGATCCACATAAATCCCGTTACTAAGCCCGAAGAGGACGGCAGCGAGGAGAATTCCGGGTCAGATGAGTAAGTACGACCTTGTCCTTTATGACTTAGACGGCACTTTGCAGGACTCCGTCCCTCTCATAATGGAATCCCTGAAAACTGCATATGACATCGTGCTCGGCGGCACCAACAGGACTGATGCCGACCTTATGAGTTATATCGGCAAGCCTTTAACGGACACTTTCCGCATGCATGATGAGAAGACTCAGGAGCGCCTGATCGGGACGTATCTTGACTATAACTGCGCCAGGATGAAGGAGAATGTCATCCCGGTTTTCCCCGGTGTCTATGATTTCCTCTCGAAAATCAGGACTTTGGGCGTTAAGCAGGGCATAGTAACCTCAAAACTTGAATCTTCCGCAATGATCACAATAGATCTTTTGGA
>CADCJM010000039.1 GCA_902801755.1 Oscillospiraceae bacterium
TTTGACTGCTCTGATCTTAATGATGAAGAATTTAACAAGATCCTTGAAGATAACGGGATCGCAGATGATGACGGAATGCTCATTATCAGCAGGACCGTTTACGACAGCGGCAAGTCCGTTGCAAGAGTTAACGGTACAGGCGTTACCAATGCGATCTTAAAAGATATCTCTTCAAAGCTTGTTGATATACATGGCCAGCACGATACGCAGGCTATTTTCGATGAATCAACCCACGTAAAGCTCCTTGACCGTTTTGCAGGTGATAAGTGCATCAACCTCCACAAAGATTACGTTAAGAGCCTTCAAGAGTTCAAAGACCTGGTTGTCAGGATAAAGGAGATATCTTCTTCGCCTGATTACCTTGAACGCCGCCGCGACTATCTTGAGTTTGCGGTTAACGAGATCGAATCAGCAGGCTTTAAGGATGGTGAAGAGGAAGAGCTTCACGATACAAAGAAGAAACTGTCGCAGAATGAGGTTCTTTTCGAGAGTCTTAAAAATGCAGGTGATCTTCTTAACACAGAGACTGCCTACCAGAGCCCCGTGCAGTCTGTAAACCAGGCGAGCCGTGAGCTTCTCAAAGCTTCTCAGAATGATGAGAGCTTAAAAGAGATCGCTGAACGCGCGCAGGCACTTGCTTTGGATCTTGATGCGCTGGCATCTGATGTCGACAAGGTCTTATCAGACCGTAATTACGATGAGGGCCTGAAAGAACGCACCGAGCAGCGTATCGGACTTCTTTATGAACTTAAGGCCAAGTATGGTGCGACCATTGCTGAGATCAATAAGTTTGCATCCGATTCAAAGACCGAATTAGATGCGATCGAGAAGAATAAGGACATCCTTCAGGAATTGAAGAAGCAGCGCACGGTCAAGGAAAAGGAACTCCTTGATCTGGCGGAAAAGCTCTCTTCAGAGCGCAAGGTTTGTGCCAAGCAGCTCGAAAAGGCTATCACCAGGGAATTAGCTGATCTTGAGATGCCTGATGCGATCTTTGAAGTAAGCTTTGTGAGAAGAGAGAAGGCTAAATTCTTCTCGATGTCAGGTATAGACGATATCGCTTTCCGCTTCAGTGCAAACCCCGGCCAGCAGGTAAGAGCGCTTTCCGCAATAGTATCAGGCGGTGAAGCATCAAGGATCATGCTCGCTGTAAAGAATGTATTGAGCAGGGTGGATCTTATTCCGACACTTATCTTCGATGAGATCGACACAGGCGTATCGGGCAAGGCATCACTTGCTATCGCAAATAAGCTTAAAGCTATCGCTTCAGACCATCAGGTGCTTTGCGTTACACATACGGCACAGATCGCTGCCGCATCTGACAGAGGCTTCGTTCTTACAAAGAAAGTCTCAAACGGCAGCACTTCTACAGTGTGCACAGTTCTTGACGGGGCGAATAAGACCGGTGAAGTATCAAGGCTCCTTTCAGGCAGCGATTCAGATTCCTCATTAAGACTTGCAGAAGACCTGATCAGGTCTTTTAACTGACCGCTTTTTCATTCTTTATCCGGTTTTTACAGCTGAAACTTCTGTTTGCATGCCTCCACGGGCCTTTAATTTGACAATATCAAAGAATTACCGAACAATCGAATGAGCAAGTGTTCGACTTTATCAAATTACTATCAAAAATATTTGCTTAATTTCAAATGTATGTGTATTATTAGCGTGGAATAGCTA
This sequence comes from Oscillospiraceae bacterium, assembly GCA_902801755.1. GTDB lineage: Bacteria > Bacillota > Clostridia > Saccharofermentanales > Saccharofermentanaceae > Saccharofermentans. Next base: position 1,678 of record CADCJM010000039.1, read on the forward strand.
TTGTCAAAAATGTTTGTTTTTGATGATGGCAAGGGACAAATTAAGATTTTCTTTTTTAAGAGAAGGGGTAGAAAATGAAGAAAATTACAGCAACGCTTTTATGCGGTGTCATGTTGACATCGTTTGTTCTCTGTGGATGCCAGCAGCCTGTCGAGAAGGATGACAGCAAAGAGAATGAGATCCAGACTGAAGCAGATTATGAAAAGCCAGCTAGCGACATCACTACTGAGACGTCAGCACCTGCGTATGTAGAGATCAACAGTGAGAATTTTAAAAAGATCAAAGACCTTTACGATTCCAAAGAACCTGAAGGCCGCAGTGTTGTTCCTTTTTATCTTGATGGTATCAGAGGTGGAGGCTGCTATTCTGTACATGATGAGAATGTTTATTTCGACTATACAACGATGAAAGGCGATAGCGAGATAAGCCTGAATATCCATTCTGATACACAGCTTGTTTCTGTTACTTTCCAGTTGGGATATGGTGAGACCCGTTATTACGGAAATACTTCGGTAGGTCTTGCCTCTGTCGAATCATTGATCGATACATTGATCGATAACCCGCGTGCGGTTGATCTTTATGATGATTCTGCTCTTTCGGCAAATGAAGAGAACATCAAGAAAGATCTTCCTATTATGTATTCACGACTGATTGCCTGCGCGGAAAAGGCATTCCCTGAGCTTGGCATAGGTCTTGAAGATCTGGGCATTGATTTAGGGGATAAATACAGATCTCTTGATCCCACACAGACGATAAGCATGGAAGTCTTAGTCAAGAACGAGCACAAATTCGTAAATGGTATCTGCTCCGATTGCGGCATGTGCTGGACTGAATACTATTATGATGCTATCGGTAAGCTTGATAACGATGAAGCCAATACAGGCTGGCGTTCATTGTATGGCCAGGATTCTTCCACGATGATGTCGCCCGGTGATTATGTACAGTGTTCCGCTTCCGACAAGGAATCCGGCGATGTGTTCTATCACTTTATTGACACCAAGAAAGAAAACAGAGAGAGCATTACTTGCAGGATTTACTGCCGTAAAGATGGCAAGGGCGTAGATACTGCAATCAGAATGAATTATGAGCAGAATATGTACTCTGTCGGTCAGGGCATTGTTGATTACAAATATAATTACTGGCTTGAGATCAAAGCTGATGCCGGCGATTATGCCAAAGTATTTGAGTCAAAGGAATCGTTCAAGAAATATGCAGAAGTAATTCTGTTTATTACAGGTGATGACGGAGTTGGCCGCAGCGCATGGGGGAATAAGAAAGACGCAGACCTGAAGAAGGAATTTGAGGCTGAGGGCTGCACATATTTAACCAAAGATGAGGCAATCGATTTCTTCTGGGATCATTGTCAGGGTATCCTTGCCAGCATGGATTCAGGCATGATCTGGCTTGATACATCGCTCGCAGATATGGGAGTCAATTGGAGAAAACAGGATAACTGATAAAGCAAAGGGGATTTGGCGTAAGTCCAAATCCCCTTATCGAGTTTTTAGGGGGGCGTAAAATGAAGAAGATTATTGCAGTGCTTTTAAGTGGTGTTATGCTTGCATCTCTTGTGCTTTGCAGCTGCTCAACAGCAAATGCAGAGAAAACGGAAGGACAGACTGAAGAAACGGTTCCGGTTGTACTTAATGAGGAAAACATCAAGAAAGTAGAGGAGCGGTATTTTTCGGATCAGCCGCATCCTGAAGCTCTTATCATTGAAGATGATAGTATCAGAGGAAGCGTGGTAACCTGTTTTGAAGGACCTGTCATCGTTATGACGTATTATAGTGAAGATAAAGATAATCTAAATCTTTTTATTTTTAGGGATAGTGCTGAAGTAGCTCTTGCTTTTCAAATGCGCTATGGAGATGAAAGTTTTGAGGGTTCTGTCTCAACTGACCTGACCGGTCTTGAATCGTGTATTGATCAAATGGCCAATGATCCCGAATCGGTTGATTCACATGTGGGTCGTTCTATTAAGAAAAAGATAAAGAAGGATTTGCCAATCTACTATTCCAGAATGATCGCATTGGCAGATAAGGCGTATCCTGAATTAGGACTTGGTTTTGAAGACTTGGGATTCAGCTTTGGAAATAAATACAGATCAGTAGATCCGAGGCAGCTGACCAGTAAAGAAAAGTAATTGATATAAATCTGACTTCTAAGGGATTTGGCATAGTCCAAGTCCCTTTGTTTTATTTTAAGCCGTCTATAACTGCCTGCATGTCTGAAGGAAGCTCAGCCTCAAAAACTTTGATCTCTCCATCAAACGGATCTTTATATTCGATCCTGTAGGCGTGCAGAGCGACTCTGCCGATCTTGGGATCGTAGACGGATGCAGTATCTTTGAGCGACTCGTTGGGGTTGTCATCAGAAAGCGGTCCGTAAAGACCGTCGCCTAAGAGCGGATGGCCCACATGACAGGAATGAGTCCTTATCTGGTGGCATCTGCCGGTCTCAAGCTCGAATTCCACAAGCGAGATATCAGAATGCTCGAAATATTCTATTGTCTTGTAATGAGTGACCGAAAGCTTTCCGTCGGGCGTGCAGTCTCTAATCATGACTGAGTTGGGTCGTCTTGCTATAGGGAAATCCATCGTGCCGTCAGCAGGATCGAACCTTCCGTAACAGAGCGCCTTATAACGCTTCTTTATATCGGTCGTTGCAAGCATATTATGTGAATAGCCGTCTTTTGCAACTATAAGAAGACCGGAAGTCTCTCTGTCGAGGCGCATTACGGGGTGGAGAGTATTCGAAGACAGGGAAGTGAGGAGCGAATCCTCAAGATGACCGTGTGAAGGGTGGGTGACCATTCCAGCTGGCTTGTTTACGACGGCGTAGTGCTCATTTTCGTACACTATTCCGACATTGGGCGGAGGAGTAAGGGCTGCTGAGTTATCCTCATACTCGAAATAGAGCCTGTCACCGGTCTTAACAGGGTCCTTAACACGGGCATGGACACCATTAAGCTCCACTGTTCCGTAGAGCTTTACGCGCTTGACCCAGGTGGTGCTCATCTTGAACTCGCGCCTCATGATCTGCTGGATCTCGCAGCCGTTATATTCACTTTCAACAAAATAATCTATTCGCATTGTTTAATTCTAACAAATTATTGACAGATAGGGCATTTATTTCTACAATATTCAATGGCTTGTCAGAGCCATTTTATACGTTCTTTGACAACTAAATAAATTTGGAGGTGAGTACCAACGTGCCACAAGTATCGTTATTATTCGTAATAATCGCGGGCGTTGTTGGTCTTATTCTGGGTATAGCAATAACAGCAGTTTATTTTAAGTCCGGTATTTCCGGCGAACAAAAGAGACTTGCGGAGGACATTGCCAAATCGAAAGAGGAAAGTAATGTGCTTCTTGCAAATGCACAGAAGGAAGCAGAAAACAACAAGCGTGATTTGCTTTTGCAGGCTAAAGAAGAAGTCTCCCGCGTCCGTTCTGAATTGGAGCGTGAAGCCAGAGAGAAGAAACAGGAACTTGCAAAAGAACGCAATAAGCTCGAGCAGAAAGAAGAAAATATCAATCGTATTGAAGCTAATTGTGAGCGCAAGCAGGAAGAGATCGAGAGACGTCAGCAGAATGTTGCTGAACTCGAGGCAAGAGCCAGGGACTACGAGCAGCGTAAGAAGACTGAACTGGAGAAAGTATCAGGTCTTACAGTTGCAGATGCCAGAAGCCTGGTGCTTGACGAAGCAAAGCGTGAATACACACATGATATGGCCTTAATGCTCAAGCAGATGGAAGAAAAAACCAAACAAGATGCCGATAAGGTCGCAAAAGACATTATCGTTAACGCAATTCAGCGTTATGCATCCGATTACGTTTCCGAGGTCACAGTATCTGTTGTAACCCTTCCTAACGACGAGATGAAGGGTCGAATCATCGGTCGTGAGGGACGTAACATCAGGGCAATCGAGACAATTACCGGAGTCGATCTTATTATCGACGATACTCCTGAAGCAATTGTTCTTTCATCGTTCGATCCTATCAGAAGAGAGATCGCAAGAATGACGATTGAAAGACTCGTAGCAGACGGAAGAATCCATCCGGCCAGAATCGAAGAGATGGCCGGCAAGGCAAGAAAGGAACTCAATCAGACTATCAAGACTGAGGGCGAGAAGGCAGCCTTTGACACAGGTGTAATGAATCTGCATCCTGAACTTATCAAGCTTTTAGGGCGTCTCCGTTACCGCACATCGTACGGACAGAACGTACTGCAGCATTCCATTGAAGTATCCTGGATCGCAGCAATGATGGCGGACGAACTTGGACTTGACAGTAATCTTGCAAGGCGCGGCGGCCTTTTGCATGATATCGGTAAGGCAGTAGACTTCGAGCAGGAAGGAACACATATCCAGCTCGGTGTCGATATCGCGAAGAAGTATCATGAGAGTCCCGCAGTCATTAACTGCATAGAGGCACATCACGGAGATGTTGAACCTCTTACCGCAGAAGCTGTTTTGGTAGCGGCAGCAGATGCAATTTCAGCAGCAAGACCCGGCGCAAGAAGAGAGAATCTCGAGACATATATCAAGAGGATCGAGAAGCTTGAAGAGATAGCAACAAGCTTCGAGGGTGTTGAAAAGAGCTTCGCCATTCAGGCAGGCAGAGAGATTCGTGTTATCGTTTCACCTGATAAGGTTTCAGATGATGAGATGACGCTCAAGGCCCGTGATATCTGCAAGAAGATTGAGGATGAACTCGATTATCCCGGACAGATCAAAGTCAATGTGATCAGAGAAACAAGGGCAACTGACGTTGCTAAATAATTATTTAATCGCTTTTACATATATTATTTAACGCGTTAGTATCATCTTTCAAAACAATTCAAGGACCTTAAGCCATTATTGGCTTGAGGTCCTTTTTGTTTGCCTGTGTTCTCGAAAATCTGATATATTTGATTTGTGGGTTTTGGTCTTTGACTATGGGGTAGATGTTCAATGACAAAGTTGACCAGTTATACATGTGCTAAATGCGGTGGTGTCCTGAACGTAGACATCGGTCAGGCTGTTTTCGATTGTCCTTTTTGCGGAAACGGATTCGATCTGTCTGATTTCCACAGAAGTGAAGTGCTTAACGAGGCCGCACTGAACCTGAAAAACAGAGAATTCCAATCTGCTCAGAAAAAGTACGGGGATCTGCTTGCTGCTGATGAGAATGATTTTGAGGCTAAACGCGGAAATGTCCTGGCTGAGGGAAATATCCGCTCGTTAGATTATCTCAAAGATCCTGAGAAACTGTTAAAAGCGGATCGGAATAAAGCAAAAGTTAAGGCTGATCTTTACCGTGTCAATTCGGATGAGCGTCAGGCAGCATATTTTGAGAAGCTTAATGACATGTTTGTCCAGGCCGATTCTTATGAGCACGACAAGAATGAGATATTTACGAACCGTAAATATGCAGATGAGGCTATCAAGTCTATTAATGATACGTTACGGCGCAGACGTAATATCCGTTTTTTCTTATCGCTTTTTTCCCTGGTTGCATTACCGGTGCTTTTCTTATCTGTTGTCACATTGTATCCGGAACAGGGAAGAATTATAGAATTTTTAGCTTCGATTAAATGGGTCTTTTTGGGTTTGGCAGTTTTGTTTTTGATCTCGTTGATTCCTTTTGAAAAGTTTATGTTGAGCTTTGGGGAAAACCCTGCTAAGGAAATTCTTAATATCAAAGCCGGGGTAAAAAAGCGGATCGAACCGTATGAAAAATCTCTTACGGATATCAGAACATATTTCGAGAATGCATATTCTGAACTTCAGAAGATGGAAGAATCACTTGTAACTGAACCGGGTAAAGCAGATCACAAAGAACAGAATCAGGGTGCTTTTTGCGGTCCGGAATTGACGGATAAAGTAATATGCAGCGGCTGTGGTGGCTATTTATATGCTGACAAGAAGAAAAACCTTCTTATGTGCAGATCCTGTGGTGTTGCATATGGAACTTCGTTGTTCTTCGGAAATATTAAAACGAGAGCGTTGGAGGCTTTGAATGCCTGTGAATATATAGAAGCGGATCAAAGATATCTTCATGCGCTTATGCTTGATCCGCACGATTTTGAAGCTTTAAGAGGACGGATCTTAAGCAGTGCCAGATGGGCTAAGGTCAGAAGTGATGCGGATGTAACAGGCCGCTGGATACAGACTGTGCGTTCCAAGGTCGATTATGCGCTTGAGAATGCGCTGGAGAAGGATAAGCCGTATTTTCAGGAATATCATAATGTTGTTAACGGATATGAAAAACTGATAGCCATTAATGCTAAGATCAGGTCTGCTGAGAAGCAGTATAAGGATATGTGTGATGTGAGAAAGCATCTTTATGATGATTTCGACACTGTGGATTACGTTTTTGGTGTCAGCAGTGCGGATAAAAGGGCAGACAAAAAAGTAAATGAGGCAGCTGAGGAATTGAATGCGCTGACGAGGTCTAAAGTGGGCATCATTGAATCTATTGCAAGGTCGTGCGAGCGGATAACTAATACTGACACTGAACGTGCGGGACTGCTATCCGGGAGAAAATAACTAATTACGCAAAACTTCGGAATTAATGCTCTCATGTGATATAATTTTTAATTAATAAAAAGAATGGGGGTATTTCTCTTGAGAATATGTTTTGTTGGTGATGTCGTTGGCAGTGCCGGACGTCGAGCATTCAAAACTGTCATGCCCTCATTCCTTAAGAATAATGCTATTGACTGCTGCATTGTCAATGCCGAGAACAGCGTTAACGGCCTGGGCGCTTCGATCAATATGCTAAGGGATCTTGAAGCTGCCGGCGCAGATCTCTTCACGATGGGCAACCATACTTTCTCCAACAGAGAGTTTATAAGCCAGATATCCAAGATCAAAAATGTGGCCAGACCTGCTAACTTCAGCCCTTCGTGGCCCGGAAATGATTACTGTATTTTCGAGAAGAACGGGGAGAAGCTTGGAGTTTTTAATCTTCTGGGCCAGGTGTATGCCAATGTTCTTCCGGATAATCCTTTCTCCTGTGCGGATAAGATAGTTGACAGGCTTAAGCGCGTTGAAGGCTGCACTTCTATTGTTCTGGATTTCCATTGTGATGCCACATCCGAGAAATGTGCGATGGGTTATTATCTCGACGGCAAGGTATCTGCTGTGGCAGGTACCCATACACATGTTCAGACTGCAGATGAGGCTATCCTGCCGCAAGGGACCGGTTATATTACTGATGCCGGCATGTGCGGTGCTAAGGAATCCATCCTTGGCATGAGCATCGATGCATCGATCAAGAGGCTTGCATATAAGCTTCCCGCAAAATACGAGGCTGCAGACGGTCCGGGTTTTGTAAGCGGCATTATTTTCGAGACTGACAGAAACGGAAGGTGTACCGATATTAAGCGGTTCTGTGAATATGAGTGAATTAGTTGTTAAAGAGAGGGCGAAGACTCCAATCGCCTGTGTTATTTTTTCTGTTATTGCTGTGGTCCTTATCATCATAGACCAGGTAATTAAGAAAGCTGTAGTTGCAAAAGTCGGCGTTTACGAGCAGATCGATGTGATCAAGGGATTCTTCTCGATCTATCACTGCCGCAATACGGGAAGCGCTTTCTCGCTCTTTGCTGACCAGGCTTGGGGAATCTATATGCTTACCGGTATTTCCGTTGTTCTTGGAATCGGTATCTTCATCCTTATGCTCTTTGCGGCTTTGAATGATATGAAGCTTTTGTCTGTTGCATTCTGCCTTTTGTCTTCCGGTGCAATCGGAAATCTTGTCGACAGATTCGCTAACAGATATGTAGTCGACTATCTGAGATTCGATTTCGGAAGCTATACGTTCCCGATCTTTAACTTTGCTGATATCTGCGCAGTATTGGGCACAGGCCTTCTTATCTGCATAATCCTCTTTGGTTCCAAGTATTTTGAAGAGTTCTGGGCCCTGATCACGAAGAAGGGAAATAAAGAAAATGCCGGTTGAATCCAAAACTTGTGAGACTGACGGTTTAAGACTGGACAGCTTTGTTACTGAAGCTTTTGATTCGGCATATTCCAGATCTTTTTATAAGCGCCTTATTGATGACGGTAAAGTCACCGTGAACGGTAAGGTCATAACCAAGGCGGGAACAAAACTTGCGGCAGGAGATCTTGTCGAAGCTGATATTCCTGCGCCTGTTGAAGATGAATCCTTTGTTGCTCAGGATATTCCTCTTGATATCGTTTATGAGGATTCAGATCTTCTTGTAATCAATAAGCCCCAGGGAATGGTCGTTCATCCTGCTGCAGGCCACAGCGACGGCACTCTTGTTAATGCGCTCCTTGCTCACTGCAAGGATGAGCTTTCCGATATCAACGGCGTATTAAGACCGGGTATCGTTCACCGTATCGATAAGGATACGTCAGGATTAATGCTCGCATGCAAGAATAATTTCACGCATTTAAAGCTCGCTGACATGCTCTCAAGGCACGAGATTGTAAGAGAATACAGAGCCCTTGTTTATGGCTTTGTAAAAGAAGACAAGGGCATGATAGATGCCCCAATCGGCCGTTCATCAAATGACAGACGCAAAATGGCAGTTAATAAGGACGGCAAATCTGCTGTTACGCATTTCGAAGTAGTTGAGAGGCTTGGCGATATCACTGACTTAAAGCTCATCCTTGAGACGGGAAGGACACATCAGATCAGAGTCCATATGGCTTATATCGGACATCCTGTTGTAGGAGATCCGGTCTATGCTGCAAGACGCAAGAACTATGGCCTTTCCGGCCAGGCTCTCCATAGCCGTGCGATCACTTTCGTGCACCCGAGAACCGGCGAGACAATGCATTTTGAAGTTGATATTCCGGATTATTACAAGGCTGTGTTAGACAGCTTCAAGGGTAATTGTTGACGGGAAATCTAATTAGCATAATAATTCTTTTATAGGAGATCTCATTTGGAAGAAAGAATAGAACAGCTTAAGAATTCACTACATTCGGCAGGCGTTTACGCATCGAAGATCGCCGGCTATTTTGATGTCTCGATCGAGCATGACGGCAAGGGTTTTGTGATCGACGGTGACACTAAGGATGTCTTAATGGCAAAAGATGTTTTCCTTGCACTTGATAAGCTTTCTTCTGATTCACAGATCGATGAGACCGATATCCAGTATCTTTTAGACATAGCCAAAGAAGGCAAGCTTGAAGAATTCCTGAAGACGTCAGATGAAGTCTTTTATATGACTCCTTCCGGAAGAGCTATCAAGCCCAGAACATTAGGACAGAGACTTTATGTCGATTCGTTAAAGAAATCAGAACTCGTTATCTGCTGCGGTCCTGCCGGAACCGGCAAGACATTCCTTGGTGTAGCTATGGCAGTCAAGGCTTTGAAGAGCAGGGAAGTATCAAGGATAATCCTTACGAGGCCTGCTATTGAAGCCGGAGAACGTTTAGGATTCCTGCCCGGAGATATCGAAGAGAAGGTAAATCCTTATATGCGTCCTATCTACGATGCATTGTCAGCACTCTTAGGCCAGGAGATGTTCGAACGTTACTACGATAAGGGAGTTATCGAAGTTTCTCCGCTTGCATTTATGCGAGGCAGAAATCTCGATGACTGTTTTGTCCTCCTCGATGAGGCTCAGAATACGACTCCTGAGCAGATGAAGATGTTCCTTACAAGACTTGGTGTTAACTGCAGGGCCTGTGTCTGCGGCGATTTTACGCAGATCGACCTGCCTAAGGGAATACAGAACGGACTTAAAGATGCCATTACGGTATTAAACGGAGTAGAAGGTATCAGGATCGTAAGCTTGAATGATTCGGACATCGTAAGAAACAGCCTTGTTGCCAGGATCGTAAGAGCTTATGAGAATGCAAAGCAAGGTGAATCATGAGCAGCAACAAATCTTCCAAACCTAAATTCCATCAGATCCTTTCCTTGGTGCTCGCAGCACTGACTATAATTTTCCTGGTTTTCTACGGATCACTTCCGGTAAGTTACGATTATGAAGTCGGATCCATTGCCGGCCAGGACATCTATGCCACAAGAACTTTCGAAGATTCTTATGAGACAGAGAGAAGAGCGATCATCGCAAGAGATACTGTTGACGATATTTTCGTAAGGTCAGATAAGCAGTCTCAGGCGTGTATTGACCGTGTCGAGGCTTTCTTTGACCAGGCAAGCCAGGTCAGAAAGAGCTCACAGACAGCGGATCTCCAGGCTCCGTTGTCGCCTTCGGCTTCCGCATTTCAGCTTTCCGCCACTGTCGAAAAGGAGATGGGCAAGAAGATCGAATCCGAGAACCTTACTGTCTTTTTCGAAATGAGTAATGCGACATTTACTTATATCAGGGAGAAGACTACAGCTATTGCAGAACTCGTAATGTTAAGCGATGTAAACGACGCTGTACTTCCTACGAAGATCACAGAGCAGATCAACACCTTCTGTGATTCGAACCCTTCGTATTCCAAATTTGCAGAATCAATGGATGCAGTGCTCGTAGCACTTCTCGAACCTAATACCGTTTACGACCAGAAGGCAACGGAAGACTCAGCTAACAATGCTTATAATGCTGTGATGAACGAGCCTGTAATGGTCGAAAAGGGTACGAAGCTCGTTGAAGCCGGCGACATCATCGATGAGCACGCATACAGCAACCTCCAGGCACTCGAGCTTATCAGAGACCAGTCATTCGACCTCGTCATCTTCGCGAGAGTTGCGATCTATGTTCTTGTACTGTCTTCGATATTGCTCATGTATCTCAATATCGAGCGTAAGAAGCTTAAGGTCGAGACTCCTGTTTTCTATTTGCTTATCATCACGTTCCTCGTTACGATCGGAACGTCTGTATATCTTTCATCCTTATCGTCGCTGCTCTGCATAGTATTATTCTTTGCGGCGGTCTGTGCCACATATTTAGGCACCCAGAACGGCATTATCCTGGCTGTTTTGAACCTGCTTTATATCTGGCCGATGTATGGGTTTGATCCTGAACTGTTCTTTATCAATCTGGCGGGAATCATACTCTGTTCGATCTTTGCGGGAAGAACGGACAAGATCATCAACAATGCTGCACTGATCTTTTTCCCGACGCTCGGAACGATCATTACGAGTGTTGCCTATAACTTCCTTATCGGTAACAACACAAGAAATGCTTTCCTTAACTCGTTCATCTTTACGTTCGTAAGTGCGATCGCATCTCTCGTTGCCGCTATCGGTCTTTCACCGATCTTCGAGCTCGTATGCAATGTCGCTTCACCTGTCAAGCTCATTTCTTTGAGCCAGCCCGGTCAGCACCTGTTAAAGCGTCTGTTCCTTGAGGCTTCGGGTACGCACCAGCATTCGATGATGGTAGCTAACCTTGCTGACTCTGCTGCTGAAGCAATCGGTGCTGACTCACTGCTCTGCAAGGTTGCCGCATATTATCACGATATCGGAAAGCTTGAGAATCCTGAGTATTTCACAGAGAACCAGCATGGCGGAGTTAACCCTCATGACAACCTTACTGTTATGGAAAGTGTAGCCATCATTACCAAGCATCCTGAAGACGGTGTTAAGCTCGCCAAGAAGGAAAGACTGCCCAATGCCATCATCAAGATCATCGACGAGCACCACGGTACGACATATCCTTCATATTTCTACCGCAAGGCAGTCGAGGACGCCAAGGCTAGAGGCTTGGAACCCCCGGATGTAGCTAATTTCAGATACAGAGGACATATACCTTCATCAAGAGAATCTGCTATCGTCATGCTCGCAGATACATGCGAGGCTGCCGTAAGATCAATGAAGACAAGCGATGTCGCAGGAGCAGAGCAGCTTATCAGGGTTCTTATCAAGGATAAGATCGACCAGGATCAGCTGATCAACTCCGGTCTCTCTTTCGATGATGTAGAGAAGATCATAATCGCTTTTAAGCAGGTATATGCCGGTGTCTTCCACGAAAGGATCAAGTACCCTGAATGAGAATAGATATAGTTAACAACGCAGAAGGTTTTTCAGAAGATAAGCTTAACGGCCTTGATGAATACATCGTTAAGCTCAGCGAAGCTGTCTTAAGCGGCGACTACAGTTCGCCTCAGGTAACGAGGACTTTAAGAGACGCTTATGCGACACTGACTTTCGTTACACCTGAAGAAATCCGTGAGATCAATAAAGAGCAGAGAGACATCGATAAGGAGACAGACTGCCTTTCTTTTCCCATGCTGGAATTAAGGGAAGGTGAGTTTGTAGATATCCCTGACAGTGGTGACTTTGAGACTGACGAAGATGGCAATCAGGTGCTCTGCTACGGCGATATCCTCATTAATCCTACAGCATGTGAAGCTCAGGCTTTAAGTTACGGTCATTCTTTCGAGCGCGAGGCAATGTTCCTCATCGCTCATTCGCTCCTGCACCTTTTAGGCTACGATCACATCGAATCTGCTGATGAGATGATCATGATCGACAGGCAGAAGAGACTTATGAGAGATATCGGTCTTGCTTTTGATGACGAGATCGCTGATATCTGCGAGATGGATAATCACAGGGATCTTATCCAGCCTGAAGGCCTCATTCCTGCAGGGACTCCCTGCAAACACTGCGGTACTGTTGCTTTGCTGGGACGTCCGAATGTTGGAAAATCCACACTCCTTAACTATATCACCGGCATGAAGATCGCTATCGTATCACACAAGCCCCAGACAACCAGAACCAACATCAAGACCATCTATAACACGGAGGATACACAGATCATCTTTACTGATACTCCCGGTATCCATAAGCCGACATCGAAGATGGGCGAATTTATGGTCGACAGATCTTACAAGGCTGCCCTGGGTGCTGACTGCGTAGTCCTCATTGCTGACGGCAGATTCCCTGAGCCCGGTGCGGTAGAGAAGAAACTCATGGACCTTCTCCGTGAAGAGAACAAGAAGGTCATACTTGCTATCAATAAATACGACGAAGCCGGCCAGGAAAAGCTCCTTCCGCTTACTCAGAAGTATTCAGAACTATACAATTTCGAAGACATCGTTCCTATAAGTGCCAAGACAGGAAAGAACGTTGATCTTCTTTTGTCGATCATCACGAAAATGCTTCCTGAAGGTCCAAGGCTTTATGACAGTGAATATATGACGGACCAGACTGAGCGCGTCAAGGTCCAAGGCTTTATGACAGTGAATATATGACGGACCAGACTGAGCGCGTCATTGCTGCAGAGCTTATCCGCGAGCAGGTCCTTCACTATACTGACCAGGAGGTCCCTCACGGTACAGCTGTCATCATCAACGAATTCAAGGAAAAGAATGACGACGGCGAGATCACGTCAGGCGACGACAGAACGATGGTGGTCATCAAGGCTGACATCATCTGCAACAGGGATTCTCACAAGGCCATCATCATCGGTAAGGACGGCCAGATGATCAAGCGTATCGGTACCGCTGCAAGAAGAAGCATCGAGAAGATGCTTGACTGCAAAGTATATCTGGATCTTTATGTTAAGGTCAGAAACGACTGGCAGAACAACGATGCAATGCTCGGTTCCACCGGTCTTAGCAAAGAT
>CADCJM010000040.1 GCA_902801755.1 Oscillospiraceae bacterium
TATCTTTTCGATGATGCGCATGATGCAGCAAAAAGGCATGGGCGCAGGAGAAGAAGAAAGAAAATACTGGCAGGAACAGGGCTGGCTTGATAAGACCAGACCGTGGAAGGCCGCATGATCTGACGTCTATAACTGTGGAAAGCCGCGTGATCTGCCACCTGTAACTATGGAAAGTCACATGATCTGCCCCCCATATAGGAGAACAAAATGAAGGTAACAGTAATAAACGCAACAGAGAAAAAAGGCGTCACATACCGCCTTAAAGAATGCTTCCTGGCTCCGCTCCGGGACAAGGCTGAGATAACGGAATTCTATCTTCCCAAAGACGGTCCCGGATTCTGCATCGGATGCACACAGTGCTTTTTGACAAGGCAAGATCTCTGCAAGGACGCCGCGAAGGTCCAGCCTATTGAGAAGGCTCTGCTCGAAGCAGATCTCCTGGTCTTCGCCTCCCCTGCTTATGTATTCCACACGACCGGAGCAATGAAGGCATTGCTCGATCATTTCGGATACAGATGGATGCCGCACCGCCCTGCCAAAGAGATGTTCGGCAAGCGCGCCGTCATCATCACCCAGTGCCTCGGTGCCGGCGGAAAGTCCACCGCCAAAGATATAAAGGACAGCCTCTCCTGGTGGGGTGTGAGCTACATCAAGACATACACATTTAAGCTCATGAGCGAGATCAACTGGGACAAGATCCCGGAGAAGAAACGAGCTGAGATGTGTTCTGTCCTCACTAAGGCTGCTGAGAAGTTCGCGAAGATCGACTACAGCAAAAAGGCCGGCACAAATCTTATCGTCAAAGCCAAGTTCATGGCCGTCCGCATGCTTCAGACAGGCCTCGGCAAAAAGAATCCTGAATACACTGACTTTAATTACTGGAAAGCAAACGGCTGGCTCGGCAAGGTCAGGCCGTGGAAGTGAAACTGATATAACCAAGAAATTCCAGAAATAGTTCCGACTAGGTCGGACTTTTTTCTGGAATTTCCCATCTCTGGCATCTGCAGCTATCGCCGTCAAGGGAACGGCTCCGCCTCGCCTAATGGCGCCCTTGACTGCTCAAGCTATGCAGATGCTTTTCTGGGTTCAAGAGTTGTGTTTCCACAACTCTCATCTGACGATGATAGTTGTAAAGCATTGTATTCGTCTTCCCAGTCCAAAGCGTCATCAGGAATCAGACTATCATAAGCCGCCCACACCATCTTCTTAAAATACACTTTATCAAAGTTGTACTTATCATAAAGATGAACATAGATCACATCCCGGCCTGGTCTGTAGTTGCCTTTGGAATAACTGGTAATCTTTACGGTTGTCGATGCAGCATAACTGAATTTGTCATTCATGCCAAGCACTTCAAGATAAGAACATCTATCTATCTCATAGAAATCCAGCAGATAATCCGGGTTGATTGTTTCTTTTGCTTCGTCGATGTAAAGTTTGGTCTCATACTTAAACGGTATGCCCATTTCCTTCAATGTATCGGAAGCAATCAATTCATTCTTGGATTTAAATACTCCGTCATCACTAATAGTTGGATTCTCTGGCACATATCTGCCTTGATAATCCTTTTGTTTATCGAAGTACTCCTTATCCAATTTATGAGGGTTGTATGCACTCTTTAATGGAAATTTCACTCTGGGCGGAGCAAAACAGTATGTTTCATTCCAACTTTTAAGCAAAGAATCGTATTCAGATTTGATTTCCTGATAATGCGCGACTGCTTCAGCATAGGCTTTGCCGTGTTTGCTGGATATGAAGTGAGTTTTGGGTCTTCTTGAACTAACACTCGGTATCTTCGGATCAAATGTTACTATTACGCTATTCTTCCCCCGCCTGACTTTAAAATACCCATGTGGCATCTCTCTCAACAATCGTCTTCTATATTCTAATTTAGCTGCGTGAACTTTCATTGGGAGTTCTATCTTTTTCATCTTAAGTACTCCTCTCATATGATTCTGTTGGTGTAAATATTATCAACCCAAATCCCAGTCTCACGCCATAGCCTAAAGTCTCAATTTTCGGGGGTAAAAAATGCATTTGGAGGGGTTTTTAATACTTTGTTCATATTTGGAGTCAAATTCGCATCAGTCAATGGTGACACAGGCAAGACTTGCCGTCCAATAACGGCGATGACTACAGGTGCTAATCCAAAATTCCAGAAAAAAGTCTGACTGTATCGGACTTATTTCTGGAAAAATGATGTCTCAATTTAGAAATTCCAGAAATAGTTCCGACTAGGTCGGACTTTTTTCTGGAATTTACGTGACTAGTTTATTTGATTGGTATAACGCGCTGAATTTACCCGAAGTAGTAGCTCCTCACCTTCGATATCAGCAGACTTATGAAGTATGAGACCGGATACGCGATCACCAGAGTCAGGAAGAAGTTAAGGATAATACTCATTCCCGTGAGCCCCAGGAAATACTGGCTCAGTACGACTACCGGGAAATGGACGATGTAGAAAAGATAAGATAGCTTCGAGAATATCTGCATCCGCTTGCCTGTAAGATCCAGATGGTCGTGAGCTACGCATATGAGAGCAATGACGCCTGTTATCAGGCTGGAATAGTTGCAGATATTGTTGAGGATCTTGGGGCCGGCGGCGAAAATATAGAGCACCGCATTTGCGATGGCCGTAACGGCGAAGACCGCAACAAATTCCCATTTGAAGCCGGCAAGCTTTTTGACGAACTCTTTTTTGCTGAAGAAATAATAACCCAGAAGGAATGCGCAAAGATAAGTAATAAGCGGCTTTCCGAGAAGCTTAACATCAAATGCTGCTACACCGGCAACGGCAAGAACAATGCCCGTTATCATAAGCACTGTCCTGTTCTGCGGGAGCAGCCTGATAACAACGCATGCGATAAGCGAGATCAGGATCAAGGCCAGCAGGAACCACAGGTGACCTAAAGCAAAGCCGCCGTCGTAGCCTGACAGATCCGTGAACCTGGAATAGAAGATCACATAGTGCTGGATGAAATTGCCCTGATAGTGATTATGCGTGATGTCAGCGATGTAACTCAAAATAGGGGTATTGATAATAAGCCCTATCACCAAAGGGATGCCGAGACGCTTGAAGCGTTCGGAGATGAACTGGCCGAAGCCTCTTTTCGAGAGCGAGTAAGAAGCGGACACGCCGGCAAGAAGGAACATCAGGGGCATGAACCAGGGGCTGATCAGCACGACAACAAATGCAAGGGGTTTTAAGTCTTTAAAGAAGATATAGTTCTTCTCGCCCCAGGTGTTGTAGGCCATGCAGGCGTGATAGAGGACCAGAAGAGAGATCGTGATCCATCGAAGGTTGTCTATGTAATGAACGCGGGACGTGGTGCCGGCTGTCGATCTGGTATTCATGGATATATTTTAACAGATATAAAGGCTTTAATAAGATGCATCTGCGCGCATTATAACCACAACGCTTTCCGAATAATTTTTAATGATTATCGTTAAAAAGTTGTTGACAAAGATTAATGTACGGGGTATAGTAAAGCCATCTTCGAAGGTGATAGATTAACAATTCAAGGAGAATAGGATTATGAATGAAGAAAATGTAAAGATCGCAAAGATCAAGAAGAGCTGCCGCGTTGGCAAGAAGGTGTCGGGCGTCATGTTTATCGTTAGTCTGGTCGCAGCTGTTGCCTGCTTTATCACCGGTGTATGGATTTTCGCGCAGGGCAAGAAATTCGATGACATGATCAGCGAGGCAGAGGCTGCAGGGTATGTCTCGACGACGGACGAGATCGGGAGCGCGTCAATGTTCTCGGTCAACCTCGGTTCAGTCCCCAAGAACATCCACTCTGACATTCCGGCAGTACAGGCCGCACTGGACGATCACCCCATGAGCATGACATACAGCGCTTATTTGGGCGTCATGAGTTTATCAATATTAGCCGGCGCAGTGTTGTTCTTCCTGGTCAAGTCGATTTTCGGCACTATCGAAAAGGAAGAAACGCCTTTCACCGCCAAGGTCAAAAAGAGAGTTACCGTCGCACTGATAGTTTTAAGCGCACTCTTCCTCTTTACCGCCGGCGCAGGATTTGCGGCAGTATGTGCACTCATCACATGGGCTATCAACGCAATCCTCGATTACGGCATCACATTGCAGACGCAGTCTGACGAGACACTGTAAGGAGGAACAAATATGGGACAGATAATACTTAGATTAGACCGAGTTATGGCAGACCGTAAGATCTCGCTCAACGAATTATCAGAGAAAGTCGGCGTATCGAACGTCAACTTATCCAAGATGAAGAACGGAAAGATCTCGGCAATCCTGTCAGCCGGGCGACATCCTGGAATATAAAAAGGATTGATAGGAATAGGAAAAGGGATGATTGAAAATGGCCTTCTCGGAATGAGGAGGCCATTAAATATTTAGTCAATCTTTACCGCTACGTGTGCCAGGTCTTTCTTCCCTATCAGCTTATCGCCATCGAAAGTCAGTTCGACAATATAAGGTCTCCAACGAACTATCTTAAGGAAATCTTCAAGGCCGAAGGAGCTGTCATAGTAATTAAGGATCGTCGAGAGCGCTGTGCCGTGAGTGCCTATAACGACTGTCTTTCCGGCATATTTTGCGAGGACTTCCTGAAGAGCTTCTATGTTCCTCTTCTGCACAGATGCCAGGCATTCACCGCCTTCTTCAGCGCAGGAGAAATCGGCCCAGCGCTTTTCGAGCCAGCCATCGTCCCATGTGCCTACTTGCCTCTCGCGAAAACGTTCATCCGTTTCTATCGGCATTCCAAAATAATCCGCAGCAGTTTGAATAGTCTCCATGCTTCTTCTGTATGGACTGCTGAGAAACTGGTCGATGTGAATATCTTTCAGCGTTTCAACAACGACTTCCCTGCTCTTTAAGCCATCCTCTGTAAGCGGTCTGATCCTGTCATCCACGCCGTAATTGGCTTGGGCGTGACGGACAAATATTATAGTTGTAACCATCACCATTTTCCCTCAGCAATCGGACGGCAAATTCGTATATTCAATAACGTTGCTTACTCTCCGGTACTGACCATCAACAAAAGCCGTAAGATATATGGCGAAGTCGCCGTCTTCTCCATAAATCCATTGCAAATCAGTTTCAAGCATTAATTCGCCATTTGCATTGCGTTCAAGTATGACATGCCCGTTGCGGATAACACGCCAGGTAATATCTTTGAAAGCATCCGATTCATCACGCGTGATTGTATAATCATCTTCCAATGTCAGGTGAAAGTTCTCTTCAAGAGGCACTTCAGGATAATTGGTGGGGTAGCCTTTATCCTGGAGTTCCATCCGCTCCCAAGCCTCATTATTAATTTCAACATTATGAGAAAGCGGCTGCATATCCGGGACCGGAGGATGTCGTGCCAAATAAGTCATGGTACCAAGCCAAGGGAAAAACACAATGATAATGAACAATAATTCCAGGATGGAAATTGTCATACCGGCAGAACCTGCAACTATGTCTTTCTTCTCTGCCTGCGTCGTTTTAATAATTCCAACAAGCGAAAAAACAAGTCCTACGATTGGAGAAGCCAGCGATAGAAGAACTAACAGGTTATAGACAGGATTCAAGTGATAATCTATCAGACTAAAACAAAGGAAAATGAATATCAGCGCAAGGATCGAAGCTTCCAATCCTAAATAACAAGAGCGGATGAAGTTCTTTTCGGTATTATCCATAAAACATTCTCCCCAACCATCTCTGAACCATCACAAGGATCAGGCTCAAAGCAAAACCAATTATCCACGAAGTTATTATACCAAGTATTGAAAAGAGTGTTTACCTCCTGCACCTGAAGAAGATGAAGTCAGGCTGATGGATGACGCCGCCAAACTTATCAGGATGCTCAGCAAGGATCTCATCCGGGACAGTGGATTCCTGACACTCTTCGATTACAAAGCCTGCACCTGCGATGCAGTTGATCAGCGTGGAGAACTTTCTGTGATAAACCTCATAATCTTCCACGACCCACTTGAAATGACGAACGCCTTCGATGCCATAGTTATGGAGGTTTGCGTAAAGTCTTACCTTGTCTTCGGTCCTTGTATATCTGTCGTATACGCCGTCGTATGCTGTCGAGATCGGATGGGACATCGAGAAGACAAGATATCCGCCGTCGTTAATGAGCGCATAGATATCCTTCATGAGCTTGCCGAAGTCCTCCGAATAATCGAAAGCAAGAGAGCTCGTGATGATGTCGAACTTCTCATCTAACTGCGCGATGTCTTCAAAGGCCATGCGCTTATAAGTGATGTTGTCTGCCGAGTTGTTTTCCTTTGCAAATCCGAGCATCTTCTCAGAGATGTCCGTGCCGAGGACAGATAGCGCACCTGCCTTGGAATACTGTAGCGCGTGCTGGCCCATGCCGCAGCCGATATCAAGGACTTTCTTACCCTTCATGTCGGGAAGCATCGCTGTGATGATCGGAGTCTCGATCACTTCGTTGAAATTGATCTCATCACTTCTTGAGTTTCTGAAGTTGTCGAAAAAAGCGTCGTTGTCGTAGATGTTCTGCTGTGCCATATTATCCCCCTTTGGCCTTCAGATTTATATTAACTTTTAAAGATCTAACCTCATAAATACATCGGCATAGACGTTATCGTTGAACCGTTTCGTGTTCCTGAATCCGCACTTCTCATAGAGTCTTAACGCTTCTTTGTACTGAGACATTGAGTCAAGAACCATGCTCTTAAATCCGCGTGCTTTAGCTTCGTCGATTGCTGCCCTGATAAGGCGGCTTCCCAGATGTTGTCCCCTGTATGCCTTATCAAGATATAAGGCTTTGAGTTCAACAGTATACGCGTCGATCTTTTTTAATGCAACAGTTCCGATGACTTTTTCTTCATCAGTCATGCAAAAGAACGCTTCGAATGATTTTTCGATATCGTTATAGAAATAATGACGGCCACCGGGTTCGAACTTCTTTCCGAGTTCATCAAAGCACTTACCGGTAAAATCAAATACACGCTGCTTATATGAAGCATTGTAAGAAACCAAATTAATATCCATATTAATTCAATCCGAAGGATTCTAAGAAGAACAGCGCTGCCTTCTTGGCAAAAGTGCCGAAAGACTTCGGCCACTGACCGTCGATCTTGCCGGTCTGACCGTTGATGACGATCATGTAGAGCTTGTTGTCGTAGTAGAATGAATTGATCCAGACAGGAACGATAAGATATTTATACTTGAGGTCGAAATAATCAGTAGACATATCAACCCCTTTAAGATTCCTTGGGATATTCTGCCTGCCGGCCTCATTCTTCAGATAGTGATCCATATCAGGACCGACACTGTTCCAGGCTTCACTTAATCCGATGGAATAATGTTCGCAGGGGAATCCTGCCAGAGCATCCGGCGTATAAGGCTTTGCTTCATTAGTCCTGTAATCCTTAATGACATTTAAAAGGAGCTTGTCGGACGCAAGCTGCTTACTTGCGACGACAGGAAAATCGTCGACCTGATGCTGGAATTTGCCGCACCGGAGGAGCGTTCTGCCGTCCTCGGAATAACGGCCTGTAAAGCGGTTCTCCGTAAGAACGTCAAAGGTAAAAAGCGGAACGTAAATGCCGTAGAACTTATTAAGCTGCGCATTCTCCGCAAGAAGTTCAGGCGCTAAGAACCTGTCCTTTATCCAGTCTTTGAAAATATAAAGCGCGCGCTTTTCCGTGATCTTAAACGGAATTATCCCGTTAGGCGCCATCATGTCCTGAGCAGGGTCAGCGGCTTCAACTGTAGTTGAGCCGCAGAACGGGCACATTCCTGAGAGCTGGAGCCTGTTCTGGATGGTCTCGGCACCGCACTGTTTGCAGGTGACGACCTTTGCTTCCATGCCCCAGTCGTGGCTTGCTGTATTCTGTGCAGTAAGGAAATCCATCTCCTTTACCGGGATCTTTGATTCGAGTTCAGGGATCATTTCCTTATGTCCGCAGGACTGGCAGCGCATATAGTTGAAGCCAGGCTGGAAGATCATTGTACCGCCGCATGAAGGGCACTTTCTGGTCTGTTCCATAGCATATCCTCCCCGTCAGTAATAAAAGATCAGATACTGAAGCGCAACCGATCCGAACAATCCGATAAAGACTGTGATTATGTTTATCGCGGCAGATATCAGGATGCACCACCATCTCCACTCATCAACATTCTTCCATCCGAAAATGATATAAACGACTGTAAGGATAAGGTGGACTGCCATTCCGCCCAAAAAGAGGAAGACCGGTGTGAAGCTGACATCACCTGTCGCGGTAGTAGCTTTGATTACCGAGAAAAGATACCAGGCGATCGACGTGATAACCACAGATAAGACAAACTGGATAACAAAGTAGATCCATTTCTTCATGGCCGCTTTTCCCCCTTCCGATACGCTGTTCCACAATATTTTAGCATATTAAAAGAATGTCAGGACTTAAGACTGCTCCTGATCGTTGTCAGCGGCATGTTCGGCTTTTTCTTTTTCTTTCTCTTCCCTGTTGAATCTCTTATGGATGTTGTCGATGTCTTCTGTCGAGCCGCCTCCATCGTCGTCAGGCGCCCTGAATCCGCCGCGGTCGACAATCCTTAAGAATGCCTCAACGACGTCTTGTGTAAGCTGCGTGCCGCTTCCTTTCCTGATTATCGATACGACCTTATCAAAGCTCATCCTGTTCCTGTAAGGACGGCTTGAATACATCGCGTCGAAAGCGTCGGCAACACCTATGATCTGCGCGACTCTCGGTATCTCATCGTCCTTGAGGCCCTGTGGATATCCTTTTCCGTCCGGTCTCTCATGGTGTGATTCAGCACCGACACAAAGCTCAGGCATAATGCTGATGTCCTTTAATACGTTATAGCCGAGCAGCGTGTGTGACTGGATCTGGTGATACTCCTCGTCGGTAAGCTGGCCCTGCTTGTTAAGTACTTCAGAAGGGATTCCGATCTTGCCGATATCGTGGAGGAGGGCGATGTTATAGTACTTCTCGACGGTCTCTTCGTTGTAGCCGAGTTCGCGGGTGAGCATCGCGGTAAATTCGGCAACTCTTTTCGAATGGCCGTTAGTATATTTGTCCTTCATATCGATCGTCTTTGCGAATGCCTCTACGATCTCTCTGACGAGCGTCTTGTCCTCTTCCTGTTTCTGCAGGAGCGCCTTTGTCTTGCGTTGTACATATGCATATACTATCGCTGCAAATCCGAAATAGAGGGCTAAAAAGATGATCAGCATAAACCAGAGATATTCGTATGCGGCTCTTTCCTTTACGATCTCGATCCTGTATTCATTCGTATCTTTGCCCATCGAATCAGAGATCGTCATCTTGAAGGTGTAATAACCGCCTTTAAGGTTCGTATAGTCGATCGGCTTAAGGTCGCTTTTGCGGGTCGTATTGACTGCATAGTCGAAGCCGACAAGATAATATGAGACTGTAGGATTGGAGAGTGTGTAAGAGCAGATATAAGGGTAGACTGTGACTCTTTTCGCGCTCTTGGGGATAGTTATAACACCGTTTTCCGGATAGATCTTTACACCGTCAGCATCGACATAAGGCACGCTCATCTTAATGCTGCTTACCTTCTCGAAAGTCTTCTCGATATTGACTTTGGTAACACCTGTCGTGCCCGCGATATAAAGTACTCCGTCATCTGTTACACAGCTGTATGAATTGGAATTTGCGATCGTGGGGATACCGTTGTCGATGCCATAGAAAACAGGGTTGATCTCTTCGTTCCTGATCAGGTCATCCGACTTTACGACATAGATGCCGTTGCTGCTCAAGACCCACACTTCGCCCTGTGAATTTTCATACATGTCGAAGTTGTTTGAGAACGGGAAATTCACTATAGTGTGAACTTTGTAATCAGGCGTCATGTATGCAATCGAGTTGCTGGTTACTATCCAGTAAACATCATGATCTCTTGCCTTCTTGATCCTCATTACGACATCAGACATAAGGCCGTCATCAGTCGTAATGTGCTTTAATCCGGACCTGCCGATGACATAGATACCGTCACCGTCAGTGCCAGCCAGCTTGCTTCCGTTCTTTCCTTCTGCAGTT
Source organism: Oscillospiraceae bacterium (assembly GCA_902801755.1). Taxonomy (GTDB): domain Bacteria; phylum Bacillota; class Clostridia; order Saccharofermentanales; family Saccharofermentanaceae; genus Saccharofermentans. The sequence continues at coordinate 10,012 of CADCJM010000040.1, forward strand.
GTCAGGATCTCAGTATTCTTTATGCCTGAATCCGCGTCGTATACTATCTCGACCTTGTCATTTCTGATCACTGCGAGACCGCCGGTACAGGCGACCAGGAAAGATCCGTCGCTGCACTCGGCTACCGCTCTTACCCTTGTCGAAGGCATGCCTTCTTCCACACCGAATGTGACTACATTCTCACCGTCGTATCTGACAAGCCCCAGGTCATTGAAAGTGGCGATCCAGAGCCTGTTCTGGCTGTCTTTGGTTATTGATCTTATTCTTACGCCGTCAAGCATTGAGATGAGATTCAAGTCTCCCAGATGCTTTCCTGAAGCTGTAGATGCGTTGCTTATCCTTACCTTTTCGACAGGTCCGTTTTTGTCGATTACGGTAAAGCCGGAGTCCATACCGATGAAGAGCTTATCGTCGTAATAGCAGGTCGTGTTTACGACTGCATCGGCAAGTCCGTAGTGGTCGAAAATATCGGTGAACCGGTTCGGGACAAGCTTCATGATGCCCTGCTTGGAGGATGCGAACCAGAGGTTGCCCTGATAGTCAGTGGTAACATATTCGATGTTGGAATTCATCGGGATATTCTCGAGAGCCTTGGGTTCTGTACTGTCTTTTTTGAATACGAAGATGCCTTCAGTTGCACATACCCAGAGGTCCCCGTCGATGACCTTCATGCTGTTGATGCTGCCGTGGTCTTTAACAGACAGTTTCTGGTCTTTGGGGAATCCATCGGTTAAGTTGCCGTACCATATGCGTGATTCGGTGTCGCCCAGAATGAGACTGCCCGGCTCCTCAGGATCTGTCAGAAGTGAATGGATACTTTTTACTCCAAGATCTTCCTCACCTCTGTAATACCCGAGCAGCTGACCGTTCTTCAGAGTGAAGATATCGCCGTTTACGGTCAGTGCGTATGTGATCCCGTCAATGCCGGTCTCAAGACACCTGATATTTGTATCAAGGATCCGGGGATCGTTTATGACACTGAGACTGCCCTCCTTATCGAAGATAACCACGCCCTGTGCTGTGCCTGCGTAGATATTTCCGTTTTCATCTTCTGCAAAAGTCTTTACAAGAGCTGAGGGCAGACCGTCGCGCTTGGAGTACATCTTTATGTTTCCGAATCTGTCGATAACGGCAGCTCCGTTGTCGTTTGTACCGATCCAGAGATTGTTATTGCTGTCGACAAAAAGGCCTACTACGCTCGCAATTCCGGTCTTGGAACTGAATCTCTCGAAAGTGGAACCGTCGTATCTGATAAGTCCGCCGTAGCTTCCGATCCAGAGAAAACCGTCTGAAGTAGTCGCAATGGCATTAGCTTCAGAAGTCGGAAGGCCGGTCTTGTTGTCGTAAAGGAATGCTGCAAGACCCTCATGCTTTCCCGTAGGGTCTACAACAAAGCGGTTGTCGGCACTGACCTGTGCCGGAATAAGCGAAAAAAGAACGATAAAAGCCATGACCGCCGTGATAACGGTCTTTGAGATTTTAGGCAAAATGTTCTTTATCTGTTCCATAAAAGAATTTTAACACTATATAGATTTCTTTTATCAGTTTAGGATGAATTAACTGTTAATTATTTGAATATTTTTAGTGGTTTAGGGCTTGTCTGAACCGTCCTAGTTTTCGCGCTATTCGGAAAATTTATATTGATATTCGATAAAAAGTCATTGACTTTCAATATTTACCGCGATAAGATATCAGCAACAGGAACAGGTCTTAAGGAGGGAATTAAGATGGCAAAAGAGAAGAGAGTTTTTAATCCGGTACCATTCACCGTTATATTTCTTGCGCTCATGGTCGCGTTCATATTCATATACGGGCTCCATTCAATGCTGTCTTTCCACGTGCACACCAACCTGTCACCTGAGACTAAGGCAGAGATGGCAAGTCTTGCAAAACGTCCCGGTATATCAGCCTACATTGAGCGTTATGGCGACAGGGGTCCCATGGATATTGATTATCAGATAGAGACGTGTACTTTCCCAAGCCTTGCAGCTTTAGGAAATTCAATTAATGACGTGGAACCCGTAAGTGAAGAGATCGCTAAAGAACTCGGTTTATCACCATCCGTAAGTAATCAGTCTGCAGCCACAGTAACCGGAATCGAGAAAGCTGTATCACAAACTACACCAAGAACAGGTACAGATCTTAAAGGAAAGAAGGCGAAGATCTATCAGATAGGTTACTACTGTCCTGCAAGCGCGCCGGACTTCGAACCTGGCGATTCCTACAATCAGGAAGATTATTGGCAATGGACCTACAGTGTCTATGAATATCCGGACGGAACGTACCGTTACGTAGTAAATGTCCAAACATCCTAAACAAATTATCTGCACATTACATAGACACTCCCGGTGATAAGGCGGCGGAATCACATCTGCCGTCTTATTCGTTCAGGCAAGGTCGGCTATAGCTCTCCTGCACTCTTCGATGACGATCGTTTTCTCGGTGATATCCATTTTGCAGTCGGCCGCGGCCTTTTTAGAGATTGCCCTGATACCTTCCGCATCGCCGTGGACGAAGCAGCTGTTAATATCGTTGATCTGTGCCATTATGTTCTGCTTAAGCAGCGTGAAGTAATTGTCTTCCTGCTTGATGACAGTCTCTTTTTTCTTCTCGAAATGGCGTCTCCACTTGTCGACATTGCTGTCTTTGAAAGTCGTGTCACCCGCATAGATGCCAAATTCCAAAAGCCTGTCCCAGGACTCAACGGCAGTATTCGAAGACTCCCTCTTCATCCTTCTGAGCTTGGATTTGATAAGCGACGTGCCCTTCATGTAGACCGCGTATTTATCGAACTTTGAAGGATCGCCGAAGAAAAGATATGTCCAGATACCTTCAAGGATGAATTTGGTCTCCTTATGCGCAGAAGCGTACTTTCTGGCGAACTTGATGAACTCGGTGAAAACTTCGCTCCTGTCGGCAAAAAGGTCGCGCTCTTTTATGGAGATATAGTATTTCGCGCCGGGGCCTTCAAAGAAGGAATAGAGCATGCTGCTCATGACCTTGAGGTCTTCCATCGTATAGTGATCCTTAACGCAGACAAGGTCATCAAGGGATACCTTCTCTATACCATCGCCCTCATATTCACGTGTGAGAACGGATTTGCCCGAGCCGGAATAACCGATGACAAAGCAGAGATTGATATCGCCTTCGTCAAAGGCTTTCTTGTTGTAGTAGAGGTCAGGCTCAGATACGAAGAATGTCTCGTTCATGGGGATCAGAGGCTCGTACTTGAACCTGTAGCTCAGGGATATGAACATATCGCATACATTGCATCCGAAGAGCTTTACAGAGTAATAATCGGAATACCTTCTTTGCTTCCGGTTAAGCTTCAGATAGTTCATGAGCGACTCTATAAGTTCCTCCCTGGAACTTACATCATCACTTATAAGAGCTATATCCTTATGCTTTTTGAGCTCTTCAAGACTTAATTTGTCATCAGGTACCAGGGCACTCATCTTTTAATATCTCCATGAAGACGTCAACATCAGTCCTGTCGTATTCTTTAAAACCGCAGTTCTCGTAAATATGAATTGCCCTGGGGTTATTTGCATAGACTTCAAGGTAGATCCTTTTAAGATTAAGTTCGTTAAATCCATACTCGACAGATCTTTTCAAGGATTCTTTGCCGTAGCCTTTGTTCTGCATTTTAGTGGTTATTACGATGCCCCACTCAGCCTCGTCGTCGACGCGGTTAAAGAATTCAATATTGCCGATGAACTCACGGGTGTTCTTCTCGAGCATCGAAAACATCGTTGCATCCTTGTCCATCTTGTCCTTGATATAATCGATCTCTTCCTGCTCGGTAAGGAGTGTACGCCTCTCGCCGATGAACTTTGCGACATTCTCGATATCGTTGACCATCTCAAGATACTGAGGCACGAGGTCGAATGACGGTCTTACGTAGATGATGTTTTCAGATTCGAAAATCACATTCATGTCCATCTATATATCCTCGAAGATCAGGCTTTGGCGTCTGTCTTCTTCTCCCTCTTAAGGAGCTTTTTAGCAGCATCGATACAATACTTCGGATTGAGGGCCTCTGCCATGAGCTGGATGCTCGGACGGTAAGGCTTTAAGATGTAGCAGACGACGATGTTTGCGACGAACTGTGTGACGAGGGATGCAATAGCAGCACCGTAAACGCCGCAGAAGGGAATAAGAACGAGATTCAAAACAACATTTGCGAGCGCACCGGAGAGATTGATTATCCACAGATATTTTTGTTTCTCGTTTGCAAGTACCCAGATATTTCTGGCAGAGCCCAGGAACGAGAACAGCGTATACCATACGAGGATCATCAAAGTGCCTGCAGCAGGCATGTACTGGTCTCCGTATGCGATATGGATTATAAGGTGGGCAAATACAGTCAGCACGACGCACTGCAGGAGCGCCAGGTAAGTTATCAATGAATAAAGCATCTTCATTCTGTGCTTGAAGATCTCTTCGCCCGCCTTCTTGCCTTCTAATATCCACGGTCTGAATGAATCGAGGATCGCGGAGAAAACGAACTGGGCCATAACTGCCCATGTAGTCGCGATGCCGTAGAAACCTGTCGCTGAAGAGTCGATCATGGCCTTGAGCATGATCTTATCAGTCTGGGTAAAGACAGTGATCATCATCTCAGACAGAATGTAGTGTTTGCTGCTCTTAAACATTTCTTTTCCGACAGCAAACGAGATCTGGAGCTTCTGCGTTTTCTTGAACTGGTAAACGATGTAGATGCCGATGGCGATCAGGGCAAAATCAAGTGCACTTACTACAGCAAACCAGTAAACGCTCTTATTTGTTGCAAGAAGGAAGATCTTGTATCCGGTTACGAGAACATAGGATATCAGGCTGATTATCGAAGTATACTTGGACATGTATTTTGCCTGATACCAGTAGTGCAGCATCTCGGCCGCCTGGAATAAAAGTCTTAAGCTGAACAATCCGCAGACAATTACCGTCTCCGGCTCTCCCGGATTTGCTACAAAGGCAAAAGCAGTGACGCCTATGATGCAAAGGATCGAAGACACGATATTAAAGAATATCGCTGTTCCTAAGACCTTACCTTCCCTCTCGGGATTGTTAACGATCTCACGGACAAGGATATTACCGAAGCCGAGCTTCATCAACGGTAAGATGAATGTGACGAGCGATGTCGCATATGTGATGACACCGAATTTATCTGAACCTAAATATCTTGCGACCAGCGCGCCTATTACAAGCGACAAAAGCGACTGAACGATATGTGTTCCTACTATCCATGCTGCATTCTTTGCAACTTTATTACTGCTCATTATCCTGCCTCTTTTTAAGTTCTTATATGTTCTCGAAAAGACTCAAGTACTCATTATATTTCAGCACTGAATCAAACTGTTTTGCACGCTCAATGCAGGCATCTTTGCTGTAATTGCCGCTCTCGCACATGGAGATGACCGCCTGCTCTACGCTTGCTATGTCTTCATTCATTAATACAACGCCCGTCGCTTCATCGACCATCTCAGGGCTTCCGCCTGTATTAAATGTCAGCACGGGAGTGCCGCATGCCAGAGATTCCATATTTACTGTCGGGAAATTATCTTCTCTTGTCGGAATGAAGAACACGTCCGCAGCAGTATAAAGCTCTGCAAGCTCCTTCTGGTTTGAAGTCCTGTGGATGGAGATTATGCCCTCAGGAAGCTTCTTATCGACTTCGTCATTGGTGCCGACAAGAACGATCTTATATCTGTCATCAAGGCGCTTGGAAAGTTCAATGAACACATCTAAGCCTTTTCGCACTTCCCAAACAGAAGCAACACCCAAAATGATCTTCTTATCTTCAAGGTTGTGCTTCGTTCTGAAGTCGCTTTCCGTGGGCTTAAACACGTCAAGATTGATCCCGTTATTGATCACCTTAACAGGGTAGTCCTTAAGGAAAGACTGCTTTGCAAGATCTGCAAGCCACTGTGAAGGAGTAACGATCGTAAGGTTCTGTACGCCCGTAAACCATTCTTTCTTGCGGTTCCACATCTTATCCGTGCGGTCAACGCTGCATGAAGGATATCTGTTTATCTGTTCGCAGTCATGGCACCCTGTCTTCCACTTCTCACAGCCGACGGCCGTGAAGTAAGGACACTGGCCGGTGAAAGACCAGCAGTCGTGAAGGGTCCAGACGACCCTCTTGTTGTTCTTCTTGATGTAGTTAAAGAGCATCGGAAGATTTATATAGCAGTTGTGAAGGTTGTGGATGTGGATAAGATCCGGATCGAACTTCTTTACTTTGCGAAGGAAATTCCATGTGGAAATCTTCGAATAACAGCCGTTGTTGCCGTTTCTCTGGTAAAGCTTCTTATGGATATTGTGAGAGATCTTATTGCCGATGTAGATACAGTTCTTGTCCTTATCCTTATTGCGGCGCGCATAAAAAGCGCAGATCACTTCGTGACCTTTCTTTGATGCAAGATCTGCAATCTGAAGCATTATGTGACCGGTGCTTCCGAAATTAACTGTATTGATCTCAAGGATTCTCATTATTCACTCTGCCTTACCGCATATTTAATCACGATTGCCGGATTTAAAAAGTGTTTATTTCCAGTACATTTGCGGCAAATGCTTATAATGCTGCTGTTCCACGGGCGGAAGCTGCATATAGTCGCCAAATGCATTAACGAGGCTCTCGTCAGTTCCGGGTGCCCAGAACTCGCCGTCCTCAAACTGTATCTTTCTTAAGGGGAATATCGAATCCCTTCTTACGACTTCTCTCTGACCGTATCCCCAGACGAGAACAGCCACATATTCAGACTTGTCGAAGTCGTACTTTTTAGCATGTTCGATCGTTCTTCCCGTGTGGTAATGCTTGATGTGGAACACCTTATAAAACGCCTTGATGAGATTGATCTGAAGTCTTCTTTTCGCAGAACGCTTGGAAGGATCTATCAATGTCGCGCCGATCTGCATCGCCTGGCAGCGCTTCATGTAGCTTACTCTGGACTTTCTCTTTTTCTCATCTGACGGAAGTCCGTCCATGGGGAAGATATCGATATTAACGCCGAATGTCTCACCGAAATCCGCATTCTCTTTTACGTCAGTTCTTATGTCGTATACCTTGCCGAACGGGAGCAGGGCCTTGTTATCCTTGCGCCATGTGTAGACCGCAAGGTTTTCGCATGTGAAAGTATCCATGAACTTCTCATAATCAGATCTCGGCATGCAGATGTCGATATCGTCGTCCCACGGGATAAAGCCCTTGTGCCTAACGGCGCCAAGATATGTGCCGTAGTAGATATAGTAGCGAAGGCCGTTATTATCGCAGAACGATGCTACCTTCTTTAAGATCTCCAGCTGGAGTTTTTTCGCTTCTTCAATGGATATTTCTTTCATCCTTGCTTCCCACTCTCACCCTTGTCTAATATTTCTATCGATGTGTCCACGACCATATCGGGCGTGGCATCGTCGTATGCTTTTCTAACGAGCTCGAAATCAACCCTCTTACCGCAATTCTCATACATCCATTCACGGATCTTATCAGCCTCTTCCGCGGCCTTTTCCTGGCGCACGCAAAGCACGAGCGGATACTTCTGAAGAAGACCGTAAGACAGCTCTTCTTCCGTGAAATAGAAATAAACGATCGGATAACCTGACGCGACGCTCTCGAAGATCTTGCTTGATACGATCTCCTTATCGCGGTTCGCGAGGATTATCTGGATATTTGCAGCGGCATAGTAACGGTCCGCCTCGACCTTGCCTACGCTGCCGTAGAACTTTATTGCATCAGGATTTACGGCTGCTGCTTTCTCGACATCTTCAACGCCGTTGCCCCTCGCGAAAACGTGGAGGCTTACGTCCTTATCAGTCTCACCGATCTTCGAAAAAGCCGTAAGCATAGCCTGCGGAGGTCTCATCTGATGGTTGATCTCGCCCTGGTAGATCGCGTTGATCTTTGTAGCGTTCTTCAATGCCAGAGGCTCTACAGCGCTATGCTTTACAACCAGCGGGTGCTCTACTCTTAATGCATTATCTCGCTTGTGCTTATCAAAATAAGGCTCCCAGTTGTCGATGTAATAGATCAGGGACGAATAGTCGAAGACTTCTTTCTCGAACTTCTCAGCGCCCTTCTGCTTGAGCTTCCAGGTCCATGTGAAGCGGAAGAAATCCCTGCTCTCACTGTATCTGTCGTAAAGGACCGGGAAGAGCGGAATATTATGTTTGCTGCAGAACAGGTAGCCTGCCTTTACGCCTTCAACAGGAAGGCAGCAAGGAACGACCGCATCTATCTTAAGTCCGTTGTTATAGAGTTCTTCCAATTTAGCGTAGTAAGCCTTCGTGAGCTGTTCTTCCATGCCGCTCTTGGTAAAGAGCTTGCTCAAAGCCCAGTATGTTTTATTCGCAGCGATCCTGAATCTGCCGTAAAGAGACTTCTCATTGAGCCTTCTTCGCATCTCAAGATCCTTGGTCCTCTTGCTCGTTACACGGCAGATCTGATGGCCTTCGTAGAACTCATCAGTCTCTTCGCCGTTGGGACTGCGGCTTATCATGTAGACGTTATGTCCTTTGCTGACATAACAGTTTGCGATCTGATGTATGCAGTTGCCGGTAGCAGAGAAATTAGGATAGTAACTGCCGCTTACCAAAACGATATTGTATGCCATGTTAATCCTTCTCCCCTGCCTTCAATAATCCTTCGTAAAAATCTGTGAGCATGCTGCCTGAGCCTGCTCTCGAATAGGGGCTTTCCCTCAAGATCTTATTGCCGCTCGTGCGGTCGATATTCTTCTCAAGTGATGCGATTATTGCATCTGCCCATTTGCTTATATCTTCTTCAAGCGGAATAAACTGAACGTCTCCCGTGATGTTAACTTCTGAAGGGAAATTGTTTGAGATAACACAAGGAAGACCTGCTGCTTCTGCAACCTTTTTTACATAGGCAAGCATTGG
>CADCJM010000041.1 GCA_902801755.1 Oscillospiraceae bacterium
ATGATGAACATGGAAAGAAGAAACGGTGCAGACAAGCCGGTTATCCGTAAGGCTCTTGTTGAGCTCGACGGCAAGCCGTTCAAGTATTTCGAAGCAAACCGTGAGAGATGGGCAGTTGAGACTGCATTCACATTCCCCGGTGCTATCCAGTACTTCGGACCTTCCGACGTTTGCGACAGAACAACAATTACATTAGCTCTCGAGAAGGGTGAGTAATAAAGGTTCACGGTTCCCCGCAACCGTTGTCACCTGAATAAGGACTCAAAACAGACGATCCCCGCATGGCATAGGCTTTGCGGGGATTTTTTATGCAGATTCATTGTCACATGTTTAAATATCACGTCCGGCTTGCTAAAATATAAGCGGAACAACTAAGCAACGCATGGAAAGGGGGAACTCCATGGTTACTTGTAATGAATGTGGATATGAGAATCACGGCCGGAGGATCAGCAACGCATGGAAAGGGGGAACTCCATGGTTACTTGTAATGAATGTGGATATGAGAATCACGGCCGGAGGATCTGCAAAAGATGCGGAGCGCCTCTTGATCTGAGCGCCGAGAAAAATGGTATTTCCGTTGATGATCTTCCTGATATGAGCCTTTATGAGGTCAATAAGGAACTTAAGAAGCTGATCAGATATTTCGATTTTATGCGCGCACAGTACAGCGAATACGAATTCTGCAATCAGAAGCTCGATTTCCTTGATAAAAAGGGTTATGTACCTATAGGTGTTCTTATTTTCGGAATCATTATGATGGGCGTTACGACATGGCTGTCTGTTCTTGTAGCCCTGCGTGCGTTCAAGCTTTATAACGGACTTATTCTCTGGCTTGCAATGTTCTTTGTTGACGGCCTTTATTCCGCAGTCGCTTATTCCCGGAGTCTGAAGGACAACCGCAAGAAGATAAAGAAATATCTGGGCAGGGAAGTCGAGCTTGCAAAGCAGCTCACAAATTACTATAACGATTACGGTCCGTGTCTTTTAGAAGCGAAGTATACTGATCCCAGGATATTGGACAGGCTGCAAAATATTATTAAATCGGGCAGAGCCAGTTCACTCGAGCAGGCTTTGGATTTGCTTTTCGAAGATTCCGGAAGGACAAAGGAGGAATCTGCCGAATATCTTGCGACAGTAGCATCAAGACAGGCAGAATTCGGAGAGAAGGATGCTCTGGTATTCTGTTCTTCCAGTTTCTTCGGTGCCTATCACAAAGTCGGCGAAAAGATCAGAAGTGTCGCTTGAGAAGACCGGAACCCCTTAAATAAATCATAAGTCTTGTATACATTGATCTTGCTCATACATATAATTGTTGTATGAGCAATAAAAACCGTCAGACATCAGAGATCTTATTTAATCTTGTTATCGTTATCTTAGCGGTAACAGGCATTATTCTCATGCTCACATCAGAAGCGGAAGAGGGCGCGCTGCAGTCGTCAGGTCTGGAGAATTTCAAGTTCTATACCGTTCTTTCGAACGTTTTCTGCGGAATAGTGGCGCTCATTTATCTTATCTGTATTTTCGCGAAAAAAGGCACGGGAAAGATGGCGGCATTAAAGCTCGCGGCCGTCTGCGGAGTTGCCATCACTTTCGCGGTCGTGGCCTTCATGTTCGGCCCTTTATACGGTTTTCCGAACTTCTATAAGAGAGGCAACCTTTTCTTCCACCTGCTTCTGCCCGTAACTGCGATGGCAGAATTCATATTTGTAAAAAGAAAAAAGATTTCTTTCAGATATACTGTTTTCGCGGCAATACCAACACTCCTTTATGCTATAGGATATCTTCTGAACATTCTGATAAACGGCATCGGAGGTCCGTGGCCCGATACGAATGATTTCTACGGGTTCCTTAACTGGGGCTGGCCTGCCGGGATCTGTATCTTTACGGGAATTCCGTTAACGGCTTTTGCGGTTGCCTGTCTGTTCAGGCTAATAAGCAATAAGAGAGGTGAATAACATGAAAAGATCTGAGATAAACAAAGCACTAAAGCGTATGGAAGGCGTGATCAAGGACCTTAAGATCAGCCTTCCTCCTTTTTGTAATTTCACACCTGAGGAATGGCTTACCAAAGGCCATGAGTACGATGAGATAAGGGACAATATGCTCGGCTGGGATATTACTGATTACGGGCTTGGAGATTTTGAGAAGGTCGGCTTCTCATTGATCACGCTCCGCAACGGCAACCTCAAGGCGAAGGACAGATATCCGAAGCCCTATGCTGAGAAGCTTCTCTTCATCGAAGAAGGGCAGTATTCGCCTAATCATTTTCACTGGTTTAAGATGGAAGACATTATAAATAAGGGCGGCGGAAATCTTCTGATCCGTGTCTATAATTCGCTTCCCAATGAAGAGATGGATATGGAAAGCGACGTCACAGTCCATACAGACGGCAGGACCTATCAGGTGAAGGCCGGAACCCAGATCAGGCTCACACCCGGTGAGAGCATCTCGATCCAGCCCCTTATGTATCACGATTTTGAAGTCGAAAAAGGGACGGGCGCAGTCCTCTTAGGTGAGGTCTCACAGGTCAATGATGATAACACCGACAACCGTTTCAACCCGCCTGTAGGCCGGTTCCCCGAGATCGAAGAAGACGAGGCTCCATACCGTCTTCTTTGTAATGAATATCCAAAAGCACAATAGCCTTTTTGAGCAATTGCCACATAAAAAACGGGGTTTTGCCTGAAATTGTAATCCGTATGTAAGGTACGATTAACTTGACTTAGCGTTAGAACTAACGCATTATTATCATGAATATTTGCGTTTTTATATAATTTTATATAAGAGGTAACGTTTTGAAAAAGAAGGCAGAGAAAGAAAAGCAGGGCGCATTTGCGAGATTTTGTACTGCATCCGAGAAGACGGCAAGGCTGAGTCTTATACTTGCAGCAGTAATCGTGTTGGGTACGGTAGGCACTGTCTGCGCGGCTGCTATAAGTTCCAATTCCAATATCCAGGCTCCGTCCGAGAATGTTGAGCTCAATGCAGCTCAGCAGTATCTTGCCCAGGTCAACATGAACAGGGGCACTGATCCTGAGGAACCTGAACAGACTGAGCCTTCTGACGCAAGCCTACAAAGCGCGGCGCGCTTACCGGTGAGAACGTTGCCGATGTAAAAGATCTTAAGTCCTTATCTGATGAGGACCTCCTCAAGGCTGTTAAGCAGGGTAAGGTAAAGGTTATTGCCAAGAAGGACATCAAGCAGGACCAGTCACAGAACGTTAAGACTACCCACAAGGGTCCGATCGCAGATGCCCCTAAGGCTACCAATACACCGAAGCCGAAGCCTACCACAGCAACGGCTACAAATAAGCCCACACCCACCATGGCTCCTATTACAGTCGTTAATTATGAGCTTGGAATAGATATCTCGGAGTTCCAGGGCGATATAAACTGGACTAAGGTCAAGAACGACGGAATCAAGTTTGCATTTATCAGATGCGGCGGCCGTGGTTATACAAAGGGTACCTGCTACGAAGATAAGAAGTTCGCCCAGAACGTTAAGAATGCCAGGAAGGCAGGCGTTAAGGTCGGAGTATATTTCTTCTCTCAGGCTATAACTGTTGAAGAGGCTATCGAAGAAGCTTCTCTGACGATCGGTATGTGCAAGGGATTAAATATCGACCTTCCTGTCGTTATGGACTGGGAGACCGGCAGCGGATACCGTACACAGCCGTTAAAGGGCGAAGCTTTTGCCAATGTACTGGATGCTTTCTGCACCCTGATCGGCAAGAACGGTTATACACCGGCTGTATATCTCTGCTCTGACGATATCAATAACAGGCTCGGGAAATATCAGAGCCGCATCCTTGGTAATTACAAACTCTGGTATGCATATCCTTACAGCTGCTACTGGCCGGCAAGCAAGAGCTTCAAGTCTAATTACTATCAGACAGGCGATACTGTTCCGCCGAGAAGCTTTGCTGTCGAATACTGGCAGTATTCATGGCACGGCAAGGTTGCCGGAATCGGTACAGAAGTAGACCTTAACATCAGGATCCTCGGCAAGACAACACTCAAGGCTCCTGAGATCAGCCTGACCAACAAGTCGATAACGTCGCAGGCAGGGCAGAACATAAATCCTATGGACGGCGTAAAGGCCAAGACCTCACAGGGCGACTGGACGACGAATAACCTGTCGTACTCTATAAAGACCGAGGCAGGGCAGGATATCACGCTCGATCAGGCTAAGAATACTGTAGGCAAATATACGATCACATATACATTTAAGGACCCGTTCCGTGGATCTATTCAGGTTACGGCACCGTGGGAGGTAAAGGCTGCGGCAGGCTCAGATGCGCCGTCTCCGACACCTCAGGGCAGCACAGAAAATCCGTCTCCGACTCCTCAGGGCGGCAGTACGGACACACCATCTCCTACACCTCAGGGCGGCAGTACGGATACACCGTCTCCGACGCCTCAGGGCAGCACGGATTCACCGGCACCTACGCCGACAACGGCCGAGCCTTCTCCGGAACCCTCGCCTGCTCCCACCACTCCGCCGGAAACTACAAAACCGGAACCGACAAAGTCACAAGAACCTTCAGATACAAGCAGCGATTCAAATAACTAAGGCAACATAAGCACATCTTACAGAGGTAACGCCTATGGACAGCAGGCCGGTCAACGATCCCGCATTAAGGAATCTCGAAAGAACGATCAGGTTGGAATTTGAGAGGATCATTCTCTCAATGGCTATCGTCTGTGTAACGCTTGAGGTAGCGATATTTATCTATTACTATCTCACCGATAATGTCGGACAGCCTGTAAATACTTATGTCGAGTTCAGGATCCTGGTGCCCTTTGCAATCAACACTGTACTGTATATCATCACCAGGTTTTCGAACCGTTCGGCTACCAGCACGGACATTACCAAGAACAGGGTCGTCTCATTTGCGGGACTCCTTATGTGCGGTGTAATATCCCTTGCCCACAGCTACTTCATTCCTCTGTGGGTATTCCCGCTTTTCGCGATCGTCTTCTGCTCGGTATTCCATGACGGATTCATCCAGATCGTTCAGTCGGGCTTAAGCTTCGTGTTTATTCTCTACGCCGGAATCCTCCATATCTACGATTATCCTGATGAGAGAGCATATTCGATCCTCTGCATCATAATCGCCGAGATAATGGCGATCGGCATAAGCATACTCGCGTTCAGGCTTGAGATCTTCAATACCAGGCTGCTTATGATAAGAGAGCGTAATTTTGCTGGTGCCAACAAGTTTGAGCATGGCTTTGAGACGGACAGGGTAACCGGCGTTTACAGCAAGAAATACCTTATCGAATCGGCTAATGAGATCCTGAAGAGCACAAATGAACTGGACCCTTGCGGAATCGCAGTGATCGACGTCGATGACTTCAAGAAGATCAACGATGAGCTGGGCAATGACAAGGGCGATGATGTTCTCCGCGCTTTGGGCCAGGTCCTTCAGGGTGTTATCGATGAGGATACGATCGTCGGAAGATACGGCGGAGACACGTTTGTTATCGTTTTCGAAAACGGACTGAAGGAAGAAAACTTCGAAGTCTTGAACCAGATCAGAAAAGATTTTTCAAAGAAGAAATTCTCATTTATGAAGGATACCGCCACTATAAGCGGAGGATATGCCTGGTTTGACGTTACAATGGATCTCGACAGCGCTCTGAAAGAGGCTGAAGCGGCATTGTCAAATGCAAAGAAATCAGGTAAGAATATTATTATGACAAACGGCGAAAGCGAGGAATGATATATGGCAAAGGATAAGACCGGGAAAAAGAATAAGATAAGCGATTACAATTTAGCTTCGATACTTCTGGACATCGTGATGCTCTTTCTGGGTCTTATATTCTTTATCGGAACACTCGCGGGAAAAGGCGACGAGATCGCTTCAGGCTTCGTAAGAGTCGTTGGCGGCGTGCTTATCCTTGTCGGTATTTTCGAACTCATCAACTTCCTGAGGATAAAGGATAAGACGGTATTTGACTGGATCGTCTTCATCATCGGCTGCGCCATCGCCATTACGGGAATCGTGTTTATCATCAACCCGCTTCCGATCATCACCATCTTCAACTTCGTATTCGGAATTATCATCGGCATCTATGCGGTCATCATCATCGTTGTTTCTGTAGGCACATTAAGACCTGCAGGCGCGAAATACTGGTGGTTCTCACTGCTGTTCGGCATTGCCGCACTCGGCATGGGCATCTTCGTCACATGCTTTAACGGCGCGACAAAGACTCTTACCATCATCATCGGAATCACGCTCGTTGTAGGTGCGATAGGCGGTATCGCAAATGCTATCCTGGCATCCCAGGCAAAGAAGGAATTCAAAGCCAATTCGAAGATTTTGGAAGATGCCACATATACTGTTGAGTCTGAGACAACTACCGAGGATAAAAAGGAACAGGCAGATGGCGACGATACTGTAAAGTATTAAGCCGCATATTTTAGGAGAATACCCTATGGAAGTAACATTCGTCGGACACGCATGCTTTCTGATAAGGTTTGATACAGGGCTTACAGTATGCTTTGACCCTTATTCCCACGGGTCAGTTCCCGGCCTTTCTGATGCTAATGTATCAGCCGACGAGGTGTTCTGCTCACATTCGCATAAGGACCACAGTGACTTTGAATCGGTAGGAAAGCCTTTTGAGCCCTATACAGGCTCTGAGCCGGAAGTAACGGTCATCAAGACTTTCCATGATGATGTCCAGGGCGCAAAGCGCGGCAGGAACAATATCACAAAGGTCAGATCCGGAGATGAGACTGTAGTTCACATGGGCGATATCGGATGTGATCTTACTGGAGACCAGATCGCTGTCATCAAGGGCTGTGATCTTCTCATGATCCCTGTAGGCGGGTACTATACGATCGGCTGTCAAAAGGCTTTTGAGATGGTGGGACAGATCGATCCGAAGGTCGTTATCCCGATGCACTACAAGAGCAAAAAGTTCGGATATGATGTTTTGTCCGGAAGGGAAGAATTCGTAGAGCTCATAGGCAATGAGGGTGAGCGCGAGATAGTCAGCAGGAGATTCACCGCCGAAGAGCTTCCCAAGGAAAAATCACTTCTCCTGATGGAGCCTTTAAGAATTTTAAAATAGTGAATTTTGTAACATAAGATTTGTCTTCTTTGTAATATAATTTTTCGCAAGGGGGTCTAAGTCCTATGTTTAAGATCGGTTTTTCCAATGACAAATATGTAGAGCTGCAGAGCCAGCATATCAGGGAGCGTGTCGACAAGTTCGGCGGCAAGCTCTATCTCGAATTCGGCGGCAAGCTTTTCGACGATTACCACGCATCAAGAGTATTGCCCGGCTTCGAACCTGACAGCAAGATCAGAATGCTCAAGGCCCTTTCCGAAGACGCCGAGATCGTTATCGCCATCAATGCTGATGCCATTGAGAAGAACAAGAGAAGAGGAGACTTGGGCATCACTTACGACCAGGAAGTTCTCCGCCTGATCGATGCTTTCACAGAGTTCGGACTCATGGTCGGAAGCGTTGTAATCACACAGTTTGCTGGTCAGCCTCTTGCAGAGAAGTTCGAAGCAAGATTAAGAGGCCTTGGCGTTAAGTCTTACAGACACTATCCTATCGCAGGATATCCTTCAGATATTCCGCTTATCGTAAGCGAAGACGGCTACGGCAAGAACGATTATATCGAGACATCAAGAAAGCTCGTTGTCGTTACGGCACCCGGCCCGGGTTCCGGAAAGATGGCTACATGCCTTTCCCAGCTTTATCACGAGAATAAGCGCGGCATCAAGGCAGGCTATGCTAAGTTTGAGACATTCCCTATCTGGTCGATCCCTTTGCAGCACCCTGTAAACGTTGCTTATGAGGCAGCCACAGCAGACCTGGCTGACGTCAACATGATCGATCCTTTCCACCTTGAAGCTTACGGAAAGACAACAGTCAACTACAACAGAGACGTTGAGATCTTCCCTGTAGTTAATGCTATTTTCGAGAAGATCTACGGCGAGAGCCCTTACAAGTCACCCACGGACATGGGCGTTAACATGGCCGGCTTTGCCATTGTTGACGATGAGGCCTGCCAGGACGCTTCCAGACAGGAGATCATCAGAAGATACTATGAGGCCAAGATGGCAACACGTGCCGGCAATTCCGACGGTTCTGACGTTACCAAGATCGAGTTCCTCATGAAGAAGTCCGGCATCGATATCTCAGACCGCCGTGTTATCGGAGCTGCACTGGTACGCGCCGAATCCACAGGTGCTCCCGCGGTTGCATTGGAGCTCCCTGACGGACAGATAGTTACGGGAAAGACAACGCCGCTTTTGGGACCTGCTTCAGCTGCACTTCTTAATGCGCTTAAGGTCCTTGCAGGAATCTCCCACGACATCCCTTTGATCTCACCCAATGTTATCGAGCCTATCTCCGATCTTAAGATCAACCACTTAGGCAACCATAACCCCAGACTTCATACGGACGAAGTTCTTATTGCGCTTGCTATCAGTGCTGCCACCAACCCGGTTGCAGAACTCGCTATGCAGCAGATCGGCAATCTCGTTAACAGCGATGCTCACTCCACGACCATGATGAGCTCCGTTGACATCAATATGTTCCACAAGCTTGGCATCAACCTCACATGTGAGCCTGTTTACGAGACAAAGAAGCTGTATCACAGATAATTTGAGTTATTTGTTTTTTGACTATAAAAGCTGCCTTTCAAGGGCAGCTTTTTAGTTTGGAGAAGAGGCTCCCGCGGGAAGGGACCATTTTTTGACTTTTCCTGATTTTCCCTGTTGACAAACGGCCGGATCAGTAAGATAATCTCATTAGTCAAAGAAAGTCAAAGTCAAAGTCAGGAAAGAGCAAAGTCGAAAATATAATCACGATAAAGCGGAAGGAGGACGATCTTGTGGCAAGACTTGTTGATGTAATTGAACAGATGATCAAGGAGATGGTCGACGAGAATGACGGTACAGCTACTATCTGCAGAAGCCAGCTGGCAGAGCAGGCGAACTGTGTGCCCTCTCAGATCACATATGTGCTGTCTACAAGGTTTTCGGGCGGAAGCGGATATATAGTCGAGAGCAGAAGGGGCGGCGGCGGACAGATCACCATTACGAGGGTAAATCATGTCGGACCGGCTGAGTACCTTAAGGCTGTGATCGACAGCGTGGGCGACGACCTGTCACAGCAGCAGGCAAAGAACCTTCTGACCAACGCGGTTACCGTCGGAGCCATGACCTCCAAGGAAGGCACGGCGATAATGGCGGCTGTATCAGACAGGGCTCTTGCGAGAGTTGACTCGGATATCAGATCAGTCCTGAGAGCAGATATATTCAAGCATGCATTGCTCGGACTGATGGTAACTTGAAATAAGGGATACAAAAGGAGAAAAATCTATGAGATGTGAAAGATGCGGTAAGGAACTTACCAACAGGATAATAAAGATAAACGGTGTCACGTACTGCGAGAACTGCGCGAGGCTCATGGGCTATGACAGGTTCTTAAATGATCCGGCAGACTTTCTGGGCAATCCGTTCTCGCAGTTAGATGAGATCGCTTCATCTCTCATGCAGATGAATGAGCTCGACTTCGGCAACAGCACCCTCACATGCCCCAAGTGCGGCATGACTTTAAGGGAGTTTGAGACCGAGGGCCGCGTAGGCTGCATCGAGTGCTACAACACCTTTAATAACAACATCGTACGAGAGATGTTCAAGCAGCAGGGCAACAGCGAATACGCAGGCCGTCTCCCCGCACAGTCCGCAGATACTGATGCAGAGACCAGCGATGTTCCGCAGACAAAGAAGGCCGCAGCTTCCAAGACGATCGAGATGGAGATCCCGGAGAAAGCTGAAGAGCCCGTTAAGGAGACGAAGGCACCTGCTGCTAAATCCGGCAAGGGCGGCCTCACATTAGACCAGCTCATGAAGGCAGATCTGGGCATGTTGTCCGACGAAGATCTCGAGAAGGGTATCAAAGTCGCAGCTGAAGCCGAGGAATACAAGCTCGCTTCAAGACTCAGAGATGAACTCAAGGGCAGAAAGGAAGGTGGAGACAATGTCTGAATGGTATATGAATGAGGGTAAAGATAACGACGTTGTTCTTTCCACAAAGGCGTGCATAGTACGTAATATCAAGGGCTACAACTTCATGCCCAGACTGGACGACAAGGAGTGCAAGAGCCTTTTAGAGACGATAGACAAAGCAATCGATAAGAACAAATACACCGGCGGATGCGCAGCTGATTTTGATAAGCAGACGATCTTAAGACTTACAAGGCTTCAGATATTGGGACGCGAATCAAACCAGATGGCAACTCCCGAGAGAAAGGCATTCTACTATAACGATGACGTCAGCCTTTCCATCGCCGTCGGAAGTGGTGAGCACCTGACAGTCAAGGCAATGGCTGCTGGCCACGACATAAGCGTTTATAAGCAGGCTGAAAAGGAAGCGTTGGATCTCGAGAGCAAGCTCGACATCGCGTTCTCGGAAAACTACGGATTCCTTACTTCACACGTAAGACTTGCAGGCACAGGACTTAAGATCCTTTACACAGTATCGCTTCCGGCGATCTCAAAGACCGAAGGCGGCATTGCAGCTCTTACACAGCGTGTAAGCCAGTACGAATGGGCGATCTACCCGTTCGCGGAAAGAGGCGAGATCGCTGATTCTGACGTATATATCATTTCGAGCGTCAACACATTGGGCGTTACGGAAGATGAAGTATTAAAGAAAGGCGAGATGCTTATAGCCGATGTCATCAAGGCGGAAAGAGCATTAAGGGAAGAGATAGCCACGAGCAAGAAGGACCAGTCAGAAGATATCTACGGCAGATCCTACGGCACATTGAAGTATGCCGGCATGATCTCCAGGTCAGAAGCTCTTCAGGCTCTGGGGTGGCTCAGACTCTATCACGAATACGATGATTCAGGCGACATAAAGGTCTCCTGCAACACGATCAATAAACTTACGATGGATATCCTCTGGGAACCGGACGCTCCGTCAAAGAAATCAAGCCAGAGCGCCGCTTCACAGAAGTACAGGGCACAAGGAATCAAGAAGATACTGAAAGGGGATGATTAATATGAGAATTACTGAAGATACAGCTAAAGTGCTCGCGGTATCGAGCCTTATAGCGGAAGAAAGACATACATCACTTATAAGGGACACGATCCTTTTCGCAGCACTCTGCGTAACAGACACACCTGCAAAGGAGATCCTGTCCGAGAACGTTCCCGACATGTCGCTCATATTAGAGCGCCTCGGTGTCGAGGGCGAATACGATCTCGACAATAATGCGGTCAAGATGCTTGCAGACAGGGCATTCCAGACACTCCGTATCGATGTCAGAAGGATCTTCTCCAACGCTTCGGATCTGTCCAGGAGAACGGGCTTTAACGGTGCCGTAAATCCTGAACATCTCCTGTTCGTAATCATGTCCCGTAAAGTATCCAACCACCCTGAGATCTTCAACTGCCTTGAGGCAGCAGGCTGCGATCTTGAGGGCATGAGATCTGCGATCATAAACGTATTTAATGAACAGGCAGAAGCTGCAAGAGCTGAGAAGAACGGCTTCGGCGATATCGGTCCTGACAGCTCCGACAGTGCTGACAGCGAGCCCTCCCAGGGTGTAAGAAAGACAGCCGGCAAATCCGGCAAGTCCGGCCATAAGACACTTGATAAGTACGGCAAGAACTTAACAGAGCTTGCCAAGCAGGGCAAGATCGATCCTGTAATTGGACGTGAGGAAGAGATCTCCCGTGTTATGCAGATCCTTATCCGCCGCACAAAGAACAATCCCTGCCTCGTAGGCGACCCTGGTGTAGGTAAGACTGCGATCGCAGAAGGCCTCGCATTGAAGATCGCTGAGAATAACGTTCCTGACGTTATCAAGGGCAAGATCGTATACAGCATGGAGATGGGTTCTATGGTAGCCGGCTCCAAGTACAGAGGCGAGTTCGAGGAGCGTATCAAGAATATGCTCGACGAAGCGGTTGCAGATCCTAACGTCATCCTCTTCATCGATGAGATCCACACTCTTGTAGGTGCAGGCGATACTTCCGGCGGTTCCATGGATGCAGCTAACATCATGAAGCCTCTTCTTACAAAGAACGAGCTCCAGATCATCGGCGCCACAACGCTTGATGAATATTCCAAGTTCATAGAGAAGGACCATGCTCTTGAGAGAAGATTCCAGAAGGTCCTTGTTGAAGAGCCCTCCATCGAGGATGCGATCGCGATCATGAAAGGTCTTCGCCCGAAGTACGAAGAGCACCACAAGATCCACATTCCTGATGATGTTTTAGAGCAGTCCGTAAGACTTTCTGCAAGATATGTATCTGACAGATTCCTTCCGGATAAGGCTATCGACTTAGTCGATGAGGCTGCAGCTGCAAAGCGCATCAACTACGCTGATTCCAAGGTCAGGAATGAACTCGAAAAGAAGATCGAAGAGATCAAGGACAAGAAGAAGGCTGCTGTCGACGCACAGGATTTTGAAGCTGCACAGACTCTTAAAGAAGAAGAGGAAAAGCTGGGCGAGAGACTCTCACTCCTCCAGGACAAGGTCAAGCCCGATAAGGACGGCTTTACAGGAACTCTTACTGTTGATGATGTGGCTGTTGTCCTTGCAAAGTGGACAGGCATTCCCACAACAAAGATCACCGAATCTGACGCCGACAAGCTCAAGAACCTTGAGTCTGAACTCGAGAAGAGAGTAGTAGGCCAGGACGAGGCTGTTCACGCTATCGCGAAGGCTATCCGCAGAGGCAGACTGGGCCTTAAGGACGAGAAGAGACCTTCCGGTTCATTCATCTTCCTCGGCACAACAGGTGTAGGTAAGACAGAGCTTGCAAAGGCACTTGCCGAAGTCATGTTCGGCAACGAGAGCGCTCTTGTAAGAGTCGATATGTCCGAATATATGGAGAAGCACGACGTCTCAAGACTTATCGGTGCGCCTCCGGGATATGTCGGATACGATGAGGGCGGCCAGCTCACTGAAGCTGTCAGAAGACATCCTTATTCAGTCGTTCTTTTCGATGAGATCGAAAAGGCACACCCTGAGATCTTTAACACGATGCTCCAGGTATTGGACGACGGACGTCTTACAGACGGCCACGGCAGAACGGTCGACTTCAGAAATACGATCATCATTATGACTTCCAACATCGGCGCGAGAATGCTTGTCGGAAGCGAAGGCAGAAAGATCGGATTCTCCGTTGAAGACGACAGCGACAAGGATGAACTCTCCAGAGAAGGCCTTTACGGCGGCAAGTCTTACGACGAGGCTAAGAAGGTCGTAATCGATGAGCTCAAGAAGACATTCACTCCTGAATTCGTTAACCGTGTGGACGACATCATCTTCTTCCGTATGCTCGGCAAGGATTCGCTCATCAAGATCGTTGATATTCTTATGAAGCAGGTTGGCAAGAGGATCAGGGATCTCGGCATGGAGATCGAGCTTACAGACAGCGCGAAAGAACTCCTCGCCAAGAAGGGTTACGATCCGCAGTATGGTGCAAGACCTCTCAGAAGAGTCATTACTTCCATGGTCGAGGACCGTTTCTCCGAAGCAATGCTCGACGGTATCGTAAAGCCCGGACACCTTGCGATCATCGATGCTGTAGAGACCACGGATCCTGATGCGCTTCTTGCCCAGGGCAGTGCTGCAGAGGACGGAAAAGTCATCGTTATCAGGGATGGCGGAGAGCTTGAAATATCAAGCAATTCTGTTATTCAGGAAACAGCAGGCACAGCGCTCTGAAATGTTGTATAATACTCACGCTATTTCTTTTTAAAAATGGATACACGGAGTAGATAAATGCAGGAAAACGTGAGCAATGCGGCTTCCCGCTCTAAAGCGCCGCGCGATTATGATATAGGATGCGAACCCAGTAAATTCTATTTTGGATTTTTAGGTTCGAGGATCATCGTGCCTCTGGTATGCGCTTATACGCATATCAAGGTCAAGCCTGACATGGAATTCGTTAACCACGAAGGTCCTATTATCGTCATCTCCAATCACGAATCCTATCTTGATCCGATGATCATAAACCGCCTTACAAAGGCTAGACCTGCAAACTTCGTTACCGGCGAGTTCGTATTCAGGGCACCTGCATGGGGTCACTGGTTCAAGCTCGGCGGAGCTATCCCTAAGAAGCAGTTCGTCGTTGATACGGCAGCAGTTAAGGCAATGATGCGCGTTATGAAGCGTAACGGCGTCATCATCGTCTATCCTGAGGCTACAAGACATGTTGACGGCAAGTCCGTGGGATTCGACGACGGCGTTGCAAGACTTGCAAAGAAGGCCGGCGCTTCAGTCTATATCGCACACATCCATGGCGCATATCTTGCATGGCCCAGATGGTCAAGATCCGGAATGCGCAAGGGCAGGATCAGTGCCGAGTTCGTAAAGAAGATCTATTCTGACGAGGTCAAGGAATTATCGATCGAGGAGCTCCAGCAGAAGATCCTCGATGCCGTTGATTACAACGAGAACGACTGGATCCGTGAGAATCCCAGAAAATACAAGAGCAGAAAGCTCGCAGCAGGCCTCCAGAACATCGCTTATGCGTGCCCGAGATGCGGCTCCGAGTATACGATGCAGTACATGAATTCCGGCAAGCACGACATGATCCAGTGCTCCAACTGCGGAAACGCTGCAAGATATCTTCCCACAGGCCTTATCGAGAAGGTCGATCCCCAGTGTGTCGTTTTCGACGACCTCCACAAGTGGACAGAGTGGGAGAGGGGCCTTATCGAAGAGCAGCTTAAGGCAGGCGGCTTCAAGATGGAGATGAATGCTGATCTGTTCAAGGTTTTCGACAGGTTCACGTTCGCGAAAACAGGCAAGGGCAGGATCACCATAACTGACAAGGAGATCACTTACGTCGGAACAGACTGTCCTGCTGAGGAAGGCATCCCGTACAAGAAGGGCAAGCCGATGAGAAAGTATAAGGACAGGACGCTCGATGCATCGGCTCCTTTCCAGACCAAGGTCTTTGAGATCGATACGATGAGAGGTCTTGTTGCTTCCTATGGCAAGCATTTCGAGATCTACGACAAGGACGGAGAGCTCTACAGATTCCATGTGGACGGACAGAAAGTTTTCAAGATCCACGAGATCGTAACGCTCCTCGGAAAAAAGAAATAATTTTCACTAGAACGTTTTCAGGTAAAAAACAAGCGGGTTTGGCACATTATTCGCCAAACTCGCCTTTTTTATTGCTTTAATATATCGCGCGAAGATAGTATAATTTTCGCGTTAGTAAATTAAGAGGCGCCGTCCCGGCGTTTCCCAAAAACACAAAATATGAATCAGGAGTGTGAAAATCCATGGCAATGTATGACAAGAAAAGCGTCGAAGATTTAGACGTAGCCGGCAAGAGAGTTATCGTCCGCGTTGACTTTAACGTACCGCTCGACAAGGAAACAGGCACAAAGATCACAGACGACAAGCGTATCAAGGGTGCTCTTCCTACGATCAAGTATCTCGTAGACAACAAGGCAAAGGTTATCCTCGTTTCACATCTCGGCCGTCCGAAGAACGGTCCTGAGGCTAAGTTCTCAATGAAGCCCGCTGCTGACCGTCTCGCTGAGCTTCTCGGACAGCCTGTTACTCTGGCTGCTGACGTTATCGGCGAAGATGCAAAGGCTAAGGCTGCTGCTCTCAAGGAAGGCGAAGTTCTCATGCTCGAGAACGTCCGTTTCCACAAGGAAGAGACAAAGAACGATCCTAAGTTCGCAGCTGAGCTCGCTTCTATGGCTGACCTCTATGTTAACGATGCATTCGGTACAGCTCACCGTGCTCATGCTTCAACAGCAGGTCTTGCTAACTTCCTGCCTTCCGCTTGCGGTTATCTCATCAAGAAAGAGATCGACTTCATCGGCGGTGCGCTCGACAATCCTGCAAGACCGTTCGTTGCTATTCTTGGCGGTGCTAAGGTTTCCGACAAGATCGGCGTTATCACAAACCTTTTAGACAAGGCTGACACCATCATCATCGGCGGTGGTATGGCTTATACATTCATCGGCGCTCAGGGCGGCAAGATCGGTGATTCCCTCTTCGAAGCTGACAAGGTTGACCTCGCTAAGGAGATCCTCGCTAAGGCTGAAGAGAAGGGCGTTAAGCTCCTTCTTCCTACAGACACAGTTGTTGCTGATGCTTTCCTAAGACAGTTATCTGGAATGGCCCTGCAGGCGTTTTCGAGTTCGAGAAGTTCGCAGTTGGTACAAAGGCTATCGCTCAGGCAATCGCTGATGCAGACTGCACATCGATCATCGGCGGCGGCGACTCCGCAGCTGCTATCGAGAAGCTCGGCTATGCTGATAAGGTTTCTCACATCTCCACAGGCGGCGGCGCTTCTCTCGAGTACATCGAGGGTAAGGTTCTCCCCGGTATCGACTGCCTCAACGACAAGAAGACAGGCAGAATCTTTGCTGCAGGCAACTGGAAGATGAACTGCGGTATCCCTGCAGATGCAGTTAAGCTCATCGAAGAGCTCAAGCCCCTCGTTAAGAATGCTGAGCACAGAATCGCTCTCGGCGTTCCTGCTACAGCACTTGCTGCTGCAGTTGAGGCTGCTGCTTACACAAACATCAAGATCGCTGCCCAGAACTGCCACTTCGAAGAGAAGGGTGCTTTCACAGGCGAGATCTCACCTCTCTGGCTTGCTAAGATGGGCGTAAATTACTGCATCATCGGCCACTCTGAGAGAAGAGAGTACAACGCAGAGACAGACGAGACAGTTAACAAGAAGGCTCTTGCACTCCTCAAGTATGGTGTAAGACCTATCATCTGCTGCGGTGAGTCTCTTGCTCAGCGTGAAGCAGGCGAGACATTCGACTGGATCAAGGGCCAGATCGTTGGCGCTTTCAAGGATATTCCTGCTGACAAGCTCTGCCAGATCACAATCGCTTATGAGCCTATCTGGGCTATCGGCACAGGTAAGACAGCTACAGACGAGCAGGCTGAAGAAGTTTGCAAGTTCATCCGTGGCGTCATCGCTGAGCTCTATTGCCCTAAGTGCGCTGAGGCTATCACGATCCAGTACGGCGGTTCCTGCAATGCCAAGAACGCTGCAGGCCTCTTCGCTCAGCCTGACATCAACGGCGGTCTCGTAGGTGGCGCTTCCCTCAAGGCTGAGGATTTCTCCATCATCTGCAACGCATAAGTTGAAATAAAACAGATACTTTTGGACCCGTGCTCGTTTGAGTACGGGTCTTTTTTTCGCAGACATAAAAAGGGCGCCCTGCTAAGGACGCCCTTAATAAACAGCCGTTTATCAGCTTACTGCTTTGAAAGATACTCGTCGATGCCCTTTGCGGCAGCCTTGCCCGCACCCATCGCGAGGATGACCGTTGCAGCGCCCGTTACAGCGTCGCCGCCTGCGAAAACACCGGCTCTTGACGTCATCTCTGCTTCGTTGACGATGATGCCGCCGCGTTTATTGACCTCAAGTCCTGCCGTCGTCTTCTTGATAAGAGGGTTAGGTGATGTGCCGAGTGACATGATGACCGCATCGCACTCGATAGTAAATTCTGATCCTTCGACAGGTACAGGTGATCTTCTGCCGGATGCGTCAGGCTCGCCAAGTTCCATTCTGATGCATGTGCAGCCCTTGACCCAGCCGTTCTCGTCAGCAACGATCTCGACAGGATTTGTGAGGAGGTCGAAAATAATGCCTTCCTCTTTTGCGTGATGGACTTCTTCAGCACGTGCAGGGAGCTCAGCTTCAGATCTTCTGTATACGACGTGAACCTCAGCGCCAAGCCTCTTTGCAGTACGAGCAGCATCCATTGCAACGTTTCCGCCGCCTACGATGACTGCTTTCTTAGCTCTCATGATAGGCGTTCTGGAATCAGGTGAGAAAGCGCCCATGAGGTTGGATCTTGTGAGATATTCATTAGCGGAGAACACGCCCAGAGCCTGCTCGCCGGGGATATTCATGAAGCGGGGAAGACCTGCGCCGGAGCCGATGAATACTGCTGAGAAGCCCTCATTTTCGAAGAGGTCATCGATAGTAAGCGAACGTCCGATAACTGCGTCAGTCACGATCTTAACGCCTAATTCCTTAATATTCTCGACTTCTTTGGCAACTACCTTCTCCTTGGGGAGACGGAATTCGGGGATGCCGTAGACAAGAACGCCGCCTGCCTTGTGCAGAGCTTCGAAGATCGTTACGTCATAACCCATCTTTGCAAGGTCTCCGGCGCATGTAAGTCCTGAAGGGCCGGCGCCGATGACTGCAACTTTCTTGCCTTTCTTAACCATATCAGCAGGAAGCTGGGGCCTGATGCCCATTTCCTTTGCAGAGTCAGCAACGAATCTCTCGAGGCGTCCGATGGATACTGCCTCGCCTTTTACGCCTCTGATGCACTGTGCCTCGCACTGTGTCTCCTGGGGGCATACACGGCCGCATACCGCAGGAAGTGAGGAAGACAGGGAGATGACGTTATATGCGCCCTCAATATCGCCGTCCTTGAGCTTTGCGATGAAGCCCGGAATGTTGATGGATACAGGGCATCCCTGCATGCAGCGGGCATTCTTGCAGTTAAGGCAGCGGGATGCTTCAAGAACTGCTTCTTCCTTTGTATATCCGAGGCATACCTCGTCAAAATTGGTGGCGCGGACCTGAGGATCCTGCTCTGATACCGGTACTTTCTTCATTACATCAAAATCCATTATCTTATCCCCCTTATGAGCACATTCCGCAGCCGCCGCTGTGGGTGTCGCCTTCGGTGAGCCTTAACATAAGCTCGCCTTCCTGTGTCTTGTAGAGGCGTGAACGCTGCAGCGCCTGGTCGAAATCAACGGCATGTCCGTCGAATTCAGGACCGTCAACGCATGCGAACTTTACTTCGCCGCCTACAAGGAGTCTGCAGGCGCCGCACATGCCGGTGCCGTCGACCATGATTGTATTCATGGAAACGACTGTGGGAATGCCGAGCTGCTTTGTGAGCTGGCAGGCGAACTTCATCATGATGACTGGTCCTATGACTACGCAGTGGTCATAGCGGACGCCCTCATCCCAGAGCTTCTGCAGGGCAACACAGACGTTGCCGTGGATTCCGTATGAGCCGTCGTCTGTCGCGAAATAAAGATTTTTAGTGACTGCCTTCATCTCGTCTTCGAAAATAAGGAGCTCCTTTGTCCTTGCACCCTGGATGCAGTCGACTTCGATGCCGTTATCGTGGAGCCACTTGAGCTGGTTATATACGGGAGCTGTTCCGACGCCTCCTGCGATGAAGAGGATCTTTTTAGCTTTCAGTTCTTCAATGGAAAGATCGCAAAGATCAGAAGGATTGCCGAGAGGGCCGACAACATCTGCAAAGCATTCGCCGGCGTTCATTCTGCTCATTCTCTCAGTCTCTGCGCCTACCGTCTGGTAGACGATCGTGATGATGCCCTTTTCGCGGTCAAAATCACAGACTGTAAGGGGGATCCTCTCGCCGTCCTTATCAGCTCTAACGATCAGGAACTGGCCGGGCATAGCTTTCCTGGCTACGAGCGGAGCCTCGATCTCCATCAGGAAAACCTTGGGACCGAGCATCTTTTTGGTAATGATCTCAAACATATCCTTTATCCTCCTTAATGAGCGGAAGCTTTAAATGTCCGTTCACGGGTCTTACTTGTATGGTAGCATACCAAACAGCAAGTGATGTGGCAATATAAAAATTCATTAAATTTTATTATTGTTTCTTATTGTATGGAAAATTAAATAAAAATCAATTTAAAGAACAGGCACCTTTTCTGTACGTGCTATCTCTCCTGGAAAGATGTTAAAATATTCCCATAGAAAAGCTCTGAAATGGAATAAGAGATCTTAGGAGGAAGATATGTATTGGTATTACAACCTGGGTGATTACAGTTTTATCTTTTATATACTTGCATTCGGCATCATGATCTGGAGCCTTATCGTAAGGGCAAGACTCAACAGCCTCGTAAAAAAGTACAGCAATGTGCCTGTGGCAAGCGGCAAGGATGCGAATACATGCGTCCATGAGATGCTTGCAGCAAATGAAGTCTACGGTGTTACCGTCAAGGCGACAGGCGGAGAGATGACAGATAATTACAATCCGAAAGAAGAGACTATCAATCTTTCCGAGACAACATACGGCAGGAATTCGATTACTGCGGTTGCTGTAGCTGCACATGAGTGCGGACATGCATGCCAGGCTCATTCAAGCATGGCTCTTTATAAAGTCCGTCAGGCTATAGCTCCTGTTGCAAGCATCACATCCAAGATCAGTGTCTGGATCGCAATTATCGGCGTGTTCATCATGTATGCTTCAAAGTCACTTGAGATGAACAAAATGGGCTACACGATCAGCACGATCGGAATAGTGCTTTATTCAGTTGTATTTATCTTCTATCTCGTTACACTCCCGATCGAGCGTGATGCGAGCAGGAGAGGCCTTAAGGCTATGAAGGAATTCGGATGGGTTTCTGACGATCAGTACAAAGCTGCAAGGAGTGTACTCTGGGCAGCCGGTGATACATATGCGGTTGCACTCGCGAGTGCGGCGCTCACACTTCTGAGATTACTTCTCATGAGAGGCAGAAGGAGAAGATAAAGGAGGCCTTTATGTCATTACTTAATCCCGAGAGAAAAGAATTTGTAAGTTCTATTGGAAAAGGTGTAAAGATCGCAGGATTCTTCTATCCGTCATCCGCTCCCGAGATAAAGGGTGTCGTCCAGATCTGCCACGGAATGGCAGAGTATCTGGAGCGCTATGAAGAGATGATCTCCAGGTTCAATGAAGCAGGCTATCACGTCTGCGGAATGGACATGGCAGGCCACGGCCAGACTTATTATCTGAATAAAGATGCAGGTTTCCCCAAAGGGTATTTCGGCGGTATAAAGGATTCATGGAAAGCGATCCTCACGGATGAGATGGGCCTTCATGAATATGCGCAGGAGCGCTTTGGAAAAGAAGGCCTGAAGTATATCCTCTACGGACATTCGATGGGCTCATTTGTCGTAAGGTCCATCTTCTCCACGCCAAGATACAGCAGGCAGTTTGACGGCTTTGTATTCTCATCCACAATGGGTCCCAACCCCGCTGTCGGAATGGGCAGATTCTTGGCAAGCTGTGCCTGCGTTTTCGGAGGCGCGAAAAAGAAAAACAAATTACTGAGCTACATTGCTTTCGGATCTTATACGAAGAAGATCGACAAGCCCAGAACAAGCTACGACTGGCTCTCGACAGATGACAAGGAAGTTCAGAAATACATCGACGATCCGATGTGCGGATTCTATTTCACCGGCGAAGGATTTAAGACGTTGTTCAGCCTCATAGCCTTCATGCAGAGCAAGGAAGCTTATGCGCTTATACCTGACCGTCCGTGTTTCTTCACATACGGCAGTGAAGACCCTGTAGGAAGCTACGGCACAGGCGTCGAAAAGGTAATTGCAAGGATGAAGGCAGCAGGCGCAAATCTTAAGTCAAAGAACTACGGCCCTTACCGTCACGAGATCCAGAATGAGCCCGTGAAGGAAGAGTACTTTAAAGATCTTATCGATTATTTTGATTCGGTGCCTTTAGCCTAAGCTAATAACGAGCTCGTTGCTCAGGAACTCTATAGATGTACCGTAACTGAGCTTCTCAGGTACGGATTCCGAGAGACCTACGACATTAAATATTCCGGACAATACGAGATGCTTTGTGCCGCCCAGATTCTGGGTGCGTACTGTTATCTTGTTGCCGGATACTTCAGCAGTGATGATGCCTGAAGCTACTCCGCCGTCAGAAAAGACTTCGCAGGCAGCCTGAGTGCCCTGGCTTAAGCCGAAACATGTGAATGTGAGGTTGTCGAGAGAACCGATGCCGCTGTTGGAATCGGGTGTTCTTGTCGGAATGATGGAGTTCGGGCGCGCGAAAACAGGAGCCGAGAAGGGCGCTGTCTTGCGTGTGATATAACGGGGTCCCTGGATCTTCTCGTGAGTCATGAAATCAGTCCAGACACCGGAAGGAATATAGACTCTGACGTTGTCATTAGGATAGATAGCAGGTGCCACGAGAAGTGATGCGCCGAGCATATATTCCGTATCAAAATTCTCAGCTGTCGGGTCGCCCGCAAATTCCAGAGCCATCGCGCGGATAACGGGTGTGCCGTACTTAACGCTCTCGCAGAGACTGGAATAGATATAAGGCGCTAGACCAGTCCTGATCGCAGTAAATGCCTTGATGGAATTTAAGGTCTTAACATTTTCGAGGAGCTTAAGAGAGCCCTTGAATCTTGAGTGCGGCGCATAAGCTGCAAAGCCTACATAGTGGTCGAAGAGCTTAGGGTCATTGAGCTCCTGCTCGGGGATATCGATATTGATCCCGCCAAAGCCCGTGAGACCGTAAGAAATGGCATTCTTTACCGCAGCGCCCAGGTCGGCATAGCTTGCCTTCAGCGTTGTGTAGATATTGCTGTAAGGAGACCTCTGGTCACCTGAACTGATCGAATCGGAAATGATGAACGAACCAAGGCGGCCGCGCTCTCTTGCCGATACGTCACTTAATGCAGTATTGAGAATGCTCGTGAAGTTCAAAAGATAATCTCTCTTGCCCGAAGCCTTCTCGAAAGCTTTAGTCATAGAGTATGTGTAGTTTGATTCGAAAACCGAGAAGCCCTGTCTTGCAAGTGCTGCGCATGCATTAATGAACCAGCTTCTTGTCTCGGGAAGATTTAAGTCGAGCATGGCAACGCCGCCCTTTTCCGCATCGCAGAGAACTGCCCTGCCGTCGGGGAAGGAGACGAGGAGACCGGAGTCAAGGAGCTCGATATATTCAGGCGCTCTCTCAGAAACGAAAGGATTTACGGAAAGGCCTAATATGATGCCCATATCGGATATTGATTTTGCAAAGCCGACAGGATCCGGGAATCTTGCAGCATCGAATGTGAAGCCGTAAGGTGCATAGTCAGGACGCCATGAGTTGCCGATCCAGAGTTCCTTGATATTAACGCCTGCGCTCTTTGCGCTCTTAACAGCGTCAAGGATCTCCTGGGCTGTAAGCTTCTCGTCGTCATTTAAGGCAATGGAGATGCCGCCTGTCGCATATGTAAGAGCAGGGATCCTTCCGTTAAGCTGGCTGAAGACCTCTAAGATCTGCATAGGGGTATCGCCGGCGATGATGCTGTATTCGAGTTCCTCGCCTTCGACTTCGAAGCTTAATGTGCCACCGGATGAACCGGCATCGAAAGTAACAGGGCGGTTTGTATTTACGAAAAGACCATACTTGGAACCCGAGAGGATGAAAGGAATATGCTCGGCTCCGGCTCTGGAGTCTATAGTGTTGCACTTAACGATCTGTCCGTTACGAATTATGGAAGCGCCTGCGCCGCCAAGACCGTACAGGGATTCCTTGGGTTTAAGATCGATAGAAGCACCTAAGATCGCATTCTGAGAGAGTGTATAGTAGCTCTCTGAGCCTGAGTCAGTCTTATAGTATATCGGCATGTTTGCGTTCTGGTTCAGAAGCTCGGAACCGCAGTAGAAGAATCTGATATCAAAGACTTTCTTGCTGATCCTTGCTTCGAGATGTCCGCTCTTGAAAGTGAAATAATCACCGGTGTCTTCCAACGTGCCGAAGCTGGAGGGCTGGAGATCGATCACTGAATAGCCCTTTGTCCTGGGCTCTGCGTGATGGCTTAATACTCTTACTGAGATAATGTTATTTGCAGGGGAGAAAACTGATACCGTTATTCTTCCTTTCGCATCCTTGAAGCAGTCTTTACAACCCGTGAGCGTCTCGGAAAATGCCTGGCAGTCACATCCGATCCTCAGTGTGTTGTCCATGTAATAGACGGAATCGATCTGGTAAGGTTTTCTTGAAAAGAGCATATTATCCCTCCATAAAAGCGCACATGTAAAGCTGGTTTGATTTACAAACAAATTCATTATAACTAAACAGCCCGCGTTATATTATTTCAAGAATATGACGATTCTGGTTGTTATAGCCCCCGCTCCGCTCAGGTATAGCAACCAGCTGGCAGCCCTTGTTATAATTAATATATGAATAATATTCCTTCTAAAGAGTACAGGATCCCCGGCTATGTCGGAGGGATACTTAAACTGATCGTTAAAGAAGGCTTTCAGGCCTATGTTGCCGGCGGTGCTGTACGCGACATCGTTCTGGGCAACGTGCCTCACGATTACGATGTGGCGACTTCTGCAAAGCCGGAACAGACTATAGAGATATTCAGAAAAGCAGGGATCAATTTCTACGACAATGCAGCAAAGCACGGAACCGTTACGGCTGTGACGGACGAAGGCGATGTCGAAGTTACGACTTTCAGGGAAGACGGATCTTATTCTGACCTCAGAAGGCCGGACGAAGTTATTTTCAAGACATCGATCGAAGAAGACGTCAGAAGAAGAGACTTTACTATAAATGCGATGTATATGGATGCTGACGGCAGTATCCACGACCCGGAAGGCGGCAGGGAAGACTGCGCAAAGCATCTTATAAGAACCGTGGGAGATCCTGCGGCGCGCTTTGAGGAAGATGCATTAAGGATACTGCGTGGCATAAGGTTCTGCGCAAGGCTCGGATTTGAGATCGAAAAAGAGACTCTGCTTGCTATGGAGACTCACCGCGATGAATTAAAAAAGATCTCCGGCGAGAGGATCGCTTCAGAACTTATAGGAATAGTAACAGGCAAATATGCGCCGCAGGCAATAAGGACAGGCTGGAAAGTATTGAGCGAGGTGATACCCGAGATCGCCGTTTGCCGAGGCTTTGACCAGAGATCCGCATACCACGACAGGGATGTTTTAGAACATACTCTGGATGTGCTTTCAGAGATCCCTTATATAGAGGGGTTAGGAAGAGATTCCGAGCTTGCCATGGCAGCGCTTTTTCACGATCTCGGCAAACCTTTATGCTTCAAGCTTGATGAAGACGGAACAGGCCATATGAAGGGTCATCCTCTTGTAAGCATGGCTATAGCGGAGAGGGTCCTGACAGATCTTAAGTGTTCAAAACAGTTTATAAATAATGTATCTCTGCTTATAAAACTCCACGATACGTATCTTAAGCCGGACAGGATTAGGGTCCACAAGTTCATGTGTGAGTATCCTTCGGACATTCTTAATAAACTGAAGATATTGCAGAGGGCGGACATCCTCGCGCATTCACCTCTGGGCCTGGAACGCATGACCCGTCTTGAAGAACTCAATAAGTTATCAGAAGAGCTGATTGCTTCAGGTGCGGTTTTCGATATTAAAGATCTCGAAATAGACGGCAAAGACATCATTTCGCTGGGCGTAAAAGAGGGTCCGGAAATAGGCCTTATATTATCTCAGGTCTTTAACAGCTATCTTGAGGAAAAATGCCCTAATTCTAAGGAGTTTTTGATTATTGAGGCCAAAAAGCTGCTTTCGAAAAAATCAGTTTAACGGTTTGTAACACATTGTTAAAAACGCCCTCATAAAATCAATATTCTGGTGATTGAATTGTCAAAAACTGCTCCCGTATAATTTAACTATCAGCGAAGGGAAAGCTTGATGCAAGGGAGTGTGATCTATATGAAAAAAATCCGTAACAGTAAGAGAGGCTTTACTCTCACCGAGATCATCGTAGTAGTAGCTATCATTGTAATTGTATCTGCGGCTGCCTTCGTTGGCATTGCTATCACGATCAACAATGCAAAAGCTAATTCAGCAAGAGTTGAAGCAAGACACGGCCAGGATTCGGACGGCAAGGAATTATTTGAAGCTGAAGCCTGGGACGCAGTCGATTCGTTAGCAAAGGGCGCTGCAAAATTCTTCGACGTAGCAACATACGATCCGGATACATCACCGAATGCAGTAGCAGTTGATGAAGAGACAATCAGCGGCGATCTTTCCGGCGAGAACGCAGGCGGTGGCGGCGGTGACACAAGTTCCGCAACACCTACAAAACCGGCATCTGCTACAAATACACCGGTACCGACAAGTACACCTGTTCCTACAACTCCGCCTGCGACAACAGCTCCCGGAGCACAGACAACGATCAGCGGAACGAATACAGTAACAAACATGGAAGGCGCAACTGCACCTGTGAATAATTACTTAACCTGGGGCTCGCCTGTTATCGAGACAAGAGTATCGGTTCCTCAGAGTTCTAATTACAGCACAGTAACTATCGTCATTAAATATACGAGCCCTGTAGACAAGATTAACGACTATTGGAACGGCCAGTATTCTTTGGATTCTTCCAAAACGACAATGACGATTACAACAAAGCCGGGATCTGACTTCGGTATTCAGGCATATTCCGGCGGAAACGCAGAAGTTGTATCCATCATAGGATCATAACTCCTAAGCGTTTGCGGACAATACGGGTAAGGGCAAACGCATAAAACAGACATAAAGTGACAACACTTTATATAGATCACCCTTGAGATGGGCTGCTTCTTAGGAAGCAGCCTGTCTTAATTATTGGATGGTAAGATCACGTGGATCCGGCGCTCGGCATCAAGGAGCTTTGAAGTGGCTTCAGACTGCGGATTGGTGAGGACTTCGGAAGTTGTTCCCTCTTCGCAGATCTTGCCGTCACTCATGACGATAACACGCGGCGCTATCTGTCTTACGATGTGGATATTGTGCGTGATCAGGAGGAATGCCGTATGCTGTTCCCTGTTGATATCCGTCATGAGCTTTAAAAGTTCAGCCGAGGAACTTGCATCCAGTGAGGAGAACGGTTCATCGGCGATTATAAGGGACGGGTCTTGGATAAGGCACATTGCTATAGCGACTCTCTGGCGCTGTCCTCCCGAGAGCTCGTTGGGATGACGCATAAGGTGTTCTTCGCCCAGGCCGCAGATCTCCAGTACAGCAGTAATGCGCGCAAGAGCTTTTGCTTTGCGTTCTTTGTAAGTTCCTTCGCCTTTTATCTCATTTGCTTTTCCGGAAGCTTCCAGAGCCTCTGACATATGCCATTTGATCGTATGGGCAGGGTTAAGGCAGGATACCGGATCCTGGAAGATAACGCCGATACGCGGGCTCTTGATCTCCACCGTGCCTGAATGGGGCAGGAGTCCGAGAAGTGATCTGATAAGTGTCGTCTTGCCGCTCCCCGAGCCGCCGATAAGTCCTACGATCTCGTTCGGATACACCTTAAGGGATACGTCGTGAAGGACTTTGTTGTCAGTCTTTTCATCCTTTTTTTTTCCGCGCTCGAAAAGCGTCCTTCCATAGCCTGCTGTAATATCACTGGCCGTTAGAACAGGGTCTTTTGTATAGTCGACCTTTATGGGCTCAAATCCCATGATCCTCGTGTCGAGTCTGGCATTTGTAAGGAGTTCTGCCGTAAAAGCGTTTCTGGGATTTGAAAGGATGTCCGAAGCAGTATCCCTGTCTACGATCTTTCCGTCACGCATTACCATTACACGGTCGCAAAAACCCCTTACGACAGAGAGGTCGTGGGAGATGAAAAGGATCGTGATATGGAGATTGTGGCAGAGCTCTTTAAGGAGCTGCAGGATCGATACCGTGGTTACCGTATCCAGAGATGAAGTAGGCTCATCGCAAATGAGGAGTCTTGGCTTAAGAAGCGCTGCACCGGCGATAAGTACCCTCTGGCGCTGTCCGCCGGATAACTGGTGGGGATAGCGGTGTATTATCTCTTCGGCATTTGTAAAGCCGACGAGTTCGAGCATATCCGTTATGGCCTTGTGGCGCTCCTCTTTTGTCTGTACGTTTTCCTTATGCGCGGTTAAAACCTCTTCGAGCTGCTTTCCGACTGCCATGAGAGGATCTAAAGCAGTAGAAGGTTCCTGGAATATCATGCCGATATCTTTTCCGAGCATGGAGCGGCGCTCACGGGGACTCATTTCGAGAAGGTTTTTGCCGGCGAATTTGATCGAGCCGGATGTGATCTCAGCATTCTCGGGAAGAAGCCCTGCAATGGCCAGTGAAGTCATGGTCTTGCCGCAGCCGGAGTTGCCGATGAGACCTAATATCTCACCGTCTCTTATACCGAAATCCACATCGTCCAGGACGGGCTTCGGGTTGGGATTCTTTCTCGTCGGGAAGGACAATGTCAGATGATGGACCTTGACGATATGAATATGTCTTGTCATCTCTTGCCTCCTTTCGAGAGGTTCACGCGGAGACCCTCGGAAATGAAGTAGAGGCCCAGGATGTAGAAGACAAGCATAAGGGCAGGGAATATAACGAGCCAGGGTGCTACACGGATGTATGCCTGGCTGTCAGAGAGCATCTTGCCGAATGAAGCATCCGGGGGCTGCACACCCAGTCCGAGATAGCTCATGCCTGATTCGAAAAGGGTCATGTTTGCAAGGCCGATAACCGTTGCGGGCAAAAGCTGCGGAACGAGATTGGGGAAGATGTGGAAGCCCATGATGCGGTAAGGCTTAACTCCCATTACGCGCGCGTGCGCTATATAATCCAATTCCTTTATTTCCATAGTCCCGACGCGGCATACTCTCGCAAATGTCGGCGCGAAAACAAGACCCAGCGCCCAGATAACATTGGTTACGGAGGCTCCGAAAACCGCTACTGCGACGAGGGCCAGAAGGATTCCCGGGAAGCACATGATGCTGTTGCCGAGAAGCATGATCCCCTTATCTATGTAGCCGCCGAAATAACCTGCGGGGATACCTGCAAAAGTGCCAAGAATAAGCGCGATCGCTACGCCTGCAGCGGAAATGTAGATCGTGTATTTCGATGCTGACATGACGCGTGACAGCACATCTCTTCCGAAGTTATCCGTTCCGAAGGGGTGCTCTGCGCAGGGCGCTATGAGCTTTGCGGCAGCATCTGTCGCATCCGGAGAATAAGGTGTCCAGAAAAGTGAGACGAGGAATGCCGTAACGACTATTCCCAGGAGGATAAGACCTGCCGTGTAGAAGGCGGATGCTTCAGGTGATCTGTATTTTGTCTTAGTTGATAACATTCTTACAGATCCTCCTTATTTGAGCCTGATCCTCGGATCTGAGACAGCTGCTGCTATGTCAGAAAGGAAGTAAAGAAGGACTGTTATAAATGCAAGATAGAAGACGATACCCGACAGGAGCGGGAAATCTCTTCTGGAGATCGCAGCAAGAAGGAGT
Organism: Oscillospiraceae bacterium; assembly: GCA_902801755.1. Taxonomy (GTDB): domain Bacteria; phylum Bacillota; class Clostridia; order Saccharofermentanales; family Saccharofermentanaceae; genus Saccharofermentans. The sequence goes on from CADCJM010000041.1 coordinate 29,009, forward strand.
CTGCCAAGACCGGGCAGATTGAATACCTGTTCGACAATAAGGCTTCCGCCTAAGATGTCCGAGAGGATGATCGAGATTATCGTGATCGAAGATACGTTGGAGTTCGGAAGAACGTGGCGGATAAGTATCCTGAGGTCTGAAAGACCGTGGCTCTTGGATGTGCGGACATAATCTGAAGACCTCTGCTCGATAATGGAGGATCTTAAGAACTTAAAGCTCATAGCGATCTTCGGAAGCGCTACCGCAAAGGACGGCAGGAGCAGGCATACGACATAAGCCAGGAAGTCATCGGAGGGCTTTACATAAGTGCCTACCGTAATGAGCCTGAACATTGAACTTGCAATAAGGATCAGAAGGAGCGATGCGACATAGGGCGGGATGGCAAACAGGACATGGCCTATAACTGAGCATATCTGGTCGCCCAGGCGTCCCGGTTTTCTGGCGCTTAAAACAGCGAGAGGATAAGATATCGCGATTACCATGAGCATAGCAAAAACGCTCATGCCGAGTGTAACGGGGAGCCTTTGGGCAATAAGCGTTCCGACGCTCATGTTGTAAGCGTAAGAGGTTCCCGGATTAAAAGTGATGATGCCGAAAAGCCATGTGAAGTAGCGGACGATAAGGGGCTTGTCCAGTCCCATCTGCTGGCGCAGAAGCTCTACCTGTGCTTCGGTGGCGTCAGGGCCGAGCATTACTCTTGCCGTGTCACCGGGGATAATGGAGAAGGCAATAAAAACGAGGAGTGATACCAGAAACAGTGTCACAACAAGTTCGATGAGTTTACCAACAAAATAGCCGGTCTTACCCTGCAAATCCCGATCCCCCTGAATTAATTACGTAAATTAGATGTCTATTATATATCTTTTCGCGGCAAATCAAAAAAGAAAAAGGGCTGCCCTGATCAGGACAGCCCGGATAAGCATATAAACTCAAAAACTTATCACTTGGTTACAGGCTTGACCTGTGACATATCCTGAACGTACATCGGATATACACTGTAGCCTTCAAGTCTTGTGGATACGGCTGTTATCGTTGCCGGATCCTGGAGATATACAGAGCATGCATCGTCTGTGAGGAGCTTTAATACCTGGTGGTAGAGCTCTGTCTTCTGCTTCGTGTCAGAGACAGTAGGGATCTTTGCCATAAGCTCGTCGACCTTGTCGTTCTTGTAGTTGATGAAGTTGCCGGAAGCAGTCGACTGGTAACGGTCAAGAACGTCGTAAGGTGCATAATCGCTTGTAAGGGCGATGACTGTTGTCTCATACTGGCGGCCTGTGTAGACAGTGTCGAGCCATGTAGCCCAGTCTACCTGCTTGATCTCCATGTTGATGCCTACTGCCTTGAGCTCGGATGCGAGTTCAACTGCTGTATTAACATGGATCACGGAGATAATGTCTTTTCTGCTGACTGCATAGTTGATAGCCTGACGTACCTTAAGATCGTTCAGGGGCTCAACTGCATTGTTCAATGCGAAGATCTGTACCATGTTTGAACCATTCGAAAGAATGTTGTACTTAGCCTTGTCGAGCTGGTTGGCACGGTCAGTAGTAAGGTAAGGGAAGATATCGATGCTTCCTGACGCAAGCTCTGTAAGACCTGCATCCATGTCTGCGCAAACCTTGAAAGTAACCTTATCAAGGTAAGGAAGGCCTTTCTGCCAGTAGTTATCGTTCTTTACAAGGATAACGTTCTGACCGGGATTGTAGGAATCGAACTTGAAAGGACCTGTGCCTACGGGAGCTGTCTGGCAGTTATCGTAGTTCTCAGGGATGATTCCTGTTGTAAAGTAGCTCAAAAGCTCTGTGTTTCCTGCCTCGAGAGTAACTTCGACCTTCCCTTCTGCAGTTGCCTTAACGTCCTTGATGGAATCAAGTTCGCCTACAAGGGCAACGCCGTCCTGATTGTCCAGAAGACCTGCAGCGCGCTTAAGTGAATAAACGACGTCTGCTGCATCGAAGTCAGAACCATCGTGGAACTTAACGCCTTCCCTGAGTGTGAATGTGTATACGGAAGCGTCGTCGGAGATAGCTACGTCAGTAGCAAGACAGGGATTAAGGTTACCCTTGCTGTCGTACTTGTAAAGACCCTCGTAAACGTTGAAGATGATCTCTCTGTCGCCTGCTGCAACTACAGTGTGCGGATCAAAGATACCGGGTTCCTGTGTGATTCCGACTACGGCATTGTTGTCAACATTGCCGAGCTTTCTTGTGCATCCTGCAAAGCTTGTGAACATAAGTCCGAAAGCTAAAGCAGCGATTGTTGATTTGATAATTTTAGATCTCATATTCCCCTCCTGATGAACGGTTAATTCATTATATGGATGGCGCAAATGCAGTAATATAGGGCATTACACACAAAAATAACCCGTGCGGAATGCACTGCGTTCCGAAAATTAACTAAAAATTTATAAAAACCCTCTTAAGAAAACTTAATATTTTCAAGCGGCCTGGTATATAATAAGGCATATCATTTTTTGCGCGCGTTCTTTTTCGCGTGCAATTTTGCAGGAGAATCTAGTATGAAGAGATGTCCGGTTTGCGGCGTAATGATGGGCGACAACGTTGCTCGTTGCTCAATGTGCAAATACGATTTCCAGAAGGCTTCACAGGGCAATAACGATGAGGCTGCGGCCGAAGCGAAGAAGATCCTTGACCAGAAGCAGGCTGAGAATATAGCCCGTGCAGAAGCTAAGCGTTCCGAAGAGGAGAAGAGGATCCTCGAGGCTTTGGATAAGCTCAAAGGCGATTATGCCAACATGCAGCAGCAGTTCGAAGCAGAGAGAGCCAAGCTCGACAAAGAGTTCACAACATTCCAGAAGAAGAAACTCGCTGAGCAGGAAGCATTAGAGAAGTCCGTCGATACTATCCGTGATGAGGTTATCGAGGCACGTGACAAGAGAGATGCTCTCCGCAAAGAATGCAATGAGATGATGGATCTGGCTAAGAAGAAGTCTCAGAAAGAACATGATGAGATGATCGAAGCGGCCAGAATAGAGCAGCAGAAGATCTACGAAGAGACACAGAAGCAGACCGAACAGCTCGCAGCCCAGGTTGAGAAAGAATATGCGGCAGCTCTTGCCCAGAGAGATGAACTCATCGCTCAGGCAAAGGAAGTCCAGAACATGATGGACAATGCCGATAAGATCAAGGCTGAGAAGGAAAAAGAGATTAAGGCAGCTGAAGACAGGATCGTTAAGCTCGGCGAAGATTTTGAGAAGGAAAAGCTCAAGATCGCAGAAGAGAACAAGAAGATCGCTGAGAAGCAGGCTGCAGAAGTTCTCAAGATGAAGCAGGAAGCTGAGCGCGACAGAGATATTGCAAATGCCGAGAAGGAGAAGCTTATCGCTGAAGCACAGGCTGAGAGAGATAAGATCATTGCCCACCTCGAAGAGCGCAATAATCAGGCACAGGCTGAACTCGATGATATGACAGAGAAGGCCAAGGCCGTAATGGTCGAAGCAGAGGCTGCCATGACCAGAAGAGACCAGCTCAATACTGAGATCGCAACCTTTGAAAAGGAAGTTGCCCAGCAGCGCAGGGACCTCGACGAGACAATGGAAGCATCCAGGAAAGAGCTCGAAGAGGCTGAAGACAAGAAGGCTCAGGCAGAGAAGGAATACAGCGAATACAAGAAAGAATCCGCTGATATCCAGGATCAGATCAAGGGCCTCCAGGCTGAACTTAAGGAAGCTAAGGAGATCATTGCTGACTCCAAGAACGCTACAGTTCTTGCTGAGGCTGCAGCACAGGAGATCGTTCTCAATGCCGAGAAGCAGTCCGTATTCCTTAAGCAGGCTGCATTAAGCGAGAGCGAGAAGGGCAAGATGCTCGATCAGATCGAAGAATTAAAAGAACAGGTTAAGGAGAAAGAGATGGAGAAGGCTGAGCTTGAGAAGAAGCTTGCATCACTCGACGCAGCTGTTGCAGAGTTGGAAAAGAGAGTCAGATCAGGTGGCGGAGCCGGCACACCGATGGATTATTCCGTTGAGGTAGTTGAGCACAATAAGTCTTCGGAAGTAAACGTTGAAGCACTTACAAAGCTCCTTAAGAAGAAGTCTTCTGAAGGCTGGACACTGATCCACGTTGTAGACGATGACGGCGGTAAGCTCATCTCTTCAATGGGCGGCGGTTCCGAAGCAGGCTTGTCCTCACTTTCCGGAAGCCCCTTCGCACAGAAGGAAGACAGACTGGTACTTATCTTCGGCAAGCCGAGAGTATAAGAGACAAAAACAAAGATTATTTGAAGAGGGTGTCTTAACGGCACCCTTTTTTATTTGTTGTTAAGCCGTGGCCTCCGGTAACTGATCGTTGTTTTGCACTAAAATCGTAATTTGTGTAGGTCGTCAAAACTATGCACAAAAAAACTATGACTTGCCACATATTTTTTGTGGAATTGGCATATCGAATCCTATATAATAGGAAAGTATTTATTTTTGTCTTCGAAGGAGGAAAAGACTGATGGAAAATTATTCCGCAGATAAGATTCGCAACATAGCGTTGTTCGGCCACGTAGGTTCCGG
>CADCJM010000042.1 GCA_902801755.1 Oscillospiraceae bacterium
TACATAGATGAAAGCGCGTCCCTGTTTGTAAGGAACGCTTTCTCTTAAGGGTTGCTTGTACGACATGTTATATGTTATATGTTATGTGGTTGTTGTGATCAATAGACCTGAAAAGGTCATTGAAATATTTTTCAGAAGGAGCGTACCCATGAAAAATCTCAAGATCCTCGTCGCAATGGTCCTTGTCGTGCTGATGCTCGGCACCTCCGCAGTTGCCTTCGCCGATTATCCCGAGAAGGCAATCGAAGTCCTGATCCCCGCGGGTCCCGGTGGCGACACTGATACTACTGTCCGTGCCATCACTGCCTCCCTGACAGAGCTGCTTGGTCAGCCTGTTGTTGTGACCAACATGCCTGGTGGTGCCGGTACGGTCGCCATGACCGAACTGCAGAATCGGGATGCCGATGGCTACACGGTGTTCTATCACCATGTCGATACCCTGCTGCTTGAGCTGCTGGGCCGCATGGATGAAGACTGGAAGTGGGAAGATGCACTTGACATCTCCGCAGTAACCGGTGGCGGCAACACGTATTGCCTCTTTGTCCGTAAGGACAACGACAAAGGCCTGAAGACCTTTGAAGATGTCGTGAACTACGCCCGCGAGAATCCCTATGAGCTGACCTATGCTGTCGAAATGGGCGGAACTCTCCACATGCACGCACTTGCCCTTATGCAGGCCCTTGATATCGAAGTTGACTGCATCGACCTTGGCGCTGAAGCAACAGGTCCCAATTCCGTGCCTGTCTCAACAGAAGAAGAGCTCGAAAGGCTCATTCCTTCTCTTCAGGCGATAAGGAGCAGATTTGATCTTCCGCATTCCGTTGATACTTTTAAGTCTGAGACAGCTAAGGAAGCTATCTCGGCAGGCGCTGACATCATCAACGACATCACAGGTTTTTTAGGCGATCCCGAGATGGCAAAGGTCGTTGCAGATAATGGTACAGGCTGCATCCTGATGTTTAACAAGAGGACCAACGGCGAGAATAAGACCTCATTTGAGCCTGTCAGCAGCCGTGCAGTAAGAGAGCTTAAAGAGAGTGTGGAGATCGCTAAGAAAGCAGGTATTCCCGATGATATGATCATGACTGATCCCGGAATCGGATTCGGCACCACAAGAGCTGAGGATGCAGAGCTTACCGCATCGACTCTCTCAATGGGACTTCAGGGCAAATACCCGATCCTCTATGCAGCTTCAAGAAAGCGCTATGCGAGGATCTTCGCCGGTGGTGATGCAGCTACGGAAGCACAGCTCGACTATGCCACCGCAGGCCTTTCCATGACCGCTGCTTCTCTGGGCGCCGCTATGGTAAGGGTTCATAACGTCGCAGCATCAAGACAGATGCTCGATCTTTTTGACAACACGTTCTACGCGTTTGCAAACTTCTAAGCTTGAAAGGATAAAGGCATTGGATAAGATCACGTTAGCGAAAATGGATTTTGAAGGACATACCGGCTGTTTTGACTTCGAAAAGAAGGACGGCCAGAAGTTCGTTGTCTCTCTTGATCTGTTCATCGACAGGATAAAGGGCTGCTACACAGATGACCTCTCTGATACTGCCGACTATTCGAAGATCTATGAGATCACAAAGGAGATCGTCACATCTGATTCCGGCAATCTTATCGAGTGCCTCGCGCAGAAGATCGCTGACGGCGTTCTTAAGGCAGATGACCATATCGAAAAGGTGATCGTCACTGTATCCAAGCCCGAAGCACCTGTTAAGGGCATTTTCGAGACTATGGAAGTTACGATCGAGAGGAACAGGAAGGAATTCGTGATCCTCTCGCTGGGAAGTAATCTCGGCGACAGGGAAGCCAATATCAATGCTGCTGAGGAGGCCCTGAAGGCACTGCCCGGCGTTGAAGGCTTCAAGACCGCTTCGATCTACGAGACAGAGCCTGTAGGTCTTGAGGACCAGCCGTATTTCCTTAATACCTGCGTGGGTTTTTATACGGATATAGATCCATTTGAGCTGCTCGACAAGATCCATGTCATCGAGAGCAGGCTTTTAAGGACCCGTGAGATACACTGGGGTCCCCGTACGATCGATATAGACATCATTTTCTACGGAGAAAAAGTGATAATGAAGCCTGAACTCACGATCCCTCACCCGAGGTGGAATCTCAGGTCATTTGTTACGGTTCCTCTGAGGGAACTTAAGGATGTGGGACAAGATCACCCTGACGATAAAGAAGTGTCCCTTTATCGAAAGCGCGGATAATTGAGTTATCAGGTATCAAAGTTTATAATTAGGCACGTCATTTACGAATAATGGAGGAATTTATGTCAGAAAACAATTCGGGCGCATTTGTACCGCAGCAAGACAACAGAAGCGGCGACCAGAACAGAGAAAAGCGCCAGAAATTCGACCCTGCAAAGCAGGACGGCCGCAGGAACAACTACAACCGTAACCGCAGAAGAAGGAATAACGGTCCCAGACAGGGCGGATATGACAAGAAGGGCGATAACGCTGAGGTTCAGGCTGAAGGCAAGAATCCCAACCAGAATCAGAACCGTGAGCGCAATTCTGACAGACAGAATAACCGCGACAGGAAGTTCAATAATAAGCGTGAACAGAATCAGGGCGGCGAGAAGAGGAACCAGCAGTTCAATGAGCGCAAGCCCAAGAATAAGCGCCCCAGAGAGTTTGGCGATGAAGTAGCTAAGAACGTCAAGAAGGTTGAGACCATCGAAGACATCAGAAGCGACAACGCCAGAATAACAAAGGAAATCTATCTTGAGATCGCATCTCTCAAGAATATTAATCTCAACTGACGATGAAGGGCATATTTATTACTTTTGAAGGCATTGACGGGTGCGGTAAGAGCACACAATGCGAGATGCTTAAGGAATACCTTAAGGATAACAACAAGGACTTCATTTTCGTCAGGGAACCCGGCGGAACAGTTATCGGCGAGCGCATAAGGGAGATCCTTCTTGACAAGAAGAACACCCAGATGACAGCCAGGACAGAGCTCCTCTTATTCGAGGCAGCAAGAGCCCAGATAACGGATGAAGTCATTAAGCCTGCTCTGGAAGAGGGCAAGATCGTCCTCTGCGACAGATTTTTCGATTCTTCCTCAGCATATCAGGGAATGGCCAGAGGCATGGGCATGGAGTTCGTTGCAGGCCTCAACATGGCAGCTACAGGCGGCCTTAAGCCTGATGTGACTTTCTTCTTTGATATCAGCGCTGAAGAGGCACTCGAGAGAAGAGGAAAGAGGGGCGAAGCATCCGACAGGATCGAACTTGCCGGACTTAAGTTCCAGGAAGACGTAAGACGCGGATACTTGGAGCTTGCAAAGGAATCTGACGGACGCGTCATTACTATCGATGCGACGAAGGGAATAGATGAGATTTTCGAAGTGGTGAAGGAATCGTTGAAAGGTAAGATCTGATGGCATTCTCGAAGATAACAGGACAGAAGCAGATAAAGCTCAGATTAGCTGCCGAAGCTCAGAGAAGAGGCAGCGGAGCGTACATGCTTACAGGCCCTGCGGGAATGGGAAAGCGTCTTATCGCAGAAGAGTTCGCAAAGGCACTTATGTGCTCTGATGCAGGTCCTGACGGAGCTTGCGGAGTGTGCTCCAACTGCAAGTATTTTGACAACTTCACGACGCCTGACGTAACCAGGGTATATGAACCTGCTGAGACCAAGAACGTTAAGGTCGATTTCATCAAGGACTACGTCGTTGCTGAGTCTTACTTAAAGCCTCAGTTTGCAAGGACTAAGACATTCATTATCGATTTTGATTATCTTGGCGTCGAGAGCCAGAATGCGCTCCTTAAGTCTTTGGAAGAGCCCAAGAAGGATGTCGTATTCATCTTAACAAGTTCCAATACCGATGCCGTTCTTGATACGGTAATGTCCAGAGTTACGGAGATCAAGTTAGATCCCTATTCAGAGGAAGAGCTTGAACAGATCGTAAAGGCTAACTGTCCTGACCTTGATGAAGCGAAAATAAAGACGGCAGTCTATAACAGCGGCAAGATCCCCGGTAAGGCCATAAGCCTTGCTATGGAGGATTCCGGAGTAAGCATAAGACATGAGATCAACAGCATCATGATCGCTATGCCTACAAGCTCATATATCGACGTGCTCGAAGACTACTGTGATGTTCTTACGGGCTTCAAGGATGATGCGAAGATAGTTGCTTCTTCGATACTTTTATTCCTTGACGATGCGGCAAGACTTATAAACTATCCGGACTGCCGCAGGATAAATAACGAGATTGACAGAGAGGCAATCGAGAATTTCGTTGCCGGAAATAAACATATAACAACACTTAAACTTGGAAGATGCAGCGAGGCGGTAAATACCTTTTTAAGGGCTTTGGAAGTCAATTCGAACTTCGATTCTTCCGCTTCTGCCATGCTTCTTCGGATACATGAGGAGCTCAAGAAATGAAGATCGTTAACTTAAGAACAAGAGATGCCGGAGTAACGCTGAGGTTTTCCTGTGACGGCTATTCGCTCGCATTAGGCGATGCCGTTATGGTCGAACTTGAGACCGGTGAAGAGATAGCATTTGTCGCACAGGAGCCCTACGTGGAAAACACAAAGGAAGAGATCCCGGCGATAAAGCGTCTTGCAAGCGAGAAGGAATTAGAGAAGTATTACGATATCTGCGCAAAGGAGAAGGATGCCTTCTTCAAGTGCAAAGAACTTATAGCTGCAAGATCTATCGAGATGAACCTCGTTGACTGCGAATACACATTCGACTTAAAGAAGCTCACATTCTACTTCACAGCTGACGGCAGAGTAGACTTCAGAGAGCTTGTAAAGGATCTTGCTTATACATTCCGTACCAGGATAGAGCTCCGCCAGATCGGTTCCAGAGACCAGGCAAAGCTTGTCGGAGGTATCGGTATGTGCGGAAGAGAGCTCTGCTGCTGCTCCTTTCTTAACCGTTTTGCTCCCGTTAACTTAAAGCTCGCGAGATCCCAGGGCTTGTCACTTAATCCCGGCAAGCTCAACGGTGCATGCGGAAGACTTATGTGCTGCCTCCAGTTCGAGAAGGAAGCTTACGATGATGCCCACAGAAGACTCCCTGAGCCCGGTGCAAGGGTCAGGACACCTCATGGTATGGGCCAGGTTACAGACGTTAACTATATCGAAGAGACGCTTAGCGTTAAGTTCGTATCTGAGGCTGAGACAGAGATCGAGAAATTCTCATGGGCAGATCTTGAGGATCTTAACGGTGATATGGTCAAGCATAATTCCAATAAGAGCGATTTTATCGACTATCCTGACATGAACGGCTCTTACAGCGATTCCGACGGTGAAGAGGGGTAAGGTTTCCGACCGATGTCGTTTTTTAGGTCATAAATAGTTGGCAAAAAGGGTGTTTTTTGATAAACACCCTTTCTTTCACTTGTTGGATTTTATTTTTTATGGAATAATCTTCTCATTATCTGAATAGGAGGATATTTTTTATGGCATATGTAATTTCTGACGCTTGCGTATCTTGCGGTACTTGCGCTGATGGCTGCCCCGTTGGAGCTATTTCTCAGGGCGATACACAGTACAACATCGATGCTGATGTTTGCGTATCATGCGGTGCTTGCGAAGCTTCCTGCCCTACAGGCGCTATCACAGAAGGCTAATATCGTAAGTTAATTCCGATAAGCAATTAAGAAGAGGCTGTCTCATATGAGGCAGCCTCTTTTGCATGCATATTCAGCATTCAGACTCATATAAAAGAATGTTGATTTATAGGCCAAAAACCCTCCGCAGCATTGATTAGGATATCCTTCAGGGTTTATATTATTAAAATAATAAATGAGTGAGGAGGGAATGTACCGTGTTGTCCAAGCACAGTCTGTCGACGAAGATAATACTGATGGTCGAGTGCATTCTTCTCATCTCAAGTATTCTTTTCTGTTCAGTCTCCATCTACAGGTCAAGAGTCGGTATCCGCAAGGCCATCCAGCAGCGTATGCTCGATATCGCGAACTGCGCATCAGGTTCAGTCAGCGGCGAGATGATGAAGACCCTGTCCAAGGAGACTGTCGGAAGCGAAGATTATAACAAGATCTACGATACCCTTACGGTATTCAGAGATAATGTTGAACTTGAATATGTTTACTGCATTAAGGAAGCAGCGCCTGATACATTCATTTTCACGATGGATCTGGACCAGGTGAGTCCTGCAAGCTACGGCGACCCTGTCGAATATACTGCAGCGCTCTCCATTGCCGGCAAGGGCAAGGCTTCTGTGGACGAGACTCCGTATACAGACCAGTGGGGCGAGTTCTATAGTGCTTACAGCCCTGTTTTCGACAACGAGGGAAATGTCGCAGGGATCGTAGCAGTAGACTTTGCCGTTGACTGGTTCGAGAACCAGCTTTCATCCCAGACACGTTCCACGGTAATAGGTTATATAATTGTTCTTTTCATATCGCTTCTTGTAGGTGCCGTTCTTGCACTTCTTACGGTGAGACCATATGTCAGAGCACAGGGCCAGCTCATGGAAGAGAAGATCCGCGCCGAGAGTGCTAATAATGCAAAGAGCGACTTCCTGGCAAATATGTCCCATGAGATAAGAACTCCGATCAATGCTGTCCTCGGAATGAACGAGATGATCTTAAGAGAAGACCACAAAGCTATGGGATATGCCGAGAGCGATCCGCTGCTCGTTAAGGAATCTCTTGAGAATATCAGTGTCTATGCAGGTGATGTTAAGAAGGCCGGCCATAACCTTCTTGCCATCGTTAACGATATCCTTGATTTCTCCAAGATCGAAGCGGGAAGGATGGACCTTCTTGAAGCGCCTTACCAGCTGAGTTCTCTTATAAACGACATCAATAACATGATCCTGTTCAAGGCTCAGGACAAGGAACTCAAGTTTACTGTGGAAGTGGACCCTCAGATCCCTGACGAACTTGCAGGTGATGAGGTCAGGATCCGTCAGATCTTTACCAATCTTTTGAATAATGCCGTCAAGTATACGGACAAGGGTTCCGTAAGTCTTAAACTCCGCTCGAAGAAGGCTGAAGACAATAAGATAATTCTCGTTATTACGGTATGGGATACCGGTATCGGTATCAAGCCGGAAGATAAAGAAGTTCTTTTCAACAAGTTCGAGCGCCTGGAGATGGAGCGCAACAGCACCGTCGAAGGCACGGGCTTAGGACTTGCGATAACCAAGAGTCTGGTAGATCTCATGGGCGGTACTATCGAAGTCGAGAGCGAATACGGCAAGGGCTCTATCTTTACTGTATCTATCCCGCAGAAGGTCGTATCTGATGAGCCGATCGGCGACTTCCAGACACGTCTTAAGGAGCACCTCCCGGGAGACAGGCCGTACAGGGAATCATTCAGGGCGCCTGACGCACATATCCTTATCGTTGATGATACAAGGATCAATCTTACGGTTGCTGTTAATCTCCTTAAGAACACCAGGATGAAGATCGATACAGCCACTTCCGGTGCTGATGCAGTAGCTATGGCAGCAAAGACAAGATACGACATTATCTTTATGGACCAGCGCATGCCTGAAATGGACGGAACGGAAACCTTCCATAAGATACGCGATGATGAGAACGGAATGAGCCGTGATGTCCCTGTCATCTGCCTTACTGCAGATGCGGTTATCGGTGCAAAAGAGCGTTATCTTGAAGAGGGCTTTTCTGATTATCTTACAAAGCCTATCGACAACTACGCGTTAGAGAAGATGCTCATGAAGTATCTGCCTGAAGAGAAGGTCGAACGCGTTGTTGATGAGCCTTTGATGACGTCAATGGAGGAAGGCTCTTCTGAAGATGTATATACCATTCTCCGTTCTGTCGGAATCGAGCCAAAGGCAGGACTTAAGTATTGCCAGGAGGATGAGGCTTTGTACCGCTCGCTTCTTGCTGAATACGCATATGGTGAGATCGAAAAGTCTCACGACCTGCAGAAGAGCTACGATGCCGGCAACTGGCACGATTATTCCATCTATGTCCATGCGCTTAAGAGTTCTTCCAAGATGATCGGCGCATCTGCATTATCACTCCGTGCAGCAAAGCTTGAGGCAGCTGCAAATGCGGAAGACAGCGGAATGATCAAGACTGAACATAATTCCTTAATGGAAGAATACGAGGTCGTTACCGCCGTAATAAGATCTGTTATACCTAAGGATGAACTGGATGCTGATGACGGCACCGTTACCGAGTTCTCGGATGATGATGAAGTAATGGAATTCCTGCCCAGCGATTACACTGGAGAATAAGAGGTTTCTATGGCCAGCTGTGAGACATGCCAATATGCATATATAGATGAGGAAACAGGCGAAGCTTTGTGCGACTTGAATCTTGATGAAGATGAAGTCGTAAGGTTTTCGAGCCATCCGAGCAAAGAATGCCCGTTCTATAAGGACGGCGATGAATACAAGACAGTAAGACACCAGATGTGATCTTACCGGAAGGAGATATATGATCAGAGCATTACTTACTATAGATGATGTCTCATCTGAGAATACCCCGGCGATCGTCGATTATCTGTGCGGGAAGAATATCAAAGTCATTATGTTCATGGTGGGGCAGTGGGCGGAAAATCACCCTGACGAACTTATTTATGCATTGAAGAACGGGATGATCGTAGGCAACCACAGCTATTCGCATCCGCATTTTTCGGAGATCAGCTTCGATGAAGCAAAGGAAGAGATCTTAAAGAATGAGGAAGTGCTGAACCGTTTTTATGAGCAGGCAGGTGTCGAGAGGCGCTTCAGGCCGTTCCGTTTCCCTTATGGTGACAAGGGCGGTGATAAAAAGGATCTCCTTCAGGCTTTCCTTAAAGATAACGGTTTTGACAAGGTCAATGATAAAGATCTTAAGTATCCGTGGTGGAGCGAGAGAGGCCTTGATAAGGACATCGATACCTTCTGGACATTCGATTTTGCTGAATACTGCATAAGAAAAGGCAGCGGATTCGGGTTGGAAGACGTAATGAAGAGGATCTACGATAAAGATCCTGAAGACGGTGCTGTGCTTCTTAAAGATAACAGCTCCCACATTCTGCTTCTTCACGCTCACGATGACACAGAAGATCTTGTTCCAGGTTACTATAAGATCTTCATTGAGGAACTGCTCAAAAACGGTGTGGAGTTTATAGATCCCTCATTTATCTGAAAATAATATGCAAACATCAACAGTCCCTGAAGCAGATGCCTCAGGGACTGTTTTTCAGGGCTTATCAGGAGTCCTTATATGGGCTGTAATGGTCTGTTAGAAATCAGCGCCAAGCTTTGTAAGGAGTGTGCAGAATTCTTCTCTGTACTTGTTGTTGTTCGCGCCTGATTTTGCGAGCTTATATGCTGAATCAAATGTTGCATTACCCTTGTATTCGCTGTTTCTGATGAGCATTGATGCCTCGATGATGCCGCAGATGAAGTTGAAGTCTTCGCCGTTGCTGATTCCGTTATCCTTGAGAGGATATTCGAGCTTTGTGCTCTCATCAGAAGTTGGTGCCTTATATCTTACGGCTACTGTGCACAATTCGCCGGATTTTGCCTTGTCATTGAGCTCTGTATCCTGATACTTAAGACCGGAGCCTGTATCGTTTGCAGATCCCTTGAGTATGAGCTCGTAGCAGACTGTTACCTGTGCGCCTGCACCGATCTCGCCGCCGTCTTTCTTATCGTCGTTAAAGTCGCGTGCAGACATCTGTCTGTTCTCGTATCCGATCTGTCTGTAGGATGCTACTTCAGCGGGATTGAACTCGACCTGGAACTTAACGTCCTTGGCAACTGTAACTGTTGTCTGCTTAAGCTTCTCGCAGAGGACTCTCTCAGCTTCGTCGATGGAATCGATGTAGAAATAGTTGCCGTTTCCTGCGTCAGCTATTGATTCCATGTTTGCATCGCTGTAGTTGCCTGTGCCAAAGCCTAAAGTTGTAAGGAAAACGCCTGTTTCCTTCTTCTCTTTGATGAGATCTACGAGACCTGACTGTGATGTGATGCCGAGGTTCATGTCGCCGTCAGAAGCGATGATCACACGGTTGTTGCCGTTCTTGATGAAGTTCTTTTCTGCGCACTTGTAAGCTGCAGTGATTCCGCCGGAACCGTTAGTTCCACCGCTTGCGGTTACGCTGTCGATTGCCTTGCAGATCTCCTTATAATCATTGGAGCCTTCAAGAAGTGTAGCTGCAGATCCTGCATAAGTAACAACTGATACTCTGTCTTTTGATGTAAGTGTTCCTGCCAGGAGTTTAAAGCTCTTCCTTACCAGGGGAAGCTTGTCATCACTGTTCATGGAGCCGGATGTGTCGATGAGGAATACATAATTGTTGCCCTCGTTGGGAACATTGATCTCGCTGTTGGCCTGCATGGTAAGGATCAGGACCTTGTTGGCGGGATTCCAGGGGCAGTCTCCGATTGAATACTGAACGCTGAAGATATTATCTGTATTTTCTACCTTGTAATCGAAATAATTGACCATTTCTTCTGTTCTAATAGAAGAAGCTACATTCTTAAGATCCCATCCGCCGTTGATCATTCTTCTTAAATTGCAGTATGAACCTGTATCAACGTCTGCAGCGAATGTGGAAAGGGGAGACTGTGCAACATCAACGAATCCGTTCTCTTTGATGATGTTGTATTCTTCAGTGTTGAAGTTCTCACCATTCTCGGCAGCGACCGTGGTTGACTCATATCCCACGTAAGAATCAATTTCCGCCCGGACTGTTTGTTCATAGTGTGGTGCTGCAGATTCGTAAGCTGATGTTCCGCTTGAGCATGCTGTTGCGCTAATGAGCATTGTTCCTGTCAATAGTGCTGCCAATACCTTTTTCTTCATTTTAAACACCTCCTCATGTTTAAATGCTGTTTATGGCCTAATGCCTTTTTCAGCGTTTATACCTTAAATACAGTTTGCGGATTAAGAATGTTGCACCCGGTTTTGGCAACTTATGCATCTTAACCGGCAACTTGTGTCAAATGCTGTTGAACGGCCTTTTGGACTTTGTTATTTTCGTGACAGCAAAGGAAAAAAGGAGGCAGGATATGATCACTGCAAAAGGAATATGCAAGAGTTTTGCTGATAAACAGGTGCTTTCAGGGATAGATCTGGATATAAAGCCCGGCACGGTCTTTGGTTTGCTGGGTCCGTCCGGTGCAGGCAAGACGACTCTCATTAAGATAATCACGGGACAGTTAGGGTTTGATTCAGGCGAGGTCAGTGTTTTCGGAAAGTCCGTAAAAGAACTAACCGGCGAGGACAGGAAGAAGATCGGAATCATGATGGATGACCATGGCGTATATGACAGGCTGTCAGTAGCAGATAACCTTAAGATCTTCTGCGATATCTACGGCATCCCTTATTCAGGCATAGGCAAAGCGCTTGAAGAAGTCGGTCTTTCTGACAGTGCCAGAAAGCCTGCGATGAAGCTCTCGAAAGGAATGCTTGCAAGATTAAAGCTCGCCAGGGTGTTCATGGTGTCTCCGAAGATCTTGTTCCTTGATGAACCCACGAGCGGTTTAGACCCCATGACGATGAAGTATATCCACAAGCTCATTCTGGACCGCAGGGATTCAGGCTGTACGGTCTTTCTTACGACACACAATATGGAGGAGGCGGCAGTGCTCTGTGATGATGTAGCGCTCCTGAATGAGGGGAAGACCGTCGACTGCGGCGCACCTTCTGAGATATGCAGAAGATATAACCATCAGAAGAAGATAAATATACACCTTAAAAACGGTGAGGAGATCTCTTTACCTCATGGTGCGGAATCTGCAGAAAAGATCAGCAGTCTTATAGCACAGGGAAAGGTCGAGACGATACATTCATCAGAACCTACACTGGAGACCGTGTTCATTGAACTGACCGGAAGAAAACTTGAGGCAGAAGAGGAGATCAAATATGCATAATGTTGGCGTTATCTTTAAAAAGCAGCTGAAGGATACATTGAAGAATAAGACTGTTCTTATCCAGTTCATAATGTTTCCTGCGATGACTCTCCTGATGGAAAATGCGGTCAAGATCCCTGACATGCCGGAGCTGTTCTTTACCAAACTGTTCTCTGTCATGTTCCTTGGAATGGCACCGATAACATCGGCTGCGGCGATAATCTCAGAAGAGAAGGAAAAGAACACATTGCGTGTTCTGACGATGGCAAATGTCAAGGCCTGGGAATATCTTCTTGGCGTCGGCCTTTATGTCTGGACGCTCTGCATGGCGGGCGCAGGGATAATGGCAACAGGGCTTCCTGCATCAGATATTCCTTTCTACCTTGGCATTATGGCAGCAGGATTAGTGATCTCTGTGGTTATCGGTGCGTGCATAGGCGTGTTCTCTGCAAACCAGATGTCTGCGACCTCTCTATTTGTGCCGGTCATGATGGTTTTCTCATTTTCGCCCATGCTCGCTATGTTCAATGATAAAATAGAGAAGGTCGCCAGGATCTTTTATACGCAGCAGCTCAGAGTCCTGATGAACCAAATGTCTTTTGAGGGAATTAAGACGGAGAGCATACTGATCCTTGTGGTTAATGCAGTGCTGGCGGTCGTGCTCTTTTTCGCGGCTTTCAGGAAAAAAGGACTTGAATGATGAAGATCAATCTTGATATAGACGGCAAATATGACGATATAGAAGTCATAATCCGTGCACCGCATCTTAATAACGACATCGAGAGGATGGTCGCAATGATGCGCATGATCGACATGCAGATAGCGGTGCGGAAGGATAATGAGACCGTGCTTCTGGATACCGATAAGATCTTGTATGTCGAGGCCGTCGACCGCAAGACTTTCGTATACACAAACGTCGATACCTATGAGTCAGAACTTAAGCTCTATGAACTCGAGCAGCAGTTGATAGAGCGTGATTTTCTGCGCATAAGCAAGCAGAGCATCGTGAACCTTCGTAAGATCAGGAGCCTTAAGACTGACGTTAACCGCAAGATAAGGATCACTCTGCAGAACGGCGAACAGATCGTCGTATCACGCATGTATTCAGATGAACTCAGAAGAAAGCTGGGGTTAAGATGATGGAAGAGAAGAAAAACATTTTCGATTACATAAGGCAGCTGTTCGCGATCTACGGAGTCATGGTCCTGATATTTGTCTTATTCAATCTGATCGTAGGTGATGAAGCGAAAAGCATCTCCACGCTTTTCACACTCGGCTCACAGGGACTTTTATCTTCAACACTTCTTCAGCTCCTGCTTATGGCAGCGATAATCACTGCGGCGCAGAATATATTCCTCACCGATATCCTTATCAAGGATCTCGCATTGATCATCCGCAATATCTTATTCTTTGTGACCATTCTGATCGCTATCACCGCATTCGTCATCATCTTCGGGTGGTTCCCGATAGATAATGCTGCGGCGTGGATAGGATTCATCATCTCTTTTGCTGTCTGCACCGGAGTCAGCGCGCTTCTTATGAGGCTTGAAGAAAACGCAGAGAACAAGAAGATGCAGGAAGCATTAAAAAAGTACAAAGATTAAATTTCATGTTAATATATTAAAGGTGGTTCTGCCGGGTGATCTTGATGACGATCGTCCGGCAGTTTAATAAGGGATTTTTTGTCGTGTGTATGAGGGTGATAACATGGCGGGATTAAAGAGTTATACATGTTCCAAATGTGCAGGTGTTCTTGTCTTTGACAGTGACCAGGAATTCTTCGAATGTCCTTTCTGCGGAACGGGATTCGAAGCTTTGGATTTCCATGGCGAAGAGGTCATGGAACAGGCTAAGGAATTGCTGAAAGCGAAGTCCTATAATGCGGCCAAGGAGAAGTATCTTTCTATTCTTGTGAATGAACCGGATAACTTCGAAGCCAATCTCGGCAGTGTTCTTAGTGATATGAGGATCACTACTGTCGAAAAGCTCGAGAATCCGGATACGCTTCCTGCTTACAATGTGGTCAGGGTCAAGAAGGCTCTTGTCAATGCAAAGAACAATTCTGACAAGAACACTTCCATGTATTTTGAAAAGCTCATGGAAATGGTTGACATCAGAGAAGAGGTAGCAAGACTGCGTAAGGAACAGCAGGCGATAAGGTCCGAAGCTACCAAGCAAAAAGTTGATGCCAAGATGGTGGCTGACAACCGTACGGAAAGATCCAACGGCATGGCAGACTGGCTTCCGAAAGTGTTTTATGGGACCTATATCATCTGCACTTTTGCGATGCTGTTTTTCATGAACACTTCGCCTGATAATGAAGGAAGATGGGCGTCGTTGCTGCTTATGATCCCCGCTGCTTTGGTGGGGCTGATCCATTTGTGCGTGAAGCTGTTCACCAATGCGCTGGACCGTGACTATAAGCCGGCCATGCATATGGATCATTCTCTTGACAGACAGATCAGATTTAAGCTCTACGATTATTCCGACGCGTACCATAAGCTTGGCAGTCTCTATCCGTCGACCGAGAGAATTAAGAGAATAAGAGCAAAAGAGGCCG